>DKYP01000065.1:0-321 GCA_002499945.1 Lachnoclostridium sp. UBA7097
TACTTTATTTATTTTTATAGTTATATTTAATTTATATTCTATTTTAAAAATTCTTCAGCATATCTGGCACAAATGAATTGCCAACTATATGCCTCCCCGATTCTCTCTTTAGCTTTTCTTCCATACCAGAGTCTTTCTTCAGTATTCATGAAATCAACAGTATTAATTAATTCTGCCAAGTTTCCTGATTTCTTATTCCAATAAAGAACAGCATCTAGACCAACCTCTTCATTAAAGCCAACTTTTAATAACAAATTAAGTTCTGTAGAAGCTAATGCTTCTATTAAGCTTGGATTTGTCCCACCAACCTCATGTCCATGA
>DKYP01000065.1:600-2936 GCA_002499945.1 Lachnoclostridium sp. UBA7097
GTCCCACCAACCTCATGTCCATGAAAATATCCATAAGCATTCTCTCTGATTTTTTTTAATAGTTCTTGGTCATAAACTGTGCCTGCGAATTTAATTCTTTTGTCACTTTTAAAATGTAAAAGATTTTCCAGCTTCTTAAAGAAATTATTATCAGTTGTGGTAATAATAACAAAGTCTTTATTACTGTTGCTCTTCATAAATTCTTTTATCATTACTTCATAATTATTTTCAGGAACAAATCTTCCAACTGCCAGATAATATTCTCTTACCTTTATACCTTTACTATTCAACCAGCCAATAAACTGTTTATCATCATCAGCTAATGTACTCTTTTTGGTTTCAGCACCATAAGCAATAAATGTTGTTTTAGGATTTTTTCCATTAATCCCTTTGCCGTCATAACATTTATGGATATATTTTTCAATATTAACAGAATCACAAATTGCTAAATCGCAATATTTAATCATATTTTGTTCAGACCATTTCCAGTATTTACGTACTGGTACAGACCATTTTGCCCTCATCCATTCATGGCCATCTGGATTTAAAAATACCCTTCCGCCCAGTTTGTGGATTTTTTTATAAAAATATTTTATAAATGGTCCAATACGGCATGCCATAATATATATTATGGGACTTTTGATATGCTGTTTTTTAATAATATCCAAACATTCCCTTAATGCTGCTACATCATAATAAACCGCCTGCGCAGAACCTAATTTTTGCGGAATAGAAATTCTGAAACAATGTGCATTATGGTATATAAATTCATGGTCAGAAATAATTTTTGCACCTGTTGTTTTATATGGATTCATACACCCATCACCATTTGCTTTGCATGCCACATGGTATTTAAGTTTGTTATTGTTCTGGTGATATTCTGTTAGTTTATCAATAAAAGTTTCATACCCACCATAATTACCTAGGGACTTTGCACCAACCAGAAATACATGTTGTACTTGCATTTTTCTATCCTCTAATTAAAATTATCTGTCAGACTTTTTCTGGAATCCTTTTACCCAATACCTTTAAGAAACCCATCTTTCTTTACCATCCAGGCTTTATATTTATCATATACAGAAGTTACGCCAATTCCTAACACATAAGCCATGCTGTATATATCTCCTCCTGCTTGTAAGCACATTACTGCAAAGGTATCTCTAAGTCTTTGGAAATTCAAATCCTCAATCCACGCCATCTCACCTGTTGTTTTAATCCTGTACTGTAATGTTCTGCTATCTGGTGGCTCTGCTTGTACAACATTTGTTTTTGCTGTATCTGTTTCATGTTCCTCTTTTTTTACTATTTCCACTACAGAAACATTTCTCTTCCTGCCAGTTTTTTTATTCACTTCTGCTACATAACTTTCTTCTGATGGTTTTTTATTTTCATAAATAATTTTCAACAAATTATGCAACTTTTCTGGTATTATAAATTCACGGCATTCATTTTCTGGAAGTTCACATTCTGCAAGAATTGTTGCTGACTGGATTTTTCTGCTTTTCTTACTACTTTTGGTATTTTCGTTGTTATCTTCAAAAATTTTATTCTTTTTATTGTTACTTTTTAAATTCCCTGTTTTTTGTTGTATTCTTACCAGATTTCTATGGATATGGATTTTTCCATTTTCCAGGTCTATGTCTTTCCACTTTAAACCACAGAGTTCAGAAAGGCTTATGCCTGTATAAAGTGGAAGCAATACTTGTAACTGTACATCCATTTCCTGTTTATCTACAACACAGGCCAGCTGGTGCATTTCCAGTTCTGACAATGGCAGGGCTTCTTTTTTGTTTTTGATTCTATATTCTGCCTGTCCAAAAGAAACTTCTGGCATAAGACCTTTTTCCGCACCATAACGGCACATGGCACGCACTATATTTTCTATAAGGTAAAGTGTGTATTGTGAAAAAGGTTCTTCTTTACCAGCTTTTTTTATATCATTTTCCTGTTTTAAAAATGCAAGTATTTCTGATAAAACATCTGCATTAAAAAGGCTTGCTGGCATTTCACCTATATATGGAAGTATATATTTTTCCATATTATTCTGGTAACATGCATATGAAGATGGGCGCAGGGTGCTTTTGATATCTAAAGCCCACTGTTCTGCCAGTTCTTTTATAAGAAATGGTTTTTCTGTATCTTTATTGGCAGAAAACGGGTATTCCAGATAAATCTCCTTATGCTGGATGTAATTATAAAAACTGTTTTGCCATGGACTGCTATAGGCATCTTCGGTTTTTTGTACCATACAGCTTCTCTCCCCTCTTCTAAATAGAACTATATTGTAATAAATACTGTCTATTGCAGTTTACAACATTATAAAAATTATGTTGTAA
>DKYP01000031.1:0-1830 GCA_002499945.1 Lachnoclostridium sp. UBA7097
TGGGTAAAGTTGTAAAGTAGTGTACCCTAACTTATCAAGTATAAAAGGGGTTGGCGAAGGCGTTTCAGATGCATTATACGGACTTGGAATGAAAGAATATAAAGACTTTGTAGAAGTATTAACTTCATTACTGGCGGCTTCCATTAATAAAACAGTTATAGGAAAACTCATAAGGATTGGCTATTTTGAAGAATATGGTGGTACTAATACATTATTAGAAACTGCAAGGTATTATAACCTGGTGTATGGCGCAAAAACAATATCAAAAAGCAAAGCAGAGGAAAACGGGCTGCCTTTTGATGCCCTTGCCAGATATGGCAATGAAACAGAAAAACAGTTCAATAAAATCAATTCAGAAGGGCTGTTAAATGAATTAATCCAGAAAATACCATACAGGGAACTTTCATTAAAAGAAAAGCTGGATAACCAGAGGGAAGTCCTTGGTATCCTGACAGATTATGACCCTGGTGCTGACAGGCGGCTTTATTATGTTTCTGCCCTTGATGTAAAGAAGTCAGTTACTAATATCTTTTTATATGAAATTTACAGTGGCAGGACAAGGGAAACTAAAATGTGGACAAACCAGTATAACAGGAAACCGTTTTCAGCTGGTGATATTTTATATATTATTTCACTTGAAAAGAAGAATAAAAAAGAGCCAACAGGTGAAATAAACCAGAAAACAGGAAAGAAAATATACATGGACGTGCCAGGTAAATTTGAATACTGGCTTGGCAAGTTTATGGTTAAAAACGGAAAAGGGGAGGAAGATGTGCCATAAAATATTATTATACAGAAAAACAGTTAAAAGATCTGGTTTCCCATATGGTAATACTCCATACGGGTAATGAACAAAAAAACCAGCATATACTTGGTTATTTTGATAAAAAAGGTATAAAACATAAGAAAAGGGCATTAAAAACAGGGGATTATTCATTTATGGTAGAATCCTGTGCAGAATTGGGTTTTGTAAAAGATACATATTTTACAGACGAATTGTGCATTGAGAGAAAAAACTCCGTTGATGAACTGGCAGGGAATATCAAAGAACATGATGAAAGGTTTTTCAAAGAACTTAACAGAATGATAAATATTAAAAACTGTTATCTGTTAATAGAGAACAGTAAAATAGATGATATCATCAGACACAATTATGAGTCAAAATATAATGAGGTAGCATTTTTAAGAAGGATATTAGGAGTCCAGAAAGTAGCAAATTTTTATTTAAATTTTATAAACAAGGAAAATATGGGATATATGATTTATGAAATATGTTACAGTGCATTAATGAACCAGATTTTGAAATAAATGCGGGAAGGTAAAGATAGTTCACTGGATTGTGAATTTGCAAATCTGGAATCATCAGGGGAAAGTCTGAGAATCAGATAATACAAAACATCTGTATATAGCAGTATATATAAATTGTTACTGCTATATATAGATGTAAAAAGTCAATAAAACAGGACTTTTATTAGGAATAAATCCAGTTAAACGAAAATAAGACAGTTCAAAGACTGTCTTACCCTCCTGCTTAATGAACATCTTTACTTTTTATGTTTCTTTTCTTTGGAATCTGCAGCGATTGTTATGTCTTTACTCGAAATATGTAAATTACTAAATACAGTGCCACATACCTTCACCAGAATTGTTAATGATAATAAAATACAAGCAGGTGTATGGAAAAGTTGAATAATAAACGAAAAAATGTTCATATGCATCATCCTCCCTTCTGTTTAGAAGGAAGAAATTCTAATATATTTAGTTCATGTTCATTATACTATATAAATTTTAAGCTTGTCAATCATTAAATTACACTTTTATTGGTGAATG
>DKYP01000031.1:2085-35606 GCA_002499945.1 Lachnoclostridium sp. UBA7097
GTTTATTGGTGAATGTATAGAAAAATACAATACAAAGATATAAGTTATAATATAAAAAGGAGGCAAAACTAATATTAGTAAACCAATGTTTTAGATATTATGGTGTGACATATGGTAAAAAGCATTCCAAAGACTGCAATAACAGGTGTGAATATGCAAATACAGTTAAAGAATTAAAAGATTTAGAACAAAAAATGATAAAACAATTAAAACCAGGTGATATTATAAAACATTTCAAGCAGGAAATGGTATCTGAAGAAGAGAAAAAGCAGAATAAATGCCTGTATTGTATCAAGGGACTTGCGGAACATACTGAAACGGGCGAAAGGCTGGTAATTTACCAGGCACTTTATGAACCATTCCAGACTTATGCAAGACCATTAGAGGATTTTTGCAGTAAGGTAAACCATAAAAAATATCCAGGCATTAAGCAGAAGTGGAGAATGGAAAAGTATGAAATCCAGCCATGTTATGATATATAAACAGATAAATAATTTATAAGATACATATTTTATGGTGTTGGCGCACCAGGAATACAGAATATTAATACATACACACAAACCAGATAATTTCATATAGATATAAAAAAAGAGAAAAATGAGGTGGTGTTATCCATAAAAGAAAAATACTAGGCGGAATACTGGCAGCATGTGTTTTAATGCCAGTATCCATAAAACCATCAACAGCATATGCCAGGTGTTTTCCAATGTATGCAAAGACAACTGTTAATATCAGGGCAGCACCAGGCATTAAGAGTAAAGTTACTGGCCGTTTTTACTGGAATGATAAGGTTAAAGTTATAAAAAAATACAACAGGGAATGGTACAAAATCCGTTATAAGGGCAAAAACAGGTATATATGTTCTAAATATCTTAGAAGAAAACCATACAAATATAAAACATATATCCCTCCAGTACCAGGTGTTTTCAAGTCTTATGAAGATGCAGACTGCATTACTGGGAGCACAGAGTATGCACAAGGCAGGATGAAAAAGGAATACCACCTGGATTACAAGTCTGGTGTGTGGATGGCAGGGAACAGGTACTGCATTGCTGTAGGCAGCCATTATACGACAGGTATTGGAATAAAAATTGATCTGGTGTTGTCACATAATGAAAAAAAGCATGTCCTGGAATGTATAACAGCTGACAGCAAAGCAGATAAAGATACAGTTGACAGGCACAGGATACATACAGACGGAAGTGTTACAGAATTTATAGTGGATACAGGTACATTACCACGGAAAGCAAAAATAATGGGTGATGTATCTTATGCAGGAAAGAAATTTAAAGGCAGGATTATAAAAATAAAAGTGTATAGATAAGGAGAAATTATATTATGGAATTTTTAGTTAATTTAAACCAGGTAGAAGATGTAAAAACATTTGTGGGGCTGGCAGGGACATATGGCTGTGACATCATGGTCAAAAATATGGAAAGAGGTTTTACAGTTGATGGTGGCAGCATCATGGGGATGTTCAGCCTTGATTTAAGCAAACCTGTAGTAGTCCATATAGAAGATGAAAAGACAGGCAGGAAATTTAAGAATGACGTAGAAAAGTTTGTAGTGGAATAAGATAAAAATTTTAACATTAATCAAGGGGTATTATATATGAAATTTGAGAATACAGAAGTATGGGGGTTTAAACATTCATTAAGAGGAATGAGAAATCCTATGAATAGTTGGGATAAATCGGATAGCAGTTATTGTATAACATCTATTGATGAATCAACAAGTCACTGTGGCACTTGTCCTGTTAGCGAAGGATGTACAGGTTCACAAGGCGATATTGAAACCAGATATATTATTGGGAAAAATGACATGCGGCTTGCACAGAAACTTATCAAAGCTGGGACAGACCACAGGAAATTTATGCGTCAGATTTTTGTGTCTGTTGATATTACAGCACCACTCTACTGGTGGAAAGAATTTGATACATATAAAGTAGGTACAGTAGCTAACAGTACAGGTACAATGCACAAACTGGCGACTACACCTATTACATTGGATTGTTTTGAAATAGATGACTATGAACCAAATACATTTGTTTATTATGAGCATACGGTTGTTAGTGATGTAGTTAATACAGAGATAATTAGATTATTAGAAACTTTGCGTAAACATTATCTTGAAACAAAAAACAAAAAATACTGGAAAGAACTTATACGCTGGCTGCCTGAATCATGGTTACAAACAAGGACTATAACCATGTCCTATGAAAATATATTTGCAATAGTACACCAGCGTAAAAACCATAAATTAAATGAATGGAACGGACAGGATAATCCAGCATTGCCTAATTTTATTTCATGGGCTAAATCATTGCCATATGCAGACCAGTTAATTTTTATGGATATAATGGAGGAATAATTTAATGGGCAAACATATATTTGTCATCAATGGTACTGGCAGGGCAGGAAAAGATACTTTTGTAAAATTTGTGTCTGGATATGTGCCTTCTGTAAATTTTTCTTCTGTTGATGAAGTAAAAAAAATTGCTGCTGTTATTGGCTGGACAGGTACTAAAACAGAAAAGGACAGGAAATTTTTATCTGATTTGAAACAGCTTGCCGCGGATTATTGTGATATGCCTTTTAAAAGCATGGAAAGAAAAGTGGAAGAATTTTATAAGGATAATAATAAATTCCTGTTCCTCCATATAAGAGAGCCACAGGAAATAGAAAGGGCTGTACATAAATTTAATGCAAAAACTGTACTTATCACCAGGAAAGCCGCTGGAATCATCAGGAGCAACCAGTCTGACAGGGACGTATTTTGTTACAGGTATGGCTTTACTATAGAAAATAACGGGACTTTGGAAGAACTTAATAAAAAAGCAGGGGAGTTCACAAAGCTGTTCCTGTAGAAAAAACGGAGGGAGGATTATTTTATATGCAGAAAAAATTTATTGAAGAAGCAGAAAACCAGTGTGTAATTGCAATAATGAAAGACTGCAATACAGCAAAAGATGAAACCAGGGAAACAAACCCGAAGACAGGAAGTATACTAGACATGCTTGACATGGCATTTGGGCATGACATGGCAGAAAACACAACATATAAAGGTGTTGCAAAATGCAGCGGTGGTGATGTTTTTAACCCAGAAACAGGGCGTGTGATTGCAGGGCAGAAAGCCAGCCATAAATACCATAAATCA
Source organism: Lachnoclostridium sp. UBA7097 (assembly GCA_002499945.1). GTDB lineage: Bacteria > Bacillota > Clostridia > Lachnospirales > Lachnospiraceae > Butyribacter. The sequence continues at coordinate 5,242 of DKYP01000031.1, forward strand.
ATGGCAAAACAGTATAACAGGTATATAGCCATGCTTGAAGACACTGTTACAGTCCTTGAACAGTTAAGGAATATAAATATTAAAAAGAGCCTGAATATAGAAGAAAATTTGAAAAAGTACAGTTGAGGTGGCACAGAATATTTGTTTAACAGTTAAAAAGGAGATGGTGGTATACAACATGAAAATTAATCTATACGGCATGGTTGTTTTTGAAACTGGCTGGAAAGCTGTCATTGGCATAGGGATTACAGTCCTGGGTTATGCGGCTATAACAAAAATTTTATAGGAGGGCATATTTATTGGTAAAAGTTATAAAAAGGGACTGCACGGAAACGTGTTTCCAGAAAGAAAAAATAACAGATGCAATACTTAAAGCAATGAAAAATGGTTCTGGCATTGTAAAACCAGGGATTGCAGGAGATATTGCCTGTGAAATTTATGAAGAAAACAAGGATAAAGAAGTAATTACCATATCTGAAATTGAGGAAATGGTATATGACAAACTGATAAACAAAGGGCAGAGGCTTACAGCCAGGGCATATGAGGGCTACAGGAGCATAAGGGAGTTCCAGAGGGAAAACACCAACACGACAGACGGGCAGGTTGCAGAACTGTTAAACGGGACAAGCAGTTACTGGAATGATGAAAATTCAAATAAAAACCCAAGGCTGCTTACAACACAGAGGGACTACATGGCAGGTATTTTAAGCACAGACATAACCAGGAGGTATCTCCTGCCCCCTGAAATTGTACATGCACATGATAACGGCTTAATCCATTTCCATGATGCAGACTATTATGCCCAGCTGTCAATTTCAAACTGCTGTCTTATTAACCTTGAAGATATGCTCCAGAATGGCACATGTATCAATAAAGTAAGGATTGACAAACCACACAGGCTTATCACAGCAACAACAATAGCCACGCAGATTATAACAGCGGTGACATCAAGCCAGTTTGGCGGGACAACCATCACATTGACACATTTAGCACCATTTGTAAGGGACAGCTATAACCAGTATTTAGAAAAATACCGCCGCAGGAGGCATAATGAAGATGAGTGTGCTGCTTATGCAATGGAAGACCTGGAAAAGGAAATTGCAGATTCTGTCCAGACATTTAACTACCAGTGCAATTCAATGACAACAACAAACGGGCAGTCGCCATTTTTATCTGTATGTATATATTTAGGTGAAACAAAAGAATATAAAAGAGAACTTGCAATGCTTGCAGAAGAATTTTTAAGGCAGCGTATTACAGGTTTAAAAAATGAAGCAGGTGTTTATGTGACACAGGCATTCACTAAACTTTTATATGTCCTTGAAGAAGATAACATACATAAAGACAGCAGATACTGGTATTTAACGGAACTTGCCGCAAAATGCACAGCAAAACGCATGGTACCGGATTATATTTCTGAAAAAATCATGCTGGAAAGCAAAACTGATAAGAACGGGCAGGGACATTGCTACCCATGCATGGGCTGCCGTTCTTTCCTTACACCATATGTTGACGGTGAGGGGAAACCAAAATACTACGGGCGTTTTAACCAGGGTGTTGTCACTGTGAACCTTGTTGACATTGCACTGTCGTCTGGCGGTGATATGGAAACATTCTGGAATATTTTTAATGAACGTACAGAATTATGCCACAAAGCACTGGAACTCAGGCATGAAAGGCTGGAAGGGACATTATCAGATGTTGCACCTGTTTTATGGCAGGACGGCGCACTTGCACGTCTTAAAAAAGGTGAAAAAATTGACAGGTATCTCCACGGTGGTTATTCAACCATTTCACTTGGGTATGCAGGGCTGTATGAGTGTGTAAAATACATGACCGGGCATTCCCATACAGATAACGGGGCTGGTACGGAATTTGGGTTACAGGTCATGCAGGCACTGAATGAAAAATGCAGGTGCTGGAAGGAAGCAGAGGATGTGGATTACAGTTTATATGGCACACCAATTGAATCCACTACATATAAATTTGCATCATGCCTTAAAAAACGTTTTGGCATTATAAAAGGCATAACAGACAAGGATTATATAACAAACAGTTACCATGTCCATGTCACAGAGAAGATTGACCCTTTTGTAAAACTGGAATTAGAAAGCAGGTTCCAAAAATTAAGCCCCGGAGGGGCAATCAGCTATATTGAATGTGCAGATTTAACCCGGAATACAGATGCTGTACTGTCAATAATTAAATTTATTTATGGGAATATCATGTATGCAGAACTGAATACCAAAAGTGATTACTGCCAGGTATGTGGGTATGATGGTGAAATAAAGATTACTGACACAGGTGGCAGGCTGGAATGGGAGTGTCCTGTATGTGGTAACAGGGACAAAACAAAAATGAATGTCGCACGACGCACCTGTGGTAAAGTTTAGCCAGTATAATTGCCACAGTCCAAAACGATAGAAATTCAAAGAAAGTCTAAGTGTATTAGAAATATATATGATAACTTTGAGCCAAGATTATTTATTTTTAGCAGGAAATATTTTAAATAAAATTAACCAGGTAAAAGGCAGGGGGAATTTAAAACTAATGAAAAATAATAAATGTGATATTTGTGGCAGGATGAATAAAAAGAAAATTGCTTATTATGGACAGTCATTGTGTCCAAAACATTATAACCAGATAAAAAAATATGGAAGAACATTAGATACAAACCCACGTACAATATATGATAAAAATGAAATAAATGTTTATGGTGATATTGCAGTTATTGATTTATACGACAGGACACAAAACAAAATTTCAGAAGCAATAATTGATTCAGAAGATATACATAAGGTTAAATACTATAAATGGAGATTAAATGGGGCTGGATATGTTATAAATACACCAAAAAAACAGCCAGTAATATTTTTACATAGAATAATTATGGATACAGACCAGATAGTAGACCATATAAACCATAATACATTAGATAACAGAATGGAATGAATAAAAAAAATGTGAAAGGAATATCAAAAACTAAAAAAGGTGCTTATTATGCTTATATAAAAATTAACCAGAAAATGTATAACCTTGGTTTATTTTATGAAGAAAACGAAGCCCTTTTTGCAAGGTGGTATGCCGAACAAATTTTATTTAAAAGTTATGCCTTTCCTAAAAGAGAACCCATCATAACAAATGATAGAAAAAAGCAAATTGAAACACTGGTAAAAAACAAATTAAAACTAACAGGCTAAAAATGAATAATAAGGTGCAACGACTATAATTATCGGCATTGCTCAACCGAATAAACGGAGAGATTGCAAGGCATAGTCTACTCCCCTTGTAAATATCGGGAAACCGAGGGTATAAAGGTATATTGGTACTAACTTCTGGAACCAGGGGCGCACACAGGAAATAAAAGAAAGGTTTGTCCATCTTGACGACCATGAATATATATGCAGGGAGGAGGGGTAATATCAGGTATGCTTCAATAAGGGAATTAGATACAAGCAATGGCAATGGTATAGGCATTGCACTTTTTGTCCAGGGCTGCCATTTCCATTGTAAAAACTGTTTTAACCAGGAAACATGGGACTTTAATGGCGGGAAGGAATGGACATGCCATACAAGGGAAGAATTTTTAAAACTTGCAGGCAGGACGTATATAAGCCGTATCAGTATACTGGGTGGTGAGCCTCTTGCAGAAGAAAATATACAGGAAGCCACCAGTATTGCCAGGGAGTGTAAAGGATTATTCCCAGAAAAAAAGATATGGTTATGGAGCGGTTACAGTTTCAAAGGACATATATGTAACCTGGAAATAATTAATTACCTGGATTATATCATAGACGGCCAGTATATTGACAGCCTGAAAGACCTGTCACTTGTTTTTAAAGGGAGCAGCAACCAAAAAGTCTGGGAAAAGCAGGATGGCATCTGGCAATAGTTTCTTTAAATGATAAATGCAGGAGAATTTATATACCAGATAACAGTAAAACGGGTTTCCTTCTGGAAGCCCGTAAATATTACAAATGTTTGTAAACGGGAATGGAGGGCTGGTATTGGTGAAGAAAAAATTTTTAATAATGGCATTGCCCTGTCCTGTAATGCAGGCGTGGCATTGTAAATTTATGAAAAAAGAGGGGCTAAATAAAATGGATGAAGAAACAGGACAGTATATCCAGGCTTTTATAACCGGGCTGAAAAACAAAATGAGGGAAAATGGTGTTATTTTTGCCATTGCAGCTGATGGGAAAGATATAAACAATTCAAAACTGCGCTTTATAGACAAGAAGAAATATATTACAAGCGGGAAAACTGATGGTATTTCAGTGGGTTTAACGGAACTGAACAATGGATTGTTGGATTAGGAGGAAATGATGGAGGAATTAGGACAAGCTATTGAATTAGCAATGCAAAAATTCAAAGAAGAATTTGGGGAAGATGAAAAACTGGAAGAAGGTGATGAATTTGTGACCATATTTAATAACTGTGTTTTAATAATCTCATTTGAAAACGGGAAACTGCAGACAAAATTTATAGAAGGTAAACCTTTTAAAGTGGATATGGCATTAAAAATTTATGGAGATGAAGAATAAGGTTATAGCAGCAAATCTGGAAGCAGGGATGTATTTATAAATAAAACAGTCATAGAAATTTTAAATTTTATTAAAAAATTAACAGGAGGAAACAAAAATGGAAAGAGATTATTTAGAGTGGATTGGCAAAACTTACAGGATGCTGGTAGATAACAAGGATATTCCCAAAATGGAAAAGAAAACGCCAGATGGTGGTAAGATTTCAGTTTACCGTGTTGTTGATATTATAAGGATTGATATAAAAAGACCAGAAACAAAAAAATAACTAATATTTTTACAAGGGTTATATGTATTTTGTTTTTTAGGCAGTAATTTAAATAAATGGGCTTTCTTATAGGAAGCCCTCAAATATTAATATTACAAGGAATTTGAACTAAAAAAATTTTATACATAAAATGAAAGGAAAGAGAGGAATTATGAACAGTATAACAGTAAATGGAACAACAATTACTTGTTCTGGAAATAATATAGTGGTTTCAAACGGAAAAATAATTGTAGATGGAAATGTTATTCAGACGGATATAGGAAATAATGCGCAAATAACAATAGATGGGGATGTGAACAAAATTGAATGTTCTGGTTCGGTTGAAGTTCATGGAAACAGTGGAGAAATTGAATGTAGAGGCAATTGCGCTGTAAGCGGAGATGTGAGTGGAGATATAGATTGCGGTGGCTTTGTCCAATGTGGAGATGTTTCAGGAAGTATTGTTGCTGGCGGAAGTGTCCAATGTACAAAATGTTAAGATAAAACAAACAAGTTTATTGGAGTAAAGTCCACAAATACTATGGGATTGGAGGTTTCAGGGTGAAAGTACATAAAATGCTGGAATTATGTGAAAGGTATGGAAGCAATACAACACTTGGGGATTTGGCAAGAAAAGTACAAAGAAACAAGATTTACAAATGTCCTGGATGTAACGGTACAGGATATATAAAAGTTAAATGTGTTGCATATTTCCCGGACCTGCATGGTGGTGGCTGGGTACAGGGATGGAAATATAAGGATTGTGAATGTGGTTTATGTAATGGGGATGGTTACACAGAAGAAAAGTATAAACCACAAATATTATACAAAACAGCTGGAAGTAAATTATAAGGAGGTTTAACCGGTATGAGGATTTTGTCACAGGAAAATTTGTACAATATAGATTTACCGTATGAAATGTGTGGTTTAAGTATGGGATATATGGGAGATAAGAGTAAATTCTTTGTTTATGCATACTTTCAAGGAGCAGATAATAAAATGGCAGAATATTCTTCCGCCGAAAAAGCAAGAAAGGCTATGGAGATGTTGCAAAAAGCTTATTCTCCAATTCTTGTTATAAAAGAGCAGGAAAATGGAATAGAACCGAATATAAAACCTAATGATTTTGTTATTGGAAGTACATCTCCAATGCCTAAAGTTGAGGTTTTGGATAATTTCTATTTTCAATTTCCAACTGATGATAAAGTGGTGGTATGACAATGACGCAAAAATTCATCCACAAAGGCTATGCGTTGGCGCAGGCTGAATACAACTGCCACTATATGATATTTGCAGAGGACGGACGCATGGTAATGCACGTTCCATATAATAAGCCAGTCACAGAAGAAAAAGCAAAAGAATTTATAGAGGGCTGTATTATGTTTGCAGGGAAGTCAGACGAGGCTGGAGATAAGTTGTTTGAGGACGAGGAGGAAACAGATATATGACCGAAGAAACAAAGCAGAAAATTCAAAAAATCGCACAGATGGATGGAAAGGATTGAGAGTGAATGAAAAATTGCAACGAATGTGTATTTGGTATTCATTGGGGATTTGATAAAGGCGGTATGCCAACAATACAAAAATGCCATGCAAAGAACATGAGTAATGAAGAAGCGGCAGAAAGAATTAAATCAAAAGAAGAATGTGATATGTATCCAGAGGGGCATGAGTTATACAAAAGATACAAAAATGGAGAATTTTCCTGTCTTACCGCTTCACAAAGGCACTTAATCGACAAAAAGGATTTTTCAGAACAACCAACAGCTATTTGTGGCCATATAAGAATTGGAATGGAAGCATGTTATAGAGGGGAAGGACAATATTGTTATTGCAGATTAGGTTGCACATCAAAAACAGAGTTAGACGGCAGCGGAAAAATGTTAAAAGAAGAAAGGAAACTGCTTGGAAGTACCATTTCTAAAGCTATTGCAAAGCAAAAGGAAGTGGTTTGATTGATTTTGAAGTGTTTGGGTTCTGGAAGTTCGGGTAACTGCTATCTCCTATGCCGCAATGACGAGATTTTAATCCTTGACGCAGGAATACCTATAAAAGACATAAAGCGTGGTTTAAATTGGCAATTGGGGGCATACAAGGTGTGTTATGCACGCATGGGTATTTAGACCACTCAAAGGCGGTTAAGGACTTTGAGAATATGGGAATTAAAGTTTGGAAACCATTTAGCGAAAGCAACTTAACAGACCACATGAAGTTTGGCAGATTTTTGGTTCAATGTTTCCCTTTGCCACATAACAGTATGCCGAATTTTGGGTTTTACATAAATGCGGACGGACAAAAGATTTTATATCTGACAGACTATGAATATTGCAGATTTAATTTTAAGAGTTTACAAGTCAATCACATTATTTGTGAGTGCAATTATCAGCAGGAGTTAGTTTCAAGGGATTTAGCAAACTATGAACACAAAATCAGGGGACATTCAAGCCTTGACTATTGCAAACGGTTCATATCAGAAAATAAAACGTCTGCCCTTAGAACAGTTATTCTTTGCCACATGGGGGCAGAAACGACAATAGCCGGAGAATGTTTGGCAGAGGTTCAAAAAGTCGCAGGAAACGGCGTAAATGTGGTTGTAGCAAGGAAAGGTTTAGAAATTGAATTAATAGAAAGCGGGTGTCCATTTTGATAAATTTATACCCTGCAAAATGTAATATATGCGGTGGTTTGGTGGTCTGCATAAGCAATTATATCACAGCAGAAAGAATGGATTGAAAGATTACTTAAATATACAGAACTGTCAGAAGATGATATGAAACAGTTAATTGAAAAAGACAAGAAAACTGCTGAAATCGTTGATAATTTTGCAAGCCTGCAACAAATATTTGGGCGGTTTGGAAGTTTTATATAAATTTTATTAATGGAAGCAGTATCCAGTTTGGGAAGGGATAAAAATATGGAAGAAATATTAAAAATTACAGAATTATTAGGAGAGGATAATACAAAAAGATTAAGGGATGGCATTACAAAATTGCTATTAAATACTATAGAAGATGATTTACATGATATGGGTACGTATCTTATAGAATTTGAGGAATTGTTTGGAGAAGTAAGGACAGAAGTTTTTAAAGATGTAAAAGATAAAATGGTCAGGAAATACACAAATGAAATAGAAAATAAATTTGAGGAATTGTTTAAAAAATTAACCAGTGAAAAGTAGAAGCTATGAAATTATCAAACAAATTAAAACACTGTTTAGATGGTAGCGGTTGTCCAAATTATGAACCAAATAATGTGTTTGATTGCAGGCAATTATTATAAAAGGCGTATGAGAGGATTAAGGAGTATGAGGAAGCGGAGGATAGGAAGAATGGAGAGGTTGACAGTAAATGATTTGAATAAGGTGTACTATGACCCGTGGGAATTATGCGGAATGGATAATTATTGTAAAAGGGGTTGTTACGAAGAGGACGGCTGTACGAAAGGCTGTCATATTCTGAAAATGTATCGGAAACTTACAGAATACGAGGACCTAGAGGAACAAGGAAAACTACTGAAACTGCCTTGCGCGGTTGGGGATACGGTGTATACAATTCATAATGTTAAAAGAAAAGGACAAATCAGCAAAGAGATATGGGAAAATGTTGTCACATCATTCAATGTTGAGCGAGATTGTGACTGGAATATAAGTTTTGAACATGTAGAACCCAGTGGGTTGATATGCCCTAACTACTGCGAATTTAAGCATATAGGAAGTTATGTTTTCCTCACAAAATCAGCCGCAGAACAGGCGTTGAAAGAGATGGAGGGGAAGAATGGCAACTGAAAATATTCCGCAACTCGACAAGATGATAAAGGATTTAGGAAATAAAATCAGCAAAATTACAGGAGATAAACAGAGAGATGTTGAAGAAGAAATTTTGAGGTTAAGAAAATTGTTTGAAAGCGAGGAAAAATCAATGTTACATAATGTGACCGTAAGTGAAGACAAGGTTTTAGAAGAATACTGGTGTATTCGTGCGATTAAGACAAACATTCATAATGAAAAGGTAGTTGTCGGAGAAATGAAATGCACGAACAAGCCTAGGCTGAATGAGATTGCTGCATTTCTTAAAAACAGTGGTGCCGATTTCGTGTCGGTGGTGCAGAATTACAGGTTTGAAAATGAATTGCCGTTTTAGCAGGGAAAGGAGATTGAGGTAATGAATACAAGAGTGACAGAAACAATTTTTAGCAGTGCGGATATGGTTATACCAATGTCAAGCGTACAGCATATTGAAAAGTATATGAAAGACGGTACTTTAACTGGAATTAAAATCATTACGGATAAAACAAAATGGAATTTTCAGTATGACACATGGGAGAATCCAATTTATTTATCTTCCCACGATAACCATGCAGAGAGTTTCTTAAAAGCGTTTTGTAATTACATAGCGGAGCGTGACGGAATGACGGAAAGCCCAATTTATAAAGAAAAGGAAACAACATTATCAGATATGTTATCCGCTTGTTGTTGTGAAATAAAGAAATGTAGCAGGGATGAAGAAACCGAGGGCAAAGACCATGAATAAAGTCGGTTGAAATACCGTTCCGCAAGAATAAAAGAAACTTTCATGCTGGTATCATCTAAAGGTTTTATGGAAATTACGTATCACAAACACAAGATTTTATTATAAGCTATAGGATACCTTCTTATTTCAAAAAGGCGGTTGCTATATGTGACCGTCAGAAAGGGGAGTTTTGGTTTTGATAGTTATAATAATTATTATGTTTATTTGCCTCCTAATAATGTATGTAAAAAATCATTCATTAAAATTTGAAAATTACATTGCAGAAAAGCAACTAGAGGAAATAAGAAAAAATTTTAAAATATATAGAAATATTTCTGATTGTGGAAATACAGACATTGAAAAATTAAGAAATAGAAACACCGAACTTCTTATGGAGAATATGCAACTTAAATCTCTTATTGGTGCATACCGGAATGTGTTTGGCAACGGGTTTCAAAATACTTATTCTTCGCCACCGATATCAAAAGATATGGTTGACGCAGTTCGATATGCCGTGAAACACGCCCATCCAGACAGCGGAGGTAATGTGGAGGATTTCATCCATTTTCAGAAGTGCTATGAGGAATTGACGAGGAAAAATAATGAGAGATTTTAAAAAGGCAGTTTTTAAGTTAAAAAAGAAAGAAAAAAGACTTGGAAAACACGAAGTTGGGTGCATAAACTGTGTTAGAAGCAGGCAATCAAATTCATGTTGTGACAGATGTATCGCATTTTCTGAATTTAAAAACGTTGAAATGCTCAACAAAGAATTGAAAGAAAAAGGTCTTGACTATCTATGTGTATCAAACATTGAGGAATTGACAAGGAATGGAGGTTGAGAAGATGACTAAATGTGATTTTTGCACACAATCAAGTCCGAGTGGTAAATGCCCTTACAGTTTGCGAGGCACAAGAGAAGATTATTGCAAAGAGGCAATAAAACAAATGGTTAAGGCTTTCGGACAAGACACAGAAAAGAAGAAAAAGAAGTTTTGGTAAAAATAAAATTTCAAGATTGGAGGTAACGGAGTAGTGCGCACATAAAACCATGGTTTACTCCAATCGGAAAAATGATAAGCATTTGCGGAACAGAATTTGACTTAGCACACCCGACAAGCATTTATGTAAATTGCGACTGCATGATAGGAATGAAACAATTTCCTGATAAATATCTCGATTTGGCGGTGGGTGATGTTCCTTATGGAATTGGAGAAAGTGGAGATAAAAACCACACAAGAGGAAAGCTAGCTACCTCAAAGGATTATAAAGCATTTAGCGGAAACGATTTGAAACCGCTTGATGATACATATTTTAAGGAATTATTTAGGGTATCGAAAAATCAAATTATATGGGGTGCAAACCACTTTATCAGTAAAATTCCATACGATAGCCACTGTTGGATTGTTTGGGATAAGGATAATGGCGAAACAGATTTTGCAGACTGTGAATTAGCATGGACTTCATTTGATACAGCAGTCAGAAAATTTAAGTATCGTTGGCAAGGAATGCTTCAGGAAAATATGAAAAATAAAGAAACTCGTATACACCCAACACAAAAGCCAGTTGCCCTATACGAATGGATTTTAACAAAATATGCCAAAGAGGGAGATATTATCCTTGATACCCATGTTGGTTCGGCAAGTAGCCTTATTGCTTGCCACAACACAAATCATAAGTTTATTGGATTTGAGCTTGACGAACACTATTATAAGCTGTCAAAAGAACGACTTGACAGAGAATTGGCACAGATGAATTTATTTGATTTTATAGGAGGTCAATAAAATGTCCTACACTGTATATTCCGACTTTGACATAGAACAGCACAAGAAAAACTTTATCCATTACCTTGAAGTCGTAATTGATGAAAACGGAAAGATAATGTACGCCGTTCCGTCACATCAAGAAAAGCTGATAAGGCTTGCGCGTGAAAAGCTGAATGTCACAAGGGAAGAATTAAACGCCATGTGTCCGCAGGAATACTACTGTGATTTTGTGACATGGCTTTGCAAAATGAGTGGTGCTTGTGCGGTTTGGGAGAATTTTATTCGGTGCGGCAAGCTGACAGAACAGCAAATAAGGGCGTTGCAGATGTTGGAAAATGAGGGATTGTATTTAGGGGAGATTCCAAGAATGGAGGTTTAGAGAATAATGTTAAAACCAGCACAGTTATACAAAGAAAAATTACAAGAGGAAAATATAAGGTCATGGTATAAGCCAGAAAATATATTTTGGAATGGCGGAGCAGGTGACAGCCAAATAAATATCAACGAAGATAACTATGGCTGCCACCAATTTGTATCAGTTGATAAAGAAAATAATGTTATAGGATACATAACTTATGAAGTTGATTGGTCTGCAATGTCAGCTGATAAATTTGGGATTATCAGTTTCAAAAAGGGCAGTATTGAATTTGTTAAAGATGTTTATAAAGCGATATGCAATTTGTTTGAAGTTTATCATATGAACAGGATATCATGGTTTGCTTATGTGGATAATCCAGCAATAAGAGGATACAGGAATTTTATTAAGAAACATGGTGGTGTAGAGTGTGCATATCATAGACAAATTACAAGATTACAAGACGGCAAACTCCATGACGCTGTTAATTTTGAGATATTGGCAGAGGAATTTCACAAATAGGAAAAGAAGGATACCGAAATGCAAGTTATGACAATAAGGGAATTAGCAGGATATTGTAAAGCTTCAGACTGTGATAAATGTAACCATACAGAAAAATGTGCAAAGTTCAAAGATTATTTACAAAGTTATATATGCCCTGCCTCATTGTTTATAAAAGGCTGTGAAGGAATTATAGATTTTGACAGAAAAATATACCCCCATTCACCATTATAGAGGATTAGAACCAGAAAAGCGCAAACAGTATTTTACCTTGGGGATACATGAAGTTTTGTAAGAGTGGGAAGAAGGGAACAGGGATATGACAGTGCAAGAATTGATTGATAAATTAAAACCATATGCTGGTTTTGAATTAGATGCAACAGTGCATTTAGAGGTTATGGAAGAAGAACTACAAAAATGTACATATAAATATCCATATGATAACTATAAGGCAGAATTAAATATTGATGATATTGGATATTCAGACAAAGTTGTATGTATTGGTATTGAAATTGCTGATGAACAACATTAGAAAAAGACAAGTAGTATTTCATTATTATGATAATGTGTCTTATATATAGAACAGAATAATCTTGTGATGAGTGCAGAATGTATGGAAGGGAAATGGTAATAAAATGAAACCTAAAGATATTGAAGAAGTCCAGAATTTCATATTTGAAAAGTTGAAAGAAAAGTATGGAGATAACGTACTTTCTAAAAAGCCAGCAAATACGATAGTTATTGATACAGAAACTAAATACCATGGAAATTCTGATGTCTGGATTAACCTGGAATATTTCCATTAAAGGAGCGTGATTGGTAATGAAATTCATCAGAAAACCAGCAGAATATACAGGGTATACCCTTTATCATGGTGAAAAATCTAACGAATGGCGGTGTCCAAACAAGGAATGTGGTTTCAGTGTAAGTGAAGAATACATTTGTTGTCCATATTGTGGGCAGAAGATTAAATTTAAAGAACCACCAAAAGTAAATATGGTTACAATCAGTATAAAAACAGGTGAGAATCTTAATTTTAAGATTTAGTATAACCAGGACTATGAATAACAGGTATCTGTCCAAGCATTGTGGAAGTTTAGGGGTTATTGGAAGAAATAGGACTGACAACAAGTAAAAAATTTGGATATGATAGTTGTCTTGTTTTAAAAGAATATCTGGAAAGGGGCTGAATAATGGGTGATGATTTAATAAGCAGAGGTAAGTTATTGGAAGAATTAAACAATTTTTCTATGAGGATAACAGGTTCTGCAAATGCTATGGCATTTGTAATAATGGAAGAAACAAAGAAATCTATTGTAAAAATGATAGATGGACAGACTGCTGCTTTTGATGCACAGAAAGTAATTAATACAATAGATAACACTGTTCCAGGGATAACAAATTTACAACTTGACATGATTATGGAAATTATAAAATCCACTACAAATGTCACGTATAGAAAAACGGAGGCTGGGGAAATGGCAGGAATTAAAAAATGCCCTTTTTGCGGAGAAGAGGCAGAATTAAAAGAAATAAAAGGATTTGACAGACAGGTGGTATCTGCACATGTTTTTTGTCAAAATTGTGAAGCATCAACAAGAAATTATGCAACAGCAGATTTTGCAATTGAAGCATGGAACAGGCGGTATTGCGGATGATAGTTGAAGAAAACCATTGCTGTGGGTGTGCCGTTCCTGCATATCCATGCTTGGGCGATAGTTGCATTTTAAGGCATTGCAGAGTGCTTTATTGTGATAACTGCGGAGATGAAGTTGACAAGCTGTATCGGATTGACGGAGAGGAACTTTGCGAGAGTTGCGTGTTGGAGAGATTGGAGGTTGTGGAATGAGTGAATTTCTTAAAAATGCGTTAGAAGAAATAAAAGGACAGACATACATATCAAGTGTTCCTATTGAAGAATTTGAAAGCAAAGAAGAATTAGTTGCGTTCGTCAAGATTGCAAAAGAAAGTAAAATCGGAACAGCGTTACATTATGAAACAAGCAATTTTCATCAAGGGGTTGTAGTTGAGATTTTTGATAAAGAAACTTGCGAGGTAAAAGATTATTTAGGAATAATGCGGTAAACAAACCAAAATATCATGTTCCTTATAAGGAGGTAGCGGAATGAATACAGAAACAATGATAACAGAATTAAAGGCAGTTGCAGAGAAACATAAAAATGACTTTGTTCCTACTTTTCAAACAAATATATCTGCCATGTGCAGGGACATAATACCCAAGTTAGAACAGTTGGCAGAATACGAGAAAATCGGAACAACAGAAGAAATCAAAGAAATTTTGCAGATTATCAGTGAGGGGCAAGATGATGTTGATGAAAGCGGTATCAGCACAGGACTTTTGCATACGCTTTTGAAATATGCCGAATATGCAAAAATCGGCACAATTGAGGAATGTCGGGAAGCAATGGAAATGCAGAAGAAAAAGAAACCAAATCTGGTTACACCATGTAAATCTATAAATTATTACCAATGTCCTTTATGCATGGAACTGGTATCAATTAACAAAAATTTCTGTAATAACTGTGGACAGGCTTTGTACTGGGAAGAATGAAAATATACAAAGATACTGGCCAATAATGTAATGGAAAGAGAATGACTGGAATGGGAAATGGAAATAAAATTATAAACAGCCAGATTATAACAGGTGACAAAAAAATAATTATAAACGGGAAAGAAATACCAGAACCTCCAGTAAAAACAAATAATGTAACAATAATTAATGGGAATGTATTTATTGGCGGATATGAATATAAAAACGGGCAATGGAAAAGGACATGTAAAGCTTTGTTCCATAAATATTTTTGATAATGCAGAAAGAAAGGATTATATGATTGATGAAAAGAAACTGGTTGGTACACTAAGACAATATTATGATAAGGTACTGGACCAGGATATCAGTGATGATGAAAAATTAGCAAAACATGATATGTTGTCAGATGTAATGTCTGAAATAAATAACCAGCCAAAAACAGACAGGTGGATACCATGCAGCGTGCGGCTGCCAGATGAAGGGCAGAGGGTATTAACAACACATGAAGGTGCAGTTAATCCAAACAGACAAGTAATCCAGCATATATTTTGGAAAGGTAAATTTAGACAGAACTGGGATATGGATAATGACATAAATTCTTCCACATTTGGACAGCGTTATATGGGTGATGTCATTGCCTGGATGCCATTACCTGAACCATACCAGTCTTAATATACTGGCAGTAAAACATGAAGGGTGGTATCTGTAATGGCATTAGAAATTATAAACAATACATTTAATAAACATATAGATGAAATAAAAGAAGGTGATATATTTGCCCTTATAGAAAATAACAGGTATGGGGGACAGTATGGGAGCAGAATGTTCAATGGGGTTTTTATTAAAATAAATAATGGCAACAGTAAAGAAAATGCAGTCAAATTAAATAACGGGCATTTGTGTTACATAAATAACAGCCTGGATTTGCAGGTTATAAAAGCCAGGCTGGTTATATAGGGACGGGAAACCTGTACCAGGTATTGTATATGCAAAGGCAGCTGGCAGCAATCTAAATAGGAAGAAACATGAAAATAAATATATAAAAACCACATGAGTATAAAGGAGGATTTGGTATGGTAAATATCAGGATAAAATATTTTTCAGATAATATCAAAAGGCTGGAATATATTGATGGCAAATCAGACTGGATAGATTTACGTGCAGCAGAAGATGTGGAACTTAAACAGGGGGAATTTAAACTTATACCACTTGGTGTTGCCATGGGGCTGCCTGATGGGTATGAAGCACACATTGTACCAAGGAGCAGCACATTTAAGAATTATGGAATTATACAGACAAATGGCACAGGGATAATTGACAACTCATACTGCGGGGACAGCGACCAGTGGATGATGCCTGTATATGCCACAAGGGATACTGTAATACATATGGATGACAGGATATGCCAGTTCAGGATTGTCCGTAACCAGCCAGGGATTGTTTTTTATGAGGCCAGCAGGCTGTATGGGAAGGAGCGTAGAGGGTTTGGAAGCACAGGTAGAGGATAGGAAAAGAAAAATTTTATCCCAATCAGATTTATATGAAATATTACCCTTTGGAAAAACAAAAATTAATCAATTAATAAAGTCGGGGGAACTTCTGGTTGTAAAAGTAGGAAGAGATTATATAACAACATATAAAATACTTGAAGAATGGATTTCAAATAATATAGGTGAAGAAATTTATTATTGAACTTGAACAAATGCAAAGGCTTTGTTATAATAAAAAAACAGGAAGTCTTTGCATTGTTTTATAGGGAGGTATAATTATTGAACAATGTATCGGCTGCTATCAATAACATGAAGATAAAATTAAGAAATGATGGCAGATACGAGGGACGTATAACAATAAATAAAAAAAGAAAAAGTTTTTATGGGACTACTAAAGCTGAAATTAAAAATAAAGCAAAAGAATATTTAACAAAAATAGAAAATGGTTATAAAGAACCTGAAAAGATTTCATTAAATGCATATATTGAGTATTGGCTGCTTACATATAAACTGAACAAAATTGAACCCTCATCATATGCAAGGTTAAGTAGTGTTTATAAATGTCAGATTAAGGATGCTCTAGGATATAAAATGATTGGGGGAATTACATCCAAAGATATCCAGCAGATGATTGACGAATATGCGAATCCACAAAAAAAGGATACAAAACCTTTATCACTTTCTGGATTAAAGAAGATTGTGCATTTATTACATCCTTGTATAGATATGGCTGTCAAAGAAGGTATAATACAAAATAATCCGTGTGATGACGTGATATTACCTAAAGAAAGCTGTATAGCAGTTGCAACAAAAGAACAATATTCCCTTACAGATATAGAAATAGAACAATTTAGAAGTATTGCATTAACCAAGTATAAAACTACAAATGAATATTGCAGCAGAGATTGGCTGGTTTTATTACTGATGTTAAATTCCGGATTACGTGTAGGTGAAATGCTGGCTTTAGAATGGAATGATATAGATATAAATAATAAATTATTTAGAATAAATAAAACTATCCAGAGTAATATAAGACAGCAGAACGGTAATTATGTTGATATCTTGAAAAAATCAGCAAAAACCAAATCTGGCATCAGGATTATACCATTAAATTCACAAATAATTGAATATATATGTGAATTACGAGATTATGATAATAGAAATGGTATAAAATCTGATTTTGTTGCTTGCACACATGTGGGTTCTAGGAATACAGCTAGAAATCTTCAAAGAAGTCTTGACAGGTTAATCAGGAAATCTGGGATTAATAGAAATGTCAGCTTACATACATTAAGACATACTTTTGGTTCTGTCCTTATTAGAAGAGGAATTGGAATAGAAGTAGTAAGTGAATTAATGGGTCATTCAAACATCACTATTACTTACAATAAGTATATCCATGTTATTAAAGAGGAAAAAGTTAAAGCAATGCAGATGGTAGAAATATGTTGAAGATTGGGGTCAAAACGGGGTCAAAATACATAAAGCATTTTGTGGTTATAGTATTTATGGGGCATTGAAAAATATTTACAGGGGTTCGATTCCCCTCAGCTCCACTAATGGAAAGCCTGTAAATACAGTATTTACAGGCCTTTGTTATATAAAAAAGTATTAAAGAATATAATTAAGAAAGAAGAGGATTTATGTCAGAGGAAAAGGCAAGTGAAATTGCTTATCAAAATAAAGATATTGCCAGTAAGATTTTTGCAGAAAAGTTTATTGGCAAGTCATTGGAAGTGTATGGGCTAAGGCTTCCTAAAATTAAAGAAGTATTGCCAACGAATCTTCCTGCAATCCAGGCAAATGAGTTAAGGCTGGATAATTTATTTTTATTAGAAAATGATTATTTAGCCTTAATTGATTATGAAAGTACATATGATGCCGAAGATAAATTAAAATATCTGGATTACGTTACCAGAATTGCAAAAAGATATTATAAAATCTATAAAAGTAAATTGAAGATAGAAATTATTATTATTTATACAGCAGATGTTATAAAACAACAAACAAAGGATTCCCTTGACCTGGGCTCGGTTACTTTGAAAGTACACCAGGCATTTCTTTCTGGCATGGATTCAGATAATATAATGAAAAACTTAATCCATAAAATAAAAAAGGGACAGGCTCTTTCTGATGAAGAATTAATGCAGTTTATAATACTTCCCTTAACTTACAAGGGAATAGAAGAGAAAAATGAATCTATTAAGAAATTGTTTGAATTATCCAAGGAAATTAAAGAAGAAAAGATACAATTATTTTTATTATCAGGAATTTTAGTTTTTACTGATAAAGTTATTACTGATGAAACAGCAAAAAGAATAAAGGAGTGGATTTCTATGACAAAGGTTGCGAGATTATTTGAGGAAGAAAAAATTGAAGCTGTTAATGCTGCTATAGAACGTGAGCGCCAGCAGGCAAGGCAGCAGGCATTGGATTCTGCCAAGGAGCTTTTTAAAGAAGGCCTTAGTCCTGAGAAAATAGTAAAATGCCTTAAACTTCTTAGTTTAGAGGATGTAAAGGAATTACAAAAGAACATGGATTAAGGTAATGTGGACGGGAAGATATTAGTTTTATATATTAAAGGGAATGGTAATATGGATATCAGCCAGATTAAGCAGGAATTAAAAACCAGTGCATACAGTTTTTTAAAGGATAATAAGAATTTAGGCAATAATATTATGCTTTTAACGCTTGGCGGCAGCCATGCTTATGGCATGGATAAGGAAGGCTCTGACCTTGATATAAGGGGGATTGCCATAAATTCCAAGAAAGATATTTTATTAGGCACTGGTTCCGGGCAGGTAGTTGATACAGCTACAGATACTACAATATATTCTTTTAATAAGATGATACAGCTTCTTAAATCAAGCAATCCTAATACAATTGAAATACTTGGCTGTAAGCCGGAACATTATCTGTATTTATCTGGTGCTGGAAAGGAGCTTCTTGAAAACAGGAAAATGTTTTTATCTAAGTTATGCATCCATGCATTTGCAGGATATGCAGGAAGCCAGCTTCGGAGAATGGAGAATAAATCGGCAAGATTAACAGGGCAGGAGCAGAATGAGGCACATATCCTTAAAAGCATTAATAATGCAAGGTATAATTTTAAAGGCAGGTATTATCCATATAGTGATAAAGACAGCATAAACCTTTATATTGATAAATCTGTACAGGAAGGGTACAATACAGAAATTTTTATGGATGTGAGCCTTAAGCATTATCCTTTAAGGGACTGGGCTGGCATGTGGAATGAGATGAAAGCAATTACCAGCAGTTACAATAAAATTGGAAGGCGTAATGAAAAGGCAGTTTCACATAATAAACTTGGAAAGCATATGGCACATTTAATCCGTCTGTATATGATGTGCATTGATATTCTTGAGAAAGAAGAAATTATAACATACAGGGAAAGTGAACATGGGCTTCTTATGAGTATCAGGAACGGGGAATACTTGGATAGTAACAGGCAGCCTGTAGCAGCATTTTATGATTTGCTTGATGACTATGAAAAGAGGTTTGAGTATGCAAAGGAGAATACGTCGCTTCCTGATGTGCCAGATTATAAAAAAATAGATGAATTCCAGATGTACATAAATGAAAAAGTTGTAAAGGAAGAGTGCATATAAATGGTACAATTTAAAATAAGAAACAGGGTTTTAGTAACCAGGACCCTGCTTTTTTAATATAAATAAGTATGTTTTACTTATTGTGTGGATTGGCAGTATTTACTGGCCCTTGTTACTGTGGATAGTAATAAAATTCTGGAAAATTATAAATTTTGCATGTTTTGGGAATTGCCTGTATGATGGCGGGGGTATATAATATATATAACGTAAGACAGTATATATAAATAAGTTTATACGGAAAATGCAGTTAGGAGGAGGTATAATATGGACACCAGGGAATTAATGGATTTCTTGTGTAAGGAAACAGAGTATGGGGATTTGGGGAATGAAAATATTTTACATGAATCTGAGGCTTTCAGGGAGGCTGCAGGCTGGTCAATTAACAGTGGGAATATAATAAAATTTACGGTGGAACTGTCGGACAGCCTTTGCAGCATGGATTTATACAAAGCAAGCCTTATTTCTAATTTTATAGGTTTTGCATGTGAGCAAGAGGAAGATACATCAGCAGGCAGAGGGGTTATAGATTTATTTGCTAAGGCGTGTATTAATCTTTATAATATGTTCCAGAGCTTGGAAGAGGATGAAGAGTGTGATGAACTGCCGGATTTTGAAGAGGTTTACAATAAAAAGCCGGACTGGGCAAGGGCATATTTTGGATTTAATATTCTTTGTGTTTCTTCAATGGCTTTTTTAACAAGGGATGCAGGGCTTAGGAAGTTTCTTGGGGATAAAGGTATTAGCGAAGAAATAACCTATCTGGCAGAGGAAACACCAGAAAGCCCATACCTTAAATCAGTTTATTATGTTGATTGTATGCAGAGGACATGTAATAATTTAAAATTACTGGTTCTTTATCCAGCTGGGCAAAGAGGGTTTATTGCAGAGGCAAATGATTTAAATAACTGTTTCCATTTAATTTTTTTGTTAGAAGAACAGATAGGGGAAAATTTTGGAAGAAAGTATGGAATGTCTGTATTTGAGGCAGACAATTCAGTTATATGCCTTGCACATGGTGAATATCCAAAGGACTGCTGGGGCAAATCATATGTTACACATTTTACGGAATGTAATTACAGTGTAATGCCAAGTACAACATGCGGCAATAATGAAATAATGAACCTGGTGTGGGGAGAAATGCCGCCGGATTGTATACCTGCAATAGATGGCTATGCTGTAATTGTGCTTCTGGACAAAGGCCCGCAGAGAAGTTTTGATGTAAATTTCCTTGCTGTGCCGCATAGTGCACTTAACCCTTATGTAGAAATAGAAAGGGAGCTGGACAGTGGGGAATATAACCAGTGGGCGGCAAAGATAGCCGAGATTATATAAAGCCAGGACCATTTAAAACCTTATAAGTAAATGGAGGAATTTTTTATGAAATACAAAGTTATAATTACAAGTAATAACAGGAATGTTATTAACCAGTTTTTTGATAATATAGGACAGAGGCTTGACTGTATAAGCTCTTTAGACCGTTATGAGGATATGGCTAACCATATTAAATATGTACAGCCAGATGGTTTTGTTTTTTACCTTAATGGCGAAAATTCTGATGCATTAAAGAAATATATTGGTATTGTGAATGAACTTTACAGAAAGAAGGTACCAGTTTTTGTTATAGGTGATGCAAAGGAATCTGCAAAGTTTGAAAAGGTTATTACAGGCGTTAAACCAAACATGGTTGATAAATCCCTGCCATACCGCAATATAGAGGAAAAAATTGCCAGGGTACTTGGGGATAATAAAATGGCAGAGGACAACAAGGCAGAAGCAGAGAGGGCTTCGCAGATAGCAGATTCAGCAGCAGATGCTGTAAAAGAAGCAGAAAGGATTCTGGCCAAAATTGATGCTGCTGAAGCAAACAAAAAGAAACATGTCCTTGTAGTAGATGATGACAGCAACGTATTAAAGCTTATTAAGAATTACCTGGCAGGGCGTTATGATGTGGCAACAGCCAAAAGCGGGAAAGTAGCAATGAAATTCCTTGAAACTAAAACAACAGACCTTGTGCTTTTAGATTATGAAATGCCAGAGGAAAAAGGACCTGAAGTTTTAAGTAAGATACGTGCTAATATAAAGACAAAAGATTTGCCAGTAATATTTCTTACCGGGGTTACAGAAAAAGAAAAGATACAGGAAGTCCTTTCAATGAAACCACAAGGATATCTTTTAAAACCTATCAGTATGATGAAGCTTTCTGCTACAATTAAAAGTGTTATAGGCTGAAAAGGAGGTAACATTGTTCTATGGATGTAGTAAAAGAAGAAATCAAGGAAGAACAGCTTTTAACTGGTTTAATAAATGTAAGTACATTACAGAAAATGCAGAATACTTTTTCAGTGATGACAGGGATGGCTTCAGTAATTGTAGACTCTAATGGGAATACGGTAACAGAACCATCTAATTATACAGAGTTCTGTGCAAAGCTTATACGTGCTACAGAGAAAGGCGGGAAACTGTGCAAAGACTGCCGGCTGGAAGTAGAAAAAATGGTGTCTGCAAATAATAAAAAGCGGTTGTGCAAATACTGCTGCCATGCAGGGGTTATGACTTTTGTAGCGCCTATTATGGTAAATAATATTATGGCAGGCTGTTTTGTAAGCGGACAGGTGCTTACAAAACCAATAAGCATGGAAAAGTTAGAAGAAATATCCCTTGAAACGGGAATAGATGTGGAAACACTAGCGGAAGCAGCGGGCAAAATAAAAATTGCAGATAAGGATGTTATGCATAGAACTACTTCTGTAATTATTGATATTGCAAGTATACTTTCAGAATTTGCAAATAATAAAAACCAGATTTATATGAATAACATCCAGCTAGAGAAAGCCTCCAATATGAAATCAGATTTCCTTGCCAATATGAGCCATGAAATACGTACACCTATGAATGCTGTAATTGGAATGGCAGAAATGGCATTGCGTGAAAATATTTCACCAGCAGCGAAAAATTATATAAGCCAGATTAAATCTTCAGGGCAGGCGCTCCTTACAATTATTAATGATATACTTGATTTCTCTAAAATTGAGTCTGGCAAAATGGATATTAATGAAGTGGATTATGAACCTATGTCTGTTATTAATGATGTGGTAAATATAATTATGACACGCATTGGCAATAAGAAGATGGAATTTACACTTGATATAAATCCTGGCCTGCCGCATGAACTGCATGGTGACAGTATACGTATTAAACAGATTTTAGTAAACCTTATAAATAATGCAATAAAATTTACTAAAGAAGGAAATGTCCATCTGCAGGTGGATTTTAAGAGGACAAATGAAGATGAAATTATGATGCATGTAAGTGTTTCTGATACGGGAAGCGGTATAAAAAAAGAGGATATGGGCAAACTTTTCCGCTCTTTCCAGCAGGTAGACAGTAAACGTAACCGCAATATTGAAGGGACAGGACTCGGGCTTGCGATATGTAAACAGCTTATATCCCTTATGGGTGGTGATATAAGGGCAGAGAGCGTATATGGAGAAGGCAGCAGGTTTATATTTAAGCTTCCACAGAAAATAGTCAATAATATAGCTTCTATTGATAAGGAGCAAGAAGATATAACAGTTGCAGCGCTTATTGAAAATAAGTATATCGAAAAACAGCTGGAGAGGGATGTATCCAGGTTTGTAACAGAGTATTTCAGAATTGAATCAGAGGAAGAACTTGGACTGTTAAAAGAAAGGGAAGCTTCATACCTGTTCGTGGAACAGTCATTATTTACGGATGTAGTACAGGATTTTCTTAGGGATAATCCAGTTATAACAGGGGTGGTACTGGTTAATTTCAGGGCATCCCGTTCATATAATATACCAAATGTGCGTGTAATAAAAAAGCCGCTGTATTCTTTAACCCTGGCAAGTATTTTCCATGGGGATATTGTGTATTCAAGCTTTACACAGGTGGAGGCAGATGATTTTGACTTTACTGCACCTGATGCAGATATACTTGTTGTAGATGATAATTCTGTAAACCTGACTGTTGTACAGGGACTTTTAAATCCTCTGGATATGAATATAGAAACAGCAGTTAGCGGCAAGGAGGCTGTTAATAAAATAGTTAATAAAAAGTATGATGTTATATTTATGGACCATATGATGCCAGAGATGGACGGGGTGGAAACTACAAGGGTTATACGCCGTATGCTGGGAGAAAACGGGCAGGTTCCAATTATAGCGCTTACTGCAAATGCAGTTGATGGCACAAGGGAACTCTTTATCAATGAGGGTATGGATGACTTTGTGGCAAAGCCTATAGAATTAAGGATTATCACTTCTAAACTGAAAAAGTGGCTTCCTAAGGAAAAGATTATTAAAAATAAGAAAAAGGAAGACAGTGGTAAAGAACATATGGCTGGAATGTTTGCCGGAGAACTTTCAATTACGGGGCTTGATGTGGGGCAGGCATTAAAACTGCTTGGAAGTGAAAAATTGTTCTGGTCTGTATTAAAAGAATATTACCGTGTTATAGATAAGAAATATGCTTTAATAAAAGAATATGAGCAAAGCGGGCAGTGGAAGGAGTATACTATTGAAGTACATGCCCTGAAAAGCTCATCAAGGCAGATATGCGCTAACGGGCTTGCGAAGATGGCAGAACGCATGGAAGCTGCCGGCAATGCAGAAAATGCAGAATTAATACATAAAACCACACCGGAAATGCTTGGTGAGTATATAAAATATAAGGATATATTAAAGCCGTATTTTATAGAGAAAAATACAGAACAGGGCGGCAGGCAGGCAGATATAAAGAAGCTTGGGGAGTTCTTTGCAAGAATGGAGGATGCTCTTGAAAACCTTGATACAGATGATATGGAAGAGGTTATATGTGATATGGAGAAGTATTCATACAGCAAAGAACAGGAAGAATATTTTGAAAGGCTTAAAAATGCAGTTGAGGATATTGATACAGAACAATGTGAGGAAATCCTTACTCTCTGGAAGGAATGTATACAGAATAACTAAATAATGCCTGCAATCTGCCCTTGCACTATGCCGCATTTCCGGTTACAATAAATCCTGTATGCAGATAATTCCAAATACTATATGGAGGAGTAACTATGGGCAGCGTGATAAAAGTTGTAGTTGATGCAATGGGTGGCGACAATGCACCAGAAGCACCTGTAAAAGGGGCAGTTGAAGCACTTGGGGAGGTTTCTAATTTAAATGTTATCCTTACAGGGCGGACAGATGATATAAACAGGGAACTTGGCAAATATACATATGATAAAGAAAGGATAAGCATTGTACATGCAGATGATGTAATCGGGTTTGATGAACCGCCGGTTATGGCTATCAGGAAAAAGAAAAATTCATCAATTGTTGTAGGGATGAACCTTGTAAAACATGGTGACGCTGATGCATTTGTTTCAGCAGGAAGCACAGGTGCAATACTTGTAGGAGGGCAGTTTGTTGTAGGCAGGATAAAGGGTGTTGAGCGTTCCCCGCTTGCCCCGCTTATACCTACAGCGAAAGGCCCGGCACTTCTTATTGATTGTGGTGCCAACGTTGATGCCAGGGCTTCACATCTTGTACAGTTTGCAAAGATGGGTTCAATATATATGAAATATGTAGCAGGTGTAAAAAATCCAAGAGTGGCAATAGTAAATATTGGTGCAGAGGAAGAAAAGGGGAATATGCTGGTTAAAGAAACATATCCTTTATTAAAGGAATGTACAGATATCAACTTTACAGGAAGCATAGAAGCAAGGGATATCCCTAAAGGGGATGCAGATGTTATAGTCTGTGAGGCATTTGTTGGCAATGTAATACTTAAGCTTTATGAAGGGCTTGCATCAACCCTTATAGGGAAGGTAAAAGAAGGGCTTATGTCCACTTTAAGAAGCAAGATTGGTGCACTTCTTATAAAACCGGCACTTAAAAAGACATTAAAGCAGTTCGACACATCAGAACAGGGCGGCGCACCACTTCTTGGGCTTAACGGGCTTGTTGTAAAGGCACATGGAAGTTCTGGTTCTTTAGAAATAAAGCAGGCAATAAAACAGTGCCTGCAGTTTGGTGAAGAAAAGATTAATGAAAAAATTAAAGAAAACCTGACTATAGAATAAGGTGGTGTGGTAATGGAATTAGAGAAGCTACAGTCAATAATAGCAGAGGTGCTGCAGACAGATGCGGCTAATATTTCTGCTGACCTGTCCTTTTATGATGACCTTGGGGCAGATTCACTTGAACTGTTCCAGATAGTCATGGGTGTTGAGAGTGAGTTTGATATTGTACTTGATGAAGAAACTGTAAACAGCATAAATACAGTGGAAGATTTGTATAACTTTATTGTTGCAGGATAGGAGATTTTGCCAGATGAGACAGGATAAAATATTAGAATTTGAAAAAAAGGCTGGTTATACATTCAGCCAGCCGGATTTGCTTGTTACTGCGCTTACACACAGTTCATATTCCAATGAAAACAGGCTTAAGAAATATGAGTGTAATGAAAGGCTGGAATTTCTTGGCGATGCTGTGCTTGAACTTGTTTCAAGTGAATATATATATAATGAAAACCCGGAAAAGCCGGAGGGTGATTTGACAAAAACCAGGGCAAGCTATGTATGTGAGCCTACCCTTGCGCTGTGTGCAAGGGAACTCGGGCTTGGGGAATATATACAGCTTGGCAGGGGTGAGGATATAACAGGGGGACGTGAAAGGGATTCTATATTGTCTGATACGCTTGAAGCCACTATAGGTGCAGTTTACCTTGACGGCGGGTTTGAGCGCGCCAGAGAGTATATATATAAGCATATTTTAAAAGATATAGAGAAGAAAAAATTATTCTATGACAGTAAAACCATATTGCAGGAAATTGTACAGGGTGACCACCTTGCACTTGAATATGAGCTGCTGGATGAAGAAGGGCCTGACCACAATAAATCATTTACAGTATCTGTAAAGATAGGCGGCAAAAGGGTTGCAGAGGCTACAGACAGGACAAAGAAAAAGGCAGAGCAGTCTGCTGCATACCAGGCAATTTTAAAACTTGGCGCCGGGAAGAACAGGAGATAGCAGATGTATTTAAAAAGTCTTGAAGTGCATGGTTTTAAGTCATTTGCCAATAAGCTTGTTTTTGAATTCCATGACGGTATTACTGCCATTGTAGGACCTAATGGCAGCGGCAAGAGTAATGTTGCAGATGCTGTAAGGTGGGTTTTAGGTGAACAGAGCGCTAAACAACTGCGTGGCGCTAAGATGGAAGATGTTATTTTCGCAGGGACACAGATGCGCAAGCCATTAGGTTTTGCATATGTAGCAATTACTATTAGCAATGAGGACCATAAGCTTGATGTGCCATACGAAGAAGTAAAGATTGCAAGGCGTGTATACCGTTCAGGTGAAAGTGAATATCTTTTAAACGGGGCATCATGCAGGCTTAAAGATGTACAGGAACTTCTTTTTGATACAGGTATAGGCAAGGAAGGCTATTCAATTATCGGGCAGGGACAGATTGACAAAATACTTAGCGGCAAGCCTGATGAGCGCAGGGAGCTTTTTGACGAGGCAGCAGGAATTGTAAAATACAAGAAGCGCAAAGCGGCAGCAGAGAAGAACCTTGAAGAAGAGAAGCAGAACCTTGTGCGTATTGAAGATGTGCTTTCGGAACTTGGCAAACAGACCGGGCCTCTTGGAAGGCAGGCAGACAAAGCAAGGGAATATTTAAAGTACAGGGATGAGCTTAAGAATCTTGATGTCAATATGTTCCTTATGGAATATGACAGGACTGGCAAGGAAATTGAAGAATCAGGCCGGAAAATAGAAATTGCAGAAAATGATATGGAAAAGGCAAAGGCAAGCCTTGAGGAAAGCAGGCAGCAGTATAATGAGCTGGAGGCATGTTTAAATAATTTAAACAGCAGTATTGAAGAAGATACAGAAAGCCTTTCTGCAAAGAAATTCCAGTATAATAATTATGAAAATAATATAAAAGTGCTGGATGAACAGATAAATACCATATACCAGAATGAACAGCATTTTAAAAAGCAGATACAGAACTTTAAGGAACGTAAAACGGCCTTTGAAAGTGAACTTGAAGATTATAACTTACAGTCTGTTAGTAATAGTGAAGAACTTGGAAGGCTTGAAGCTTCAAAAAAGGAAAATGAGGCAAAACTTAAGGAAGTCCTGGAAAAGATAAAAGAAGGCGGGCAGGAAATCCAGAAGTGCCGTGAAGGCCTGATGGAGTCACTTAATGAAAATTCTGGCATAAAGTCAGAAGAGAACAGGTTAAAAACACTTCTTGAACAGAATAATATTAAAAAGGCTGAATTTACACAAAGGGTTATAAAGAACAAGTCGGATGCAGCTGTTTTTAATGGAATTATGGAAAAAGGACAGGCTGTCCTTAATGATGTTTCAGGAAAAATTGCTGAAAAAAAGGCTTTAGGTGAAGAATTTGCACAGACAGCTGCAAAGTTAAATGATGACAGTAAAAAACTGGAAAGTGAATACAGGGAAGTACAACAGCAGTTCCATATTGAAAATTCACGTCTGGGTTCCCTTAAAAACATGGCAGAAAGATATGAGGGGTTCGGGCAGAGTATAAGGCGTGTAATGGAGCAGAAGGAAAAGCACAGTGGTATAATAGGTGTTGTAGCTGACATCTTGCATGTGGAGAAAGAATTTGAAACTGCTGTTGAAACTGCGCTTGGGGGCAGTATACAAAATATTGTTACAGATAATGCGCAGACTGCAAAGGACATGATACAGTACCTTAAAAAGAACAAATATGGCCGTGCTACATTTCTTCCGCTTACTAATATACGTCCAGGGCAGAATGTGCTGCCTGGGGATATTATGGGGCAGAAAGGCGTTATAGGCATTGCATCTTCACTTGTCCATGCAGACGCACAGTTTAGCGGGCTTGTAAAATACCTGCTTGGAAGGCATATAGTTGTTGATAATATTGACAATGCCATAGCGCTGGCTGCAAAATATAACCATACTATAAGGATAGTTACTAAAGAGGGCGATTTATTAAACCCTGGCGGTACAATGTCTGGCGGTGCATTTAAAAATAACAATAACCTCCTTGGACGCCACCGTGAAATGGAGGATTTGGAGAAGACAACAAAGGCACTTAAAGACAGTCTTGTAAAAATATCTGAAAAACTTAAGGATATAGAAGATAAAAAAGCAGCAGTTTCAGAAAAAGAAACTTCCAATGAAAAAGAAATACAGGAACTTGTCTTACAGCAGAACACAGCAAAGATTAATTATAACAGGGCTTTAAGCGATTTTAAGGCAAATGAGGAGAAACTTGCACATATCCATCTTGAAGCAACGGAAACTGAGCAGAGAAATACTGAACTTAAAAATGCTCTTGATGCAGTTAATTTAAAGCTGTCTGGAAGTGCTGAAAAAAGCAAATTATATGAAGATAAAATTTCTTCTTTAAATATACAGCTTGAAGAATGGCGTAATGAAGAAAACCAGGTTTCACAGGCAAATTCAAACCTTATGGCAGGAATTGCCTCACTTGAAGGCAGGCGCAGTTTTATTGCTGAGAATATAAGCCGTATAACACAGGAAATAAAGGAAATGGAAAACGGCATTAGTGAAGCCATGTTAAACAGCGGCAATACCAGCAAGCTTGTGGAGGACAAGAAACAGGAGATAGAAGAGGTATTAAAAAACATAGAAGATATAAAGCTTAAAATAACAGGGATTTCAGAGGGGCTTGAAAGAAAAAAAGCCAGGCGCACGGAAATGTCTGCAAAGAATAAAGAGTGCCTTGAAAGGCGTGAGGAACTGGCAGGGCTTGCGGGTGAACTGGATAAAGAGTGTTTCCGCCTTAATAACCAGAGGGACAAGCTAGAGGACAGGATTAATTCTTATACAGAATATATGTGGGAGCAGTATGAACTTACATACCATAGTGCCAAAGCCTTAGAAACAACAAATACGTTAAGTCCTGTGGATATGAAGAAGCGTATTGAAGAACTTAAAGGAATGATTAAGTCACTTGGTGATGTTAATGTTAATGCAGTAGAGCAGTACAATGAACTTATGGGGAGATATGAACTTCTGGCGGGGCAGCACGCTGACCTTACAGAAGCCGCAGAAGTCCTTGTTGGTGTAATAGAGGAACTTGATACAGAGATGCGCAGGCAGTTTGAAATACAGTTTGCAGAGATAAGCAGCCGTTTTAATAATGTATTTAAGGAATTATTTGGCGGCGGCAGGGGGACTATTGAACTTGTGGAAGGTGAGGACATACTGCTTGCAGGCATTAATATAATAGCACAGCCGCCAGGCAAGAAACTTCAGAATATGATGCAGCTTTCAGGCGGGGAAAAGGCACTTTCAGCGATTGCGCTTCTTTTTGCAATACAAAGCCTTAAACCTTCGCCATTCTGCCTTTTAGATGAAATAGAGGCTGCGCTTGATGATTCTAATGTGGGAAGGTACGCACAGTACCTGCATAAACTTACTAAAGACACACAGTTTATTGTAATTACACACCGCAGGGGGACAATGGATGCTGCCGATATATTATATGGAATAACAATGCAGGAAAAGGGCGTGTCTACGCTTGTATCTGTAAATCTACTGGAAGAAAAGGAATAGAATTTTTTTTTATATTTTTTATTTTATAGAAAGGCATGGGTTTTAGGATTGTCAACTACCCATCCCCTAAAGGGAATGGGCTTGTAAGCAAGTTCATGGCTGACTAGCCTAAGCCTTAACTGGCTACGTTATGTAAGAATATATAGTTACCTGTGGATGTAATGCCAAGTCCGCAGCTCTAAGGACAGTGGTTAAACAGTT
>DKYP01000144.1 GCA_002499945.1 Lachnoclostridium sp. UBA7097
GAACTGGGATATAAGAAAATGATTTTGGAAACAGGAGAACTTTTAGCGGAATCCTGTCATGTATATTCAAAGTTAGGATTTAAGCAAATTCCTAATTATGGTGCGTATGTAGATATGCCAGAATCTCTTTGTATGGGAAAAGAATTGTAAACCGGAACAGACAAATTCCAATTTTTAGAACCATAGCAAACAGAAAAACGAATAACCGCCGCTACATAGGACGGCACACCAAGACAGGAAATCAAGAAAAGGTTTTCTGTTTTTTTACGTCCATTTTTGGCATTTTGAAAAACCGCCAGTATTATACTGTGCAAAGGGGTTCTGTGGATGACAGGGTTTTTCTTTTAAGTAAAAAAATATAAAAATATTTGTAACAAATCGTACTTGAATTAACAGGCAAAATAATTGTATTAGGTGTCATTGTAAATATTGTAACAGGAATTATTCTTGTTTATGGAATTAGCAGGCGCACAAACAGTATGACAATGTAAAGTGTTTGTAATCACGTAATTACAATAAAAGTCATTAGCAATCAATATTTTATAAAATTACTGTCCATTGGTAAAATGGTAAACCACAACGGACTGTCTGGATACAATGCTATAAGCTGTTTAATTGCCAGCACCACTTTAGTATTATAATAATTAACCTATAAATACATTTTTTCCTTCAAAAGTATTTTCCTTTACATTGGCAAAACTAAAGCTTATTACAGGATATGTTCCTTGCAGGCTGTGGTATTTTTCTTCTTTCCAGATATTTAAGGATTCAAAAATACTGTACTGCCCGGCATAATTTAGGGAAAAAAACCGTTCTGCCATATTTATATTAAGGGTTTTGCCAAAACGCCTTGGTCTTGTAAGCAATGTAACACTGCTGCCATTTTCCCACCATTCACGTATGAAATTTGTTTTATCCACATAGAAATAATTATTCTGGATAATTGTTTCAAAATCCTGTATTCCTAATGCTGTTGTCCTTGGCATATAAATTCCCCCATTCTTGTTTTTTATAATATATTACCATAAGCAGTTACCTAATTCTATCGGGAACTTACATTTAAATCTCTACATTTTAAAAAAAGTCCGCCAGCCCATCTAATTTTTAACTTTACAAAATTACCCCATTGGTTTTATGCTTATTTTTATGTGTATATGTGGGCATATTTGAATAGGAAGGCAGAAAAATGTGCAATAATAAAAAATATGAGTTGATTACAGAATGATTTAATGATATACTTTAGAATGATTTATTTGTTATTACTTATAATTAAGAATATATAGGAGTGAATTTCATGAGTTTAATTAGTAAGATATTTGGAACACACAGCCAGCATGAGGTAAAGCGCATAATACCAATTGTTGATAAGATAGAGGCTCTTGCTCCGGAATATGAGAAGCTTAGTGATGAAGAACTTAAGGCAAAGACGCCTGAATTTAAAGAGAGGCTTGCTAATGGTGAAACGCTTGATGATATCCTGCCTGAAGCATATGCAACAGTCAGGGAAGCAGCTACGCGTGTACTTGGTATGCGCCATTACAGGGTGCAGCTTATTGGTGGTGTAATACTGCACCAGGGACGTATTACAGAGATGCGTACTGGTGAAGGAAAGACTCTTGTATCTACACTTCCTGCATATCTTAATGCACTTGAAGGCAAGGGTGTGCATATTGTAACTGTTAATGATTACCTTGCAAAGCGTGATGCTGAATGGATGGGGCAGGTACATGAGTTCCTCGGGCTTAAGGTTGGTGTAATCCTTAATGACTTAAGCAGTGATGAGAGAAGGGAAGCATATAACTGTGATATAACATATGCCACTAATAATGAGTTAGGTTTTGATTATCTGCGTGATAATATGGTTGTATATAAAGAAGAGCTTGTGCAGCGTTCACTCCATTATGCAATTATAGATGAGGTTGACTCTGTACTTATAGATGAGGCACGTACCCCGCTTATTATTTCGGGGCAGAGCGGCAAGTCAACGAAGCTTTATGAAGCCTGTGATATATTTGTAAAACAGCTTGAAAAGGGTACTGCAAAAGAACTTTCCAAAATAGATATCCTTATGAATGAGAAGGAAGAAGAAACAGGTGATTATGTTGTTGATGAAAAGGACAAGAATGTAAACCTTACCGCAGAGGGTGTAAGGAAAGCGGAGAGGTTTTTCCAGGTAAAAAACCTTGCTGACCCTGATAATCTTGAATTACAGCATAATATTAACCTTGCATTAAGGGCACATTCACTTATGGCAAGGGACAAGGATTATGTTGTAAATAATGATGAAGTCCTTATTGTAGATGAATTTACAGGGCGTATAATGCCAGGAAGAAGGTTCTCTGACGGGCTCCACCAGGCGATAGAAGCAAAAGAGCATGTAAAGGTTAAGAGGGAAAGCAAGACCCTTGCAACTATTACATTCCAGAATTTCTTTAATAAATATAATAAGAAGTCAGGCATGACTGGTACAGCTATAACAGAGGAAAAGGAGTTCCGTGATATTTATGGTATGGACGTAGTAGAAGTGCCTACAAACCTCCCTGTAATCCGTAAAGATTATGATGATGCGGTTTATAAGACACAGGAAGAGAAGTTCAATGCTGTTATAGCAGATATTGAAGAGGCGCATAAAAAGGGACAACCTGTGCTTGTTGGTACTATTAATATTGATACATCAGAGTATCTTAGTGACAAGCTTAAGAAAAAGGGAGTCCCGCATAAAGTCCTGAATGCAAAGTTCCATGAACTTGAAGCTGAAATAATAGCTGATGCAGGGCAGAAGGGTGCAGTTACTATTGCTACGAATATGGCAGGACGTGGTACTGATATTAAGCTTGGCGAAGGTGTCAAGGAACTTGGCGGCTTAAAGATTGTAGGCACGGAACGCCATGAATCAAGGCGTATAGATAACCAGCTGCGCGGGCGTGCAGGAAGGCAGGGCGACCCTGGCGAGTCAAGGTTTTATATTTCACTTGAAGATAACCTTATGCGCCTGTTTGGTTCAGAGAAGCTTATGGGGCTTTTCTCTGCAATGCCTGATGGCGAACAGGTAGAGCATAAGATGCTTTCAAGTGCTATTGAAAGCGCACAGAAGAAGATTGAAGGCAATAACTTTGGCATAAGAAAGAACCTGCTTGAATTTGACCGTGTAAATAATGAGCAGAGGGAGGTTATATATAAAGAACGCCGCCAGGTGCTTGATGGTGACAATATGCGTGACACCATCTATAAGATGATTACTGATGTTGTGGAGAAATGTGTTAATTCAGTAATAAGTGATGATACTTCTGCGGAAGAATGGGATATACATGAATTAAATAATATACTTCTTCCTATTATACCTTTAAAGAAGATAAAGCTTTCTGAGGAACAGGTGAAACATATTACAAAGGCAGAACTTATACAGCAGCTTAAAGAGGAGGCTGTAAAAGTATATGAAGCAAAAGAAGCAGAATTTCCTGACCAGGATAATATACGTGAAGTTGAGAGGGTTATACTTCTTAAAGTTATTGACAGGAAGTGGATGGACCATATAGATGATATGGACCAGCTCCGCCAGGGCATAGGACTTCAGGCTTATGGACAGAGGGACCCTGTTGTAGAATATAAATTTGCCGGCTTTGATATGTTTGATGCAATGATTGATGCAATTACTGAAGAAACTGTAAAAGCGCTTACACATATACAGGTAGAGCAGAAGGTTGAACGTGAACAGGTAGCGAAGGTTACAGGAACTAATAAAGATGAATCAGTACAGTCTGCACCGAAGAAGAGGACAGGCAAGAAGGTACAGCCAAATGACCCTTGTCCTTGTGGAAGTGGCAAGAAGTATAAGATGTGCTGTGGGAAGAAGCTGTAATTAAAGGACTGAGGTGAGCAGATGATAGAGTTTGATAATATAAAAGCTGTACTGGCAAAGTATGAAGAACCTCTTAAGAACATGGCTGATTCACTCGATTTGGATAATAAAAGGGACAGGGCAGAAGAACTTGACAAAACTATGGAGGAACCGGGTTTCTGGGATGACCCGGCTTCTTCTACGTTGGTAGTACAGGAAAGCCGGAAAATTAAATCTGTTATTGAGAGATATGAAAAGCTTTGTAGTGACAGGGACGACATGCTTGTGCTTATAGAGATATCTGAAGAGGAAAATGACGCTGGCACACTTCCTGATATTGAAGATTCATTAAAAGAATTTGAAGAGGAATTTGAGGCATTAAGGATTGAAACATTGTTAGGCGGTGAATATGACAAGGATAATGCAATCCTTACATTACATGCAGGGGCTGGCGGCACGGAAAGCTGTGACTGGGCAAGTATGCTTTGCCGGATGTACCAGAGATGGGCAGAGAAAAAGGGTTTTTCAGTTGAAATACTTGATTTCCTTGATGGTGATGAAGCAGGTTACAAGTCGGTGACATTACAGATAAACGGGATAAATGCATATGGCTACCTTAAGTCAGAACATGGTGTGCACAGGCTTGTAAGGATTTCACCGTTTAATGCGGCAGGAAAAAGGCAGACGTCGTTTGTGTCATGTGATGTAATGCCTGATATAGAAGAGGATTTGGACGTTGAAATAGCAGATGATGATATCCGGATTGATACTTACAGGTCAAGTGGTGCAGGCGGGCAGCATATCAATAAAACATCTTCTGCAATACGTATCACACATTTTCCTACAGGAATAGTTGTGCAGTGTCAAAATGAACGTTCACAGCATATGAATAAAGATAAGGCAATGCAAATGTTAAAGGCAAAGCTGTATATGCTGAAACAGAAAGAGCAGCTTGAAAAAGCAAGCGGCATAAGAGGGGAAGTAATGGATAATGGCTGGGGAAGCCAGATACGTTCATATGTAATGCAGCCATACACTATGGTTAAGGACCACCGTACAAGCCACGAAGTTAGTAATGTTTCGGGGGTTTTAGATGGTGATATAGATTCATTTATAAATGCTTATCTGGCATGGATTACACAGGCTGCTTAAAGCCGGAATGGAGGAAGAAATGGTTAATGTAAGTATATTAGGATATGGCACTATTGGCTCCGGTGTTTTCCAGGTTTTAAAGGAAAACTGCCAGATTATAAAAGAAAGGGCCGGGGAGGAAATTAAGGTTAAATCAATACTTGATTTAAGGGAATTTCCAGGGGACTGTGCAGAAGAATTTATTGTACATGATTTTAAGGAAATTGATAATGATGACAGCATACAGATAGTAGTTGAAACTATGGGAGGGCTCCACCCTGCGTATGAGTTTGTTAAAGCAAGCCTTGAAAAGGGCAGGAGTGTATGTACATCAAACAAGGCACTTGTTGCTGCATTTGGCCCGGAGCTTCTTAAAATAGCAGAAGAAAAGAAGTGCAATTTCCTGTTTGAAGCAAGTGTAGGCGGTGGTATTCCAATTATACGCCCTCTTAAATCTTCACTTGCACCAGATATGATAGAGCAGATTTCAGGTATTTTAAATGGTACTACAAATTATATACTTACTGAAATGACAGAAAAAGGCACAGATTTTGAAACAGTGCTTAAAGACGCACAGGCAAAGGGTTACGCAGAAAAAGACCCAACAGCAGATATAGAGGGCTATGACGCCTGCCGCAAAATTGCAATACTGGCATCACTTGCATACGGGCACCAGGTTGATTTTGAAGATATATATACAGAAGGGATTACAAAGATTACAGAAAGGGATATAAATTATGCTAAGAAGCTTGGGGCAAAGGTAAAAATATTTGGTTCAGGCAAAAAGCAGGGGGAAAAGGTTAGTGCAATGGTTGCGCCTGTGCTTATAACATCCAGACATCCGCTTTACAGTGTTGACGGCGTATTTAATGCAATACTTGTAAGAGGCAATATGGCAGGTGATATAATGTTTTACGGGCAGGGCGCAGGAAAACTTGCTACAGCAAGCGCTGTAGTTTCTGATATTATGGAAGCAGCAAAACATAATGGTATAAATATAAAAACAATCTGGGATGGCAAGAAACTTGCACTTGTACCATTTGAAGAAAGTGTTTCAAAATTCTTTGTAAGGCTTTCTGGGACAAAAGCAGAAAATGAAGCAAAAGCCGTAGAAGCATTTGGCAGTGTTACACCTGTAGAAGCAGGGTATAGTGATGAATATGCATTTATAACAGGGGAAATAACAGAAGGTGCATATGCAAAGGCAGAAGAAAAACTTGGCAATGTTATAAATAAAATCCGTATTGGGGATTAGGCTGAAAGCAGCATAGGAAAGAGGTAAGGGTAATAATGAAATACATTGTAGTATTAGGGGACGGGATGGCAGATGAGCCAGTTAGTGAAATAGGAGGCATGACACCGCTGGAATACGCAAAAACGCCGGCTATGGACAGTATAGCGCCAAAGTCAGAAATCGGGCTTGCACATACTATACCAGAGGGAATGAAACCAGGAAGTGACACAGCAAACCTTGCAGTGCTTGGGTATGACCCGGAGAAATATTATACAGGGCGTTCACCGCTTGAAGCGCTTAGCATAGGCGTTCCCCTTAAGGATACAGATATAGCAATGCGCTGCAATATTGTTACATTGTCTGATGACAACCTTCCATATAGTGAAAAAACAATAATTGACCACAGTTCCAGCGAGATTTCCACAGAAGATGCAGCTGTGCTTATGGAAGCAATACAAAAGGAATTAAATAATGATACTTATAAATTCTATGTAGGAACAAGTTACCGCCATTTGACAATCTGGGATAAAGGGGAAATAACAGAACTGACACCGCCGCATGATGTGCTTGGGCGTGTAGTTGGGGAATATCTCCCGCAAGACCAGTATTTGCGTAAGATGATGGAGAAAAGCTATGATATATTAAATAACCACCCATTAAATATAGAACGTGCAAAGAAGGGACTTAATAAAGCTAATTCAATATGGTTCTGGGGAGCAGGCACACGCCCTGCACTTGATTCATTTGAGGGCAAATATGGTAAAAAGGGTGCTATGATTTCAGCAGTTGACCTTTTAAAGGGCATTGCGGAAGGCACAGGAATGCATAATATAGATGTGCCTGGTGCCAACGGCACACTTGAAACAAACTGGGAAGGCAAAGCAGAAGCAGCAGTAAAAGCCTTGCTTGAAGATAATTATGATTTTGTATACATCCATATGGAAGCCCCTGATGAAATGGGACACCAGGGCAGCCTTGAACGCAAGATAAAAGCTATTGAATATCTTGACAGCAGGGTATTAGCCCGGCTTATAGAGAAGATGGATGCATCAGGTGAAGATTACAGGGTATTAGTAATGCCTGACCACCCGACACCGGTATCATGCCGTACACATACATCTGACCCTGTCCCATACATGCTTTATGACAGCACAATTAATAAAAGTGCCACATGGCTGTACAATGAAAAGGATGCAGCAAAAAGCGGAAATGTTGTAGAAAAGGGATATACCCTTATGGGCAGGCTGTTGAAGTAAACCAGTTAGGAGGGCAATATGTTAGTAGTTAAGAAATTTGGCGGTACATCAGTTGCTAATAAAGAAAGGATTTTTAATGTAGCAAAACGGTGTATTGAAGACTATAAAAATGGTAATAAAGTAGTAGTAGTTTTATCTGCTATGGGAAAGCAGACAGATGTTTTGCTTGATATGGCAAAAGATATTAACCCAAAAGCATCAAGGCGTGAACTTGATATGCTTCTTACAACAGGGGAACAGACTTCAGTAGCGCTTATGGCTATGGCAATGGATTCCCTCGGGGTTCCGGCGGTTTCAATGAATGCGTTCCAGGTGGCAATGCATACAACAGCAGATTACGGGACTGCAAGGATTAAAAGGATTGATACAGAAAGAATCAAGAATGAACTGGATAACCGCCGCATAGTTGTTATTACGGGTTTCCAGGGGATTAATAAATATGATGATTATACAACACTTGGCAGGGGCGGCTCTGATACTACAGCAGTAGCACTTGCGGCAGCACTCCATGCAGATGCATGTGAAATCTATACAGATGTAGACGGTGTATTTACAGCAGACCCAAGGGTAGTCCCTAAGGCACGCAAGCTTAAAGAAATCACTTATGATGAAATGCTTGAGCTTTCAAGCCTTGGTGCAGGGGTGCTCCATAACCGTTCAGTTGAAATGGCAAAGAAATATGGTGTGCAGCTTGTTGTGCGTTCAAGCCTGAATACAAGTGAAGGAACAGTAGTTAAGGAGGAAAGTAATATGGAGAAGATGTTAGTCAGCGGGGTTGCTACGGATGAAAATGTAGTGCAGATAGCAGTTGAGGGCCTTGAAAATAAACCAGGGGTTGCATTTAAGTTATTCCAGCATCTTGCCAACCATAATGTAAATGTAGATATGATACTCCAGTCAGTGGAACATGACGGGACACAAGATATCTGCTTTACAGTAACAGAAGATATGGCAGATATAGCAATGGAAACGATAGAACGCCATGCCCATACCAGCCTTAAGTGTTCAAATACAGAAGTAGTAAAAGATGTATCTAAAGTTTCAATAGTAGGTGCAGGCATGATGTCAAATGCAGGAGTGGCAGCAAAAATGTTTGAAGCGCTTTATGATGCAGGCGTAAATATCCGCCAGATTTCTACATCAGAAATACGTGTAACAGTCCTTGTTGACAGAAAATATACAAAAATTGCAGCACAGGCTGTACATGATGCATTTTCACTTGAGCATTAAGAATAAAAGTTATAAGTTTATTTAGTGGCTGTGGCGGGCGCCATGCCAGCCATGGCAAAGACGGCTGTTAAAAAATAGCCGTTTTATATTTATTATCTGTATATGGAGGATTTTTATGGACATCGCAAAGCAGATTGCAGGAGAACTTTCTATAAGGACAGGACAGGCA
>DKYP01000009.1:0-8914 GCA_002499945.1 Lachnoclostridium sp. UBA7097
CTGCAATATAAAGCTGTGATTTTTGTTCCGTTCCCTTTCATCTTCCTACCTCCATAAAAGGGCGGAACACACTATAAGCATTATAGCATGACCGCCCCGAAAATTAAACCGTTTTTCCCACGATTTTCTCAATATTTTCTTTAACTGTTTCCTCATTGATTTTGCGGAAAGCGTCCTCCATGCTCTGCCCGCCGAGATAGACACGCTCAACGACAATCCTTGTCGGCTTCTGCCTGTTTCCTTTTCTGATTTTCTTTTTACTTTCCATCCAGTTACCTCCCTTATGAACGCAAAAAAGGCAGCTACAAACTCTTACGTTCATAACTGCCCTCACGCTGTTTTACTGTACCAAAAAAATTACAAATCCGCTCCCAATCTTTTGTTGCTTTGTAATAAAATAAATCCACATACAAGTAACAGGTCATTACGCTGTCCACATCGGAATTGCACCGTCATTTTATGACTGGATTTTGAAAGAAAATCCAGAAGTATCATTATCACGGATATGCTTCATCGCCCCGCACATCTGCTGTGCATTTTGTCAGGTTCTTATCGCTCAGTGCCATTGCTTCAATAAGAATATTTTCCATTCCCTTCCATCCCGAAACAAATCGGAACAGGCACGTCATGGCGCACCTACATAGTGGCTACACATATCCTCACGTCCTGTATGTATCACAGTATTCAGTTTTTATAAAATAATCATCATAGTTCTAACTTGTCCGCCCCGTACTTCCGAAGTATACGCTTTAAAATTTCCTTTTCCCCGCCTTCTGCTTTGACATACATTTCCATGAGTTTCTCCTGCTCGGACAGGGTAAGCGTATTACAGTACGGTTTATAGCTGTCCATGATGAAAATTCCTCCGCCTTCACCCGGCTTTGTGTATATGGGATACCCATATGAGAGGGCTGAAACATCATGTAATATTGTGCGCCTTGTAACGCCAAATTCCTGCGCCAGTTCTTTTGATGTCGTATGACCGCTGACTACAAGAATACTGATAATCTCCATTCTGCGGTCTGTGGCGGTCATCCCGTCCCCTCCTTCCTGTCAGCCCCAGTATTATTGTAAATGTTAAATAGGCAAAAACCTTTCCTATTTGAAAAAATATTTTCAAAATTTTTAACCATAATCGGGCGGTAACTCCCTATGGGTTTTGGTCAGCCTGCCTATGCAGGCTAAACCCCTCTTGCATTCCATTTCTGGAATAGCAAGCACTGCCTGTGTCATGACACAGGGCGTAATAGCAAGCACTGCCTGTGGACGTCCACAGGCACTTTTTTTACAGGATTTCCGCAAGCGAAAATCTATAAAAATTGCTCATAAGGGGAAATTCCCCCTACCCCCCCCCTCATTAAATAAAAAATCCACTTTCCGATTTATCATCTATCCATACCAAACTGCAAATTTCTATAATGAAAAAGACGTGCTGTAATAAAAATTTTCACTTCATTGCAGCATATCTTTTGGTACGCAATACAATATAATTTTTCCTTTTTGCTGTAAATATTTGAATCGTTTTTCACATGCTATTCTCACATTACTACATAAGATAAAGCAACAGCGACCTTGATTCCTCAAGAGCCGCTGCATAAGGATAAGTGCATTTAATTAGTTTCCCTATATTTATCTGCAATTTCCTCTGTCAAGGGAATAAGCCTGCACTCTTCGATTGTATAAACTTCATCACAAAGCTGTTCAATATCGTTGAAATTGTGAGAGGTCAGAAAAATAGTTTTTCCCTCCGCCTTCAGCATACGGATAATCTCTTTCATATCCCCATAGGTCTTATGATCCAGTGCATTAAACGGTTCATCCAATACAAGAATGTCCTGTTCTTCCATGATAGCCTGCGCCAAACCAAGTTTTTGTTTCATGCCTAATGAATAATCATCTACTTTTGTCTTATTAGACGGATCTAATCCAACTTTTAACATGGCATCCTCTATTTCTTCCGTGCCAATTTTCCCCCGAATGTCCGCAAGGAATTTCAAGTTTTTGAATCCACTGTATATGCCGATAAAACCGGGGGAATTGATAAAAGTACCCATATTTTCTGGAAAATCTCGCCCTTTCCCCAATTTTTTTCCATGTACAAAAACGCTCCCTTTATCGGGCTGTAAAAAGCCGCACAGGATTTTGAAAAGTACAGATTTTCCACTCCCATTTGCACCGACAAGCCCTACCGTTTCCCCTTGCTGTACAACTAAAGAAACATCGTTTAAAATAGTCTTGCGTCCAAACTTCTTTGATACATTTTTCATCTCTAATAAAGCTTTCATTTATAAGCACCTCCGTTAAGTTAATAATCTTTTTTGTCCTGTCAGCAATAACCAGCATAACAACAACAATATATTTGTAAGAAATACACTGTCTGCCACAGCCGCTTCAATCCCCGGATAAGAAGATAAAATTGAAATACGTGCCATACTGGAAAGACCAAAAGGCAAAAAAGCAGATATATTTTGTGGCAGAATACATAAGAAATTTGCACCTACCAAAGCAAGGAAACCAACCGTAACCTGTTTTGTGAAAATGTATAATACGATCATCAAAAGGTATTGCAGAAAAATATCCAGTCCTTTCATAAATACTGCATTTATAAGGACTTGCACGCTTTCTTTGGTAAGCGCATATCCAAAGCCAAAACAGCTTAATAATCCGGCTGTTCCCCATAAAGCACTGTAAAACAAGATAAAGCAGATTCCGATTCTTATGATTGCAGCCATAAGTTCCCGGCGATTTTTCAGCCGGATTGGTATAAAAAGTGACTGCCCGCTGACTGCTTTTTCTATAAAAGCAGCAAGCAAATATAAAGGCGTTCCTCCTGTTATCAATAATTCAAGGAAAGGAAAAATCTGAAAATATCCTGCCCCATGCCCTAAAAACAAAAAATATACCCATTCTTCTCCGCTTGAAACGAAAGGATTCTGCAAACCCTTGTATAATGTTATCCCAGTCACCACTGCCAGCAAAATTATAATATATTTTTTAGTAAACAGTTGACGCAGGTAATAGTTTCTTATGCCATGCCGCTTTATGGAAATATCTCTGATCTTGTTTCTCCAAAATAATCTGACCGTCAACAAAAGAATCGGTATCAGTAAAACAACTGTAGAAACCGTCACCCAAAATCTCCAGGGAGTTGTAAAATTATGATGTAAAATCAATAAGTGGTTCAATCCTGTGAGCGGCAGGTGTTGTACTGCTGAAATTTTAATCCAAAGTGCCGAAAAAACATAAAGCACCACTAAAATCCGTACTGTCCATTTCTGTCCTGTAAAATGACAAATCCACATGGATATTCCACTGACAATCCAAATTCCCATGAATTCAAAAATCAAAACTGCAAATAACGCTTCCGCCGGAGCAGAAAAGAATCTGCATAAGACGGAAAATAAATCGGTTTCTAATGCCCCCTTATGAAGCAGCCATGTATTATTCCAGACAAGACCAATCCCAGACAGCAGAATTGCAATGCTCTGAGACAGGACAATGCTTCCAGCAACCAGCCCCGTTCCCATCCATTTTCTGGTAAAATAGGAAAAGTAACTTCCAAACCGACTAATCACAATTTCAGCATCATCTTCGATAAACGTATAGCAGCAGAACAATACCATAGGAAGCAGGAAATAGGTCATATAGTAATGATCAGTTGCTGCTGACAGGATATGCTGCTCATAGGTTAAATCCGTTCCACTCCTGTTTCCAATGGAAAAGATAAGGCAAACAAGGAATACAGCAAATATTTTTTTCCATGTTCCATAATTCTTTTTCGCTAATACAATCATAATTTTCTCCTATACCACGGTATTCTTACGAACTTTAGCAAAATAAAGCCATATTGCACCACATAATGCCAGCAAAAGAACTGGAGCAACTATAACCGATGCAGTCGAATACGCATCTGCTGCAATAGTTGTCGGTTCATAGGAAACAACCAAACGATACTTTT
This sequence comes from Lachnoclostridium sp. UBA7097, assembly GCA_002499945.1. Taxonomy (GTDB): domain Bacteria; phylum Bacillota; class Clostridia; order Lachnospirales; family Lachnospiraceae; genus Butyribacter. The sequence goes on from DKYP01000009.1 coordinate 3,959, forward strand.
CAAGCCTGAGAACTGAAAGTATGAAGTTTTCCAATACTGCATAAATAAACGGCCCCGTCAAAACTACAAAAATGTTTTTCACATACATAGAAAGCACAAACCCCAGCGTCATGACCAATATGCCAATTCCTTTCCAAAATGACAACACAAGCGCATAAACCATTGGTGCTTCAGCAAACGTATGCAAAAATACATGGCTGACCGGCGAAGCTTCTGCTGATAAACAGAAAGGCTCTATGGGCGGTTTTACATATAAAGAAAATATGGCGGAAAGCACATAAGGAATAAACAAGATGAAAAACGCACAAACCGTCTGTACCAGCCACTTTACTGCAAGATACTTTCCAATCCGCACACGCTGACGAACATAGAACAGAAAATTATTTTTTCGTTCATAGTAAAGATTCCAGCAGACAGGAAGTACAACAAACAACGGAAACAGAAGATTAACCATCTCTGTACCGACCTCCCATGCTTCTAAATCATATTGCAGCGCATAGTTCTGATAAAGGGTGCATGATAAAACGCACATTATAATGCTTAGAATAAATGTCGTTGCAAGCACAGGCAAACATACCTTGCTCCATTCGCTTTTGATTAAATTTAACATTTCGTTTTCGTCCTTTCTCTGTTTTTTGCCAGTATAGCAATCCCTCCAGAGTAATTCAATATGCTGGAAACAAGAGAGGGCTTTAAGGGATTGAAAATATTTTCGTTCCCCTAAAACCCTCGTTTGTGCTTTACATGGCTAAATCTTTACCCCGAAAACAACATAATTTCTTTTATTTTTTGTCTCATTCCTTGTAATTATTTTCCCATGATAGCGCTCCATAATTGCAAGGACATTATACAATCCGAATCCATGCCTGTCGCCATTCTCACCTTTCGTTGTGAATCCTTTTCGGAAAAGCTGGATAAATTCGGTATTTGACATGGGCGTAAATGGATTGCTGACCGTCAATTCAATATATCTGTCAAGTTTGCAGGATTGTACATAGATTGTATCGCCGCTTTTTGACGCTTCGATTGCGTTATCCAATAAAATCCCAAGTATTTCAATCCATTCAGTCTCTGGTAAAATGCCTGTCTTGAATCCGTTTTGTAATTCTACCAAAATATCTATCTTTAACAAAGATGCCTGTTTTATCTTTTCATAAAGCATCTCGGCAATCATCTTACTGTCACATAACAAAAGTTCCCGGTCATTATCATCCAAATAAATTCCATTTGCCAAAAGAGATACGGATTGTTTCGCTTCTTCCAGACTTTCAGAAGACATAACCGCCGCTTCAATGGCAATCAACCGATTGTTGTATTCGTGCTGCCGGGAACGAACCTGTGAAACCAGTTCTTCTACAATAGGTACATATTGCTCTATCATCCGTACTCTTTTTTGCTCTTGTATTCTACGTGCATTGTAGATAAGCATGATACTGTCAAAAATGAATATCGCCAAAAGCAATAAAGCAACCATCTGAATATGCTCTGTAATCTTTGCTATATCAAATGAAAATACAGATAAAACAACGATCAACACAAGGGCGACATTAGCAGATAATAGTTTGCCGCTAAACCCTCCATTTCTCATAATCTGGTTGCACCATTCAAATACCGGACTGAATAAAAATATACTTGCAAAAACAACTGAAAGAATACGGATTCCAAGCAATAATACATTTCCCGTTGCACCGCAAAGGGTGAAAATAATAACACTCATTACCCTTGATGATAAGTAAACAGAAAATATGCTGATACTGCCACAAAGGGTATAGCTGCTATCTTCAGGCTTATAATATAGGCTGCTCATAAAAGCGAAGGCAAGAATAAGGAACAACAGAAGGAAAAAATTATTTGCCGGAGCAATTTCAAATCCCTGCCCGGGAAACAAAACCGGAGTTTTTATCCCTGCGATAATGTTTACTCTCGCAGCCATACAAAAAAAGATAACTACAGGATAAAGCAGCCAATCTGTCACAGCAAACGGGTTATTTTTATTCCGAAACATCCTCTCAAGACAAAGGAACAGCAATCCGGCATCCAATAAAATCTGCAATAAGCTCAAAATATTCTCCATATTCATCCCCATATTCCTGCCTGATACTTATTTCCTATGGGAATTGGTTCATCAAAATCCCGCAGAAAAACCAATTTTCCTGTTTTATCAATTTTATCAATATGGTTCTTATTTACGATATAGCTTTTATGACACTGTATGAATGCCGGATCATCTATCAGCGTAAATAAGCCGGATAATGAATATCCGGAAATCGTATCCTGCTTTTTCCCAAGCCTTAAACTATTTGTATGAATTACAATTTTTTTACCAAACACTTCTAAGTAGACAATATCCTGTACCTCATACTCTAACACAAATTGTTTCTGCTCAATCTGTATTATCTTTGATTTTTCCTTTATCTGCTCAGACAATCCAAGCGCATCACAAAAGGCAGAGGCAAATTCCGTTTCCGTAAACGGTTTGATAATAAAACTATAGCATTTTATATCTCTGTAAGCTGATAGTTCCTCTCCTGCGAGGGCTGTTTCAAAGATAATAGGAGTATATTTATATTTTGGCATTGCACGAATTTGTTTTGCAAGACTTGTTCCTTTATAATCAACTAACTGTATATCAAGTATAAAAAGCGAAATAGTTTCTTTCTGTGCATAAGCATATGCCGCACTCGCTTCCGCAAAAGATACAACTTCAAGTTCACTGTCAATTTTCCTTATATACTGCACAATCCGCTTTACTGCTGCTGTATTATCCTCAACCAGCATTATTTTCCTCATTATCTTCACCGCCATTTTTCAATATTTTTCTTCTGCCATCTGCTGGCTTTTTTGCATTTTTAGGTATCAGCCAAATCGTTGCCATCTTTACCGCACCGGGAATACGTCCTGCAGAACAATAATAGTTTATTCTTCGTGGCGTAACGCCCCACTTTTCACTTGCATCTTTTAAAGTCATATAGTCCATAACCAACCTCCAAGCATATTATAATTCGTTCTCTCGAACAAAGCAAGGATTGAAAATATCCTTACAAAAAAGACAATACCCTATACAAAGCATTGTCCTTATCCATTAAAAATTATGTTTATGCTGTATTCCGAAAACCGAAATTCTTGAAGTCTACTATATTTATTTCTTGAATTCCGAAAATCGGAACTCTTGAAGTCAGCTTTTTGAACTTCTGCAATTCCGAAAATCGGAATGTAACAATACTGATAATAATTAGACTGATTATAGTCATACTGAATCAATCCTATCAATCCTATCCTAAATCCTTCCCTTGCATCGTGGAAATGTGCATAACAGGCTATGGAGTCATGGATAACCCTGTTCACAGCACATGGAAAAGCAAAGTGCAGCTTTCCCACATCCTGCAAACAGGGTTACCCACAACTCCATATACAGCCAGTTATACGACATTTCCACAATGCCTACTACGGCGAAATCCCCCTCACATTCCTATCTTTCTTACATAAAAGATATTTCCTACACTTATGAACCGTCCACAAAGTTTTTGACATAAATAATATTCGGCTTTCCCAATCCCTGTCTGACACTCTCAATCAGTCCTATCCCTTTATCACTGTCAAGCTCCCGCATCAGCCTTACAGCCTTGTCATTGGCACAATGAAACCTGTCCTTTACTTCATCAACAGTAAAATATATGTATGCCCTGCCTTGTTTATCTATCCAGCCGTTTTTCAGCGACAGTTCCATGCGGTCAACCATCATTCCATAGAGCAGCTTTGCCCCGATTGACAGTCCGTCAAACTGACTTTCTGTAAATAACTGCTTTGGTATGCGATAAAAAGCATACTGGCTACTTTGTTTCCCATAAAAATATTCAAAACCCATTATCCGGCTCTCCTTTCCCTCATTAAGCGGCTTTTTGTTTATGTTCATTATTTGGCATGAATTATCCTTCTTTCCTTTTCACTTCTTTTTTACACGGTAATAAACGGGGATTTTGGAGATAAAACGCCCTCTCCATGACCATTCTCCACCCATGCCATACAAACACGGCAATATACCCCAAAAAGTGACTACTGCGCATATGCCGTAAAACCAACTGCTATATCTGTTTTTCCACATCAATCAACAGCAGAATTTAGCTTTGTCATTCTCTGCCTTGCCTGTTCCCGCTGCTCGTCGCTTACTGCCCTCGGCTTACGATAAGTAACGTATGATTTCGGCATGGAATAGGTCTTATCAATATCAGTCTGATTTAGCAGCTTATAAGTGTCAGGATAGTTTTCCACAAGCTGATCCAGCCTGCGCATCACTGACTTATCCCTTGTATAGACAGTAGCCGTCTGTTCTCCGGCATTATAATTGACCACTGTTTCCATCTCATATTTTGTTAAATTTGTCATATTCTCTAACCCTCCTTTTTTCTGTATCAAAAAAGGACTGCATCTCGCAATCCCTTTTCCAGTGTGTTCCTGCCCTGTATTTTGTTTGATGTACCTATAACTGGCACGCTATATCTATGGCTGTCTGCGTTTCCCCGAATGTTGATGCCCATGCGTCAAAATTTCCAAGGCCAAGACGCTGTAATGTGCCATACTGTAAATAACGCATGTTTGTATAAAGTTCCGTCATACTGTTAGATATAGGAGTACCTGTTGCAAATGTTATGCCTTTTCCGCCTGTCAGTTCGTCCATATACTGGCATTTGGCAAACATGTCTGACGATTTCTGTGCTTCAGACTGGGCAATCCCTGCCACATTCCGCATTTTTGTGTATAAAAAAAGGTTNNAAGCTGATCCAGCCTGCGCATCACAGACTTATCCCTTGTGTAGACAGTTGCCGTCTGTTCTCCAGCATTGAAATTGACCACCGTTTCCATTTCGTATTTTGTTAAATTTGCCATATTCCCTAACCCTCCTAAATTTCCGTATCAAAAAAGGACTGCGTGTCTGCAATCCCTTTTCCAGTGTGTTCC
>DKYP01000009.1:9194-23735 GCA_002499945.1 Lachnoclostridium sp. UBA7097
CATCTTTGTGTATAAAAAAAGGTTTTTGTAACTATGGCTCTCATCAACAAAAAGCCTGTCAACCCCTAACTGTTCAAATGTCACAACATCATCTTTCCTTGATGTGTCATTAAGTTTGTCAAGCCTTGCCTGCAATGATTTCCTTGTTTTTTCAAGTTCCTTTATGGTGTACCTTTCCCCTTTTTCTGCCTTTGCTGTTATTATTGCTTCTTCAATTTCATTTATCTGTCTTTCCGCCATTGCAATCTGCCTTTCCGCAGAAAGGGGGATTTTTTCATATTGTGAATGTCCTATAATTACTGCATCAAAATCACCTGTTGCAATCCTTGAACAGAATTTTTTACGGTTTGCTGGTTCAAAATCCTTTTTTGTTGCAGCAAATATGTCTGCCCCAGGGTAAAGGCGCAGGAAATCTGATGCCCACTGCCCTGTAAGATGGTTTGGCACTACAAAAAGGCTTTTCTGGCACAGCCCCAGCCGCTTGCTTTCCATAGCTGCTGCAACCATTTCGTAAGTCTTGCCGGCCCCTACACAATGTGCCAGCAGGGTATTACTGCCGTATAACTGGTGTGCCACTGCATTTAACTGGTGCGGTCTTAATTTTATATCTGGTGACATCCCTGGAAATTCCAGGTGTGAGCCGTCATATTCCCTTGGCCTTGTGGAATTAAAAAGCCTGTTATATTTTGCACACAGTGCCTGCCTGCGTTCCTGGTCTTTGAATACCCAGTCTTTAAAAGCCTCTTTTACTGCTTCCTGCTTCTGCCCTGCAAGCATTGTTTCTTTTTTATTAAGGACTTTTGTTTCCTTACCATCTTCAACATGTACATCATAAATACGTGTATCACGCAGGTTTAAAGAGTCTTCAAGAATCCTGTACGCATTGGCACGCACTGTCCCGTATGCCATGTTTGTTACTGTATTGCCTGTATCTGCATTTTTGCCTTTTATATTCCATTTGCCTGTTGCACCTGAAAACTGCACACCAATGGCATTGCTGTTAAAATAATACCCTGGTGTTTCAAATACCTCACGCATAAAATCTTCAATATATTTTGCTGGAATCCATGTTGCCCCAAGACGTACTTCTATTTCTGATGCCCCAAGTTCTTCAGGCTGTACCCTTTCAAGTGCTTTTACATTTATGCTGTATTCCGGGTGGTTCTCCGCAAACGTCCTTGCAGTTTCCAGTTTTTCCCTTACATTGCCACTAAGGTATCCGTCCGCAGTTTCCCATTGTTCTGTAACAGGGTCTTTAAATATAACCCCTTCAAGTTCCCTGGTTATTTCACTTTCATCTTTTCCTGAAAGCCCTGACATATAGGCAAGGTCAACTGAAGCTTTTTCTGAAAGTGAAACAGCCAGGGCTTCACTTGCTGTATTTACACTTGTAATTGTTTTCTTCTTTTTAATTGTCCTTCTGGTAAACATGTCTGCCTTGCCTTTATAATGCCCCTCACTGTCTGTTTTTTCCAGTGAACACAGCAGGAAATAACCTGAATCCTGGCTGAATGCTTTTTTATTTCCTGGTGAATTAATTATACCATGTTTTTTTATAAAGCTGTCATACAGGCTGTTTAATTCTTCCTGTTTTTCTTTTATGGCACTGTCCGGGTAATCTTCCAGCTGGAGGCGTATAAGTTCCTGTGTGCAGTCCCTTAACTGTGCCATGCCTTTTATGCGCTGCGCAGTTTTTTCTGGTACATCTGCCGGTCTCATAATGGAATTTTCCCTGTAATATATTTTATTATCCACTAAGGTATAACTGTAGTTCTTTACAGACGGGTCTGCTGGCAGGCTGCCTGTTTCCTCTGCTTCCTGCAGGTTATCATTGCCATATTCCATGGTGCTTATGCTACCGTTTATATTCTCAATGGCTTTTTTTAGCTGTTCCTGTAATGTTGTGGAGGTATCAGGGATACAGGCAGCTTCCATGCCATGTGCCCCTGATACCATCTCCATTTTGCCAAGAACCATTTCCGGGTGCCCTGCAAAATACTGGTTTACTGTAATGCCGTCTTTGTTTTCTGCAAGATATACCCACTCTGGTGTTATTTCTGCTATCCTGTCACGTTTTTTAAAAAACAGTATGTCAGAAGTGGTTTCTGTACCAGCATTTTCTTTAAATGCAGTATTCGGCAGCCTTACAGCCCCTATAAGCTCTGCCCTCTGTGCAAAGTATTTCCTTGCTTTGGCACTTTGTTTGTCCATTGTGCCTTTTGATGTAATAAATGCAGCTATGCCGCCTGGTCTTACTTTATCAAGTATCTTTGCTAAAAAATAATCATGCACAAGGAAATTATGCCTGTCATATGCCTTGTCCTGTATTTTATACTGCCCGAATGGTATGTTGCCTACGGCTATATCAAAAAAATTGTCTGGAAAATCTGTTTTTTCAAAACCTGTGGTTTTTATGTCTGCCTGTGGGTAAAGCTGTTTTGCAATACGCCCCGTAATTCCGTCAAGTTCCACACCATAAAGCCTGCTGTCCTGCATTTTTTCTGGAAGCATCCCGAAAAAGTTGCCAGTGCCCATTGCAGGTTCTAAAATATTGCCTTTTGAAAAACCCGTCTGCCCTATTGCATCATATATTGCATTAATAATAACAGGGCTTGTATAATGGGCATTCAGTGTGCTTGCCCTTGCAGATGTATATTCTTCTGGTGAAAGCAGGTTTTTAAGTTCCTGGTATTCCTTTTCCCAGTTTGTTTTTGTACTGTCAAAGGCATCTGCAAGACCGCCCCACCCTGCATATTTTGATAAAACTTCCTGTTCCCCTGGCGTTGCGGTACGGTTTTCAATTTCAATTTTCTTTAATGTCTGTATTGCTTCTATATTCTGGCGGTATTTTTCTTTTGGTGCAAAGCCTTTTCCTTCTGGTTCTTCCCCATTATATTTTATATGGAAATTAGCTGCCTTTGTATGCCCTGTTTCTGTTTCTGGCTCTGCCTGTTTTTCCTGTATCTGGCTGCTTTGTACAGTTTCTCCTGCTTCTTTTACCTCATGCGGTTTTTCTGCTGTCTGTTCCTGTTTATATTGTATATAAGCCTTTTTTTCTTCTGGTGTAAGGTATCTGTCCTCTTTTATAAGCTGGCGTATACGTTTTTCTACAACATTCCACCCCAGTAAAACCTTTGTATACGGGTCACTTATATTCCCTTTTTCAAACCCTATGCCCCTGTAACCATGCCACTGGCTGCTGTTACCAGAACCAGGCAGTGCAGGTGTCCTCCCGCCTGTGCCATATTCATTTTTAAGGAAAGCAATGTTTTCTTCTGTGGAATGGTTTTCCATAAAATACCCATATATACGGTATTTTCCCTGGCTTACGCCACTGCCGCTGGCCAACTGGAAATCAATTTCATCCTGTGTTATAAAATCTTCATGTCTTATGTTTACATTATCCTGCAATGGGAATTTTATTTTTTCTGTATGCAGGCTAGCAAGTTCCTCCCGCAGTTCTTCCGGGGTGTACACAAAATGGCAGCGCAAAGATGCACTGCCATTTTCCAGGCTGTTTATAGCATTGTCCATACAGTTTATTATAACCCCTGTACTTTCCCTGTCACAAAGCATGGTTACAAGGTGCGCATGGCTGTCTGGAAAATCTGCACTGTTTATGCCAAGTTCTTCAGGAATTTTTCCAATGCCGTCCCTGAAAAAGAAATAAACATTATTTGCAATCCTTGCACGTTCTGTTTCTTCTACAAGCCCGGCCTCACCTGCACCCATATATGTGCCATTTTCTACCATGCTGCGGATACGTCTTTCTGTTTCTTCCCATGTATATGATGCTATGGTATTTTCTTTTGCAGAAGTGCCATACCCAATTTCCATTCCTGTTTTATCAAACCATACAGAAACAGGGCGTCCGCCAAATTCAAAGCCTTTTCCTGTTGCCCCGTATTCCTTTTGCAAGAAAACTGCCATTTCCTGCGGAGTTTTCCCCTGCTGGTATCTGGCATAAATACGGCTTCTGCTGTCTTTCATGCCACCGCCTGTACGCAGTATTTCATCTGTATTTTCTTCTGGAAAAGAAAAAGCAGCGGGCAAAGCATATTTAATACCTGCTTCCGCTGCTGCAATGTTCCCTGCCTGTTCCTCCATATCCGGGAAAAGGCTTATCTGCTGGTAAACTTCTTCTGTACTTAATTGTATACTATTTCTTCCAGGACTATCTCCTCTGCCCTCTGCCTGATATTCTCCATTTTCTGTACCCATAACATCTGGTTTTCTGCTTTCAGGGTTTCTTCCACCCCTTCCGTTTCTGCCATCTGTTTTATTATCCTGTCCATTCTCTCCTCTGCCTGCCCCTGTACCATAAGCAGATGTTCTGTCAGCCTGTTTGAAAGAACCATTGCTGTGAACGTCCCGCCCTTGTTCTCCTCCAGGTAGTTTTTCCTTAGAAGCCCGAATTTCCTTATCTCCCCTTCTGGCTGTGCGTCCATCTCTATATCCGGTACCAGGTAATCCCCTTCCTGCCTGTATTCCAGTTTCATTCTCTGTGCCCCTTTCCACTATATCTTTTTCTATGCTGCTGTTCCTGTTATTATTATAGTCCCTGTCTGGTGCATTTTCAATATCCTTTCTGGAAATATTTGTAAATTCTTTCTGCACCTTTTTTTCATACTGGCGTACTGCACGCCCTATCTCTGTCATAAACGGCTTTACCTGGCTGTTTATGGCATTCCCTAAAACAGACAGTGTGTCTGTAGTGTTAAATTTATTGATATATTCAAAAATATACCCGTCCTTTATTTGTCCCATGTCCATGCCACAGCCAGAAAGCACTGTATATGCAATGCTTTCTGCCAGGGTTATCCACAGCTGTACCTGCATGTCGCTGTCATTTGTACCATCTAAAAGGCTTCCCTCCTGTACATCTTTTAAAGCATCTGTAACTTCTTCATAACACTTCCTGGCAATTTTCAGGGAAATACTTGTAATTTTATCCACAAAAGAAGCATTTTTTCTAGTTTCACCATATATACTTTCAAGATGTTTTATTACTGCCCCTTCTTTTTCTGGTGTTACCTCCCACAAATCAGGAAACCTGCCAATCCTCCTTGCCTTATGTACATCAGATATGTCAAAAACATATTTAAGCTTTGGCCTGCCAGCCTCTGCATCTATGAGGGCAATACCTTTTGAGCCTTTATTGACCCAGCAGTTTAAACGCCTGTTCCACGTATTTACAGAAGCACATGCTGTTGCATCTGGTTTCTGTGCATATATCAGCATCTGCTCATGGAAAGAATATTTATAAAGATTTCCAGCAGACTGCAAAAAACCTTTCCAGTTTTCAGAAGTTTCTGTAATATTTTTTTCTGTATCTTTTGAAAGCTGGAGTATTGTATTATATTTCTCTGCCATCAGTCCCTCCTTTATAAAAAACAAGGCATACAGACTAGTTTCCGTATGCCCTGGTATTTTATGTTCTATTTTATTTTGGTGGTATAAATATTTTTTAATAAATATCACCTGCTCAAATAACATATTTTTTAACTATATTTAATAATTTTATCATTATTTAACCAATGTATTTTTTTATATACATTATTCCACGTTTTCCATATTTATTTCTTTTAGTAAAGTAATTTGACCATGTATATGTATAAACAGCAACTGTAAGTTTGTTATCTGCATTTGCGTCAACAATCGTAAAATCATTATCAGTTATTCCAATAATAATTAATGAGTGATTTTTTGTCTTGTTTTCATTACCTGTACGAATATGTGCCCCAATACCAGCAGAATTCACTAAAGATTTTAATTTATCAGCTGTTAGATTTTTACTAGGTATTTTTCCACTTATATCTTTAAATTTGTTAGGTGAATTTTTATCATGGCAACCGTATAATTTTTGTTGGACATAACGAGCAAAACCACAACATTGTGTAGCCAACATATTTATTTTTTTCCCATTAACATTTGCATACATTCCTGATGCATATTTATTTCCTATAGGATATTCAGATAATGTAATTCCATTTATTGTTAATATATTATTAGAAATACTGTATGAAGAGTTATCTGGTGCAGGAGATGGAGCAGAAAATTTAACAGTATTTGCATATCTATTTTCGGAAATACCATGTTCTATATAATGCCTTAGCAAAAACTTACTGTCATAGTTTACTAAATCATGATTCTTCATATGATAATAATAGCCATTATAATATTTTGAAGATGCCCTATATTCTGCATATCCCCACTGGCAAAAATGATTATATGCCTTTATATAATCATTCCCAAATATCCTCTTTAAGTCATCATTATATTCTAGATAATACTTTAAATCTAAAATTGGAGAGGCACTTCTTCCTTCTTTAATTCCAAATGTAAACCAATGTTGCTTCAATTTTGCTTCATTATAGCCACATGCCTCTTTCACATCTTCATTATTATCAGCATAATATACATAATCAAAACACAATCCAGCTATTTCACTTTCTGTACCATTATATACTACACTAGCAAAAGTTGCAGCAGATACCCTTACTGATCTAAACACATTTTTTGTCATTGTAAATAGCATAATAAACAGAATAACTATTAAAATTTTGTGTCTGAAACCAGACCTGTTACCACATTCTTTCATAAGCATTTCCTCCTTACTTGGATAAATAAAATCTAATAAATTACAATTTCATGTTATAACTTTTTACAAAAAAATTCAATATGATTTTAATAATTTATATATAAGACTTACAAATTAATTAGTTTTAAAAGTTTTCCCACCAAAAAGTTTCTTCCCTGGAAATTCCATTGCCAACTTATACCGCACCCCCTTTTTCTCTTCCCCGTTTTTTATATAACTGTATTCCTCTGTACCATTTGCAGTAATATAAGCATTATAACTTTTACCCTGCCTGCTTTTTAATCCTTTTAAAAGGATTTCCTTTCCTGATATAATATCCTTTACCTGTACATTTGTAAGGGATATCCCCATTACATGCCCTATGTCCATGCCACATTTTTTAATACAGTAAGCACCATACTTCCCGCTTACAACATCACCTCCACAGGCAGGGCATTTGCCAAGCTTTTCATGTGTAGGTGTAAAAATATCTTTTTTAATGTTTTCTGTGCTTTTGTATTTCTGTACAAGCCCTGAAACCATTGCTTCAATCCTGTATATAAATTCCTGCCTGTCCATTTTGCCCTCTGCCACAAGTGTAAGTGCATTTTCCCATTCTGCTGTAAGCCCGGGGGATTTCAGTGTATCTGGAAGCACTGAAATAAGTTTAATACCATCTTCTGTCGGAATAAGCTGTTTTTTATTACGTTTTATAAACCCATCTTTTACAAGCTTTTCAATAATGTCTGCCCTTGTTGCAGGAGTACCAAGACCCCTGCGTTCTGCACCAGCCACAGTACCAGAAGCACCAGCCCTTTCCATTGCAGAAAGAAGTGTATCTTCTGTAAAGTGTTTTGGTGGTGTAGTATAATGCTCTGTAATCTTTGCCTGTACATTTTCAAAAGCCTGTCCTTCAGACAGGGCTGGAAAGTTATTCTCTTTTTCCAGTCCCTCATGTCTGTTGCTGCTAGAAATGTCCAGATAACCCATGTAAATATCCTCAAAGTCTTTCCAGCCATTATATATTATATTTTTTCCAGAAACAGTAAATACATATCCACTACAGGAAAGCCCTGCTTTCACTGTCCCATATACATGTTTTTCTCCAGTGGCACATAAAAGCTTTCCAGCCACAAGGCACAAAATTTTCTGTTCTGTTGCTGGGATTTTTCCCATGCAGTCCTTATTAAACACCTTTGTTGGGATTATGGCATGGTGGTCTGTTACTTTCCTGCTGTTTATTATACTGCTGGTATCTGGCTCTGCTTCTGGTATCTGCCCTGGTTCTTTACAGAACAGTTTAAAAGCTTCCTTTATTATACTCCCTGCCGTTTCTTCCATGCCACCAGACAGATACCTGCTGTCTGTCCTTGGGTATGTAATAAGTTTCTTTTCATAAAGGCTCTGTGCATACTCAAGTGTCTGTTTTGCAGTAAACCCGAAATAACGGTTAGCGTCCCTTTGCAGGCTGGTAAGGTCATAAAGCTCTGGTGGCATCAGTGTTTTTTCCTCTTTTGTTACAGAAGTTACAACTGCCCTGCCGTCCTGGCAACAAACAGCTGTTTTTTCTGCTTCTTCCATGCTTCCTGTTTTTTCTGTTACAGCGTCTATGCCGTTACAGGTAATATGTACAATAAAATACTTTTCTTTTTTAAAGTTTTTAATTTCATCTTCACGCCCTGTAACCATTGCAAGTGTTGGTGTCTGTACCCTGCCAGCCCTTAACAGCCTTCCACCATACAGCACCGTAAAAAGCCTTGTGGCATTAATCCCGACAAGCCAGTCTGCTTCCTGCCTGCACAATGCAGAATGGTAAAGGCTGTCATAACTGCTTCCTGGTTTTAAGTTATCAAACCCTTCTTTTATTGCGCTTTCCTCTAAAGATGAAATCCATAACCTTTCCACTGGTTTCCTGCACCCTGCCAGCCCATACACAAGACGGAAGATAAGTTCCCCCTCCCGTCCTGCGTCCGTGGCACATATTACAGTTTCCACATCATCCCTGTTTAACAGGCTGCATAATATATTATACTGTTTCCTGGTATTTTCCTTAATATCATATTTCCATTGTTTTGGTATTATGGGGAGGCTTTCATAATCCCACTTTTTCCATTCTTCTTTATATGCCCCTGGCTGTGCCAGTTCTACAAGATGCCCTATGCACCATGACACAATATACCCGTTCCCCTCAATATACCCGTCTTTTCTTTCTGTTACACCAAGCACATCTGAAACCTGCTTTGCAACACTTGGTTTTTCTGTTATTACTAACTTTACCATATACCTGTCCTTTCCTATCCAAATATAATGTCTGGTTCAACTTCATTCACCCATACGTCAAACCCTTCTGTTTTTCTTCTTGCAAAAAGCTCAATCCTGGAAACATCACCCATAAGCTGTATAATGCGCTGGTGTACTTCCTGTGGTTTTTTGCTGTGTTCCTCTATATGGGAAACTACAACCTGGTGTACCCCTGCACTAACACGTTTAGGCCTGCCCCTTGTACCAAGCAGGCACATTTCCACATTGCTGCGTGTCCAGTACCCCATGCCCCAGAACAGTGAACTGCTTTTTTTATTCTGCTTTACCCATACAAAAGCAACTGTTTTGTATTCAAAACCCCATGCTTTTAAAACTTCTATCCCGTCCAGCAAACATTGGAATGTAACCCATAAAAACAGCGCACTGTCTTTTTCTGCTATGTCTGCAACTGGAAGTGCCATTATATCACTGGTTTCCATTGTAGGGTAATGGCTTTCTGCACTCCCTGCTGCACCTTTTTTTGAATACACCTTATAATGCCATGGAGGGTCTGCCAGTATTACAGAATATTTCTTCTGTACCTTCATTCTTCTTTGCCCCCTTCCTTGTCAAAAAAGCTGTCCTCCCCATCCTCTGTATCTTCTTCACTTTCGTATACTTCTTCCTCATAATCCCCTGTTTCATCTTCCCCATCATCTTCAAAATCTTCATTTTTCCTGCGCAGGACTTTAAAATAGTACAGTGCAGCTATAAATATTATCCTAGCCACCCCTAAGAAAATATATGTACCTGTGGGGTTTTTCTTTTTTTCCTCTGCTTTGTCCTCTTTGCTGCTGTCTTTATCCCCATTTTCATTTCCACTTGTAATTTCGTCATCTGTGGCATTTTCTTCTGTACTGTCCTCTCCGTTATTTATATTTCCTGTCCCATCTGCCAGTACCCCGTCTGCAACTGCCATATCCTGCCCCAGTGTTTCATAATCTGTGCCTGTAACATTTAAAAGGTCATTTTCTGAAATCTCTGTAAGGAAATATACATTGTCAGTGCCTTTTGTATTATCAATTACAAGGTAAAATATTTTTTCATTGTCTGTTTTTATTGTGTAAAATTCCTTGCCTTCTTTTACAGTATTTTCTGTTACAGTCCCGTCAGAAGAAACTGCTTTATTTTCTTTTTTTGAAGAAGTACCAGAAGTGTTCTGTTTACCTGTACTGTTTGCAGTATTTGTGTAATCCTTTACTGTAGCTTTTGCATCTGTACTGCCAGTTGGAAGCACATTTTCTGGAAGAGCCGGTGTTTCTTCCCCGCTGCTGTTTTCCTTTTTTGCTGTACTGTCCTTGTAATATGGATTTTTTATTGTATAGACATCTGACATGTTGCCAGCATTGTCCACAGCCTGTATTGTAAAATTTTCATACCTTGTATCAGACTTTTGCAGCCTTATGTTTTTCGTTCCTCCCTTAATCTTTGTGAATTTCTGCCTGTTCACATAAATTTCCATAATTCCTGATGTGCTGTCTGATGCCTGTATGCTTAAAAGACCGTTGTTAATTCCAGCATTAAGTGAGGGTTTGTCATTGTCATAACACTGTATGCTGCTGTTCTTGCTGTAAACTTTACCATTTATATCTGTAACCTGCACATATACACTACAGTTTTCTATAACTTTTATACACATGTCATCAGTTATATCTGTATAATCCCCACTCTGCCCTATCCTGGCTTCGACTTTGTCAATTACAAAATTTCCTGAACCTGCTATATCCTTTACACTGGTTTTTACAATGGCAGTACCATTTTTATACCAGCCACCTGGCTTTAATATGCTTATTTTTACCTTTGGCATAATATATGTACAATTACTGTAACCCTCCTTGCAGGCTTCACATTCTTCATTAACTGCATCTTTGCTGCATTTAGATGTACAGGTACAGGAAAGTTTTGTCCCTTTCTTATTTGCAGGCTTTATATCCCCTGCAATTTTCTTATTTTTAGCATATACATTTACAGGACTGGTAACAACAATCCCTGTTATTAATATGTAAAACATTACTGCAAGGGCTGTTATAAATAGCATTATTTTTAATGGCTTCGCTGTTTTAATCTGTACCATTATAAAAATTCCCCTTTCTTTCTGTATTTAAATTTCCTGTTTCCCCTGCCATTTCCCGTTCCGCCAGGAAACTTTTAATTTCTTTTTCAGACAGGTTGTTTAAAAGTTTTAACTGTTCTGGTGTAATGCCTATTTTCTTTGTTACTTTCAGTATTTCCATATCGTCCATTTCCCTTTTCCTGTCCTGTAGCTGTTTTTCTTTCTGTCTTAATTTTGCAATCTGTTCTTTCACCTTCAAAAGTTCAGCTGAAACTTTTTCCCTTGTCAAAATATCCCTCCTTAAAAATTCTGTTTATGTCATGGTTTCAAAATAAAATACCGGGTTATAATATATCCCGTTATACATCATTTCAAGGTGCAGGTGGCTTCCTGTACTTTCCGCTGCTGTCCCTGCTGTGCCAACCTGTGTACCATCTGTTATTTCCTGCCCCGCAGATACATATACGCTGCCAAGGCAGGCATATTTTGTAGTAAAACCCTTGCTGTCTGTAATAACAATGTACCTGCCGTAAATGCTGTCATAACCAGAAGCAGATACAGTCCCGTTATGTGTGGCATAAACTGCTGTCCCCTCTGGCACAGAAATATCAATCCCCCTGTGTAACTGCCTCTGCCCGGTAACAGGGTCTTTGCGGTATCCATAGTAACTGCTTATGCTGCCATGCCAGTCCATATCCAGTGGTGAAGAAAACTGCTGCAATGTACCTTTTGTTTCCATATAGGCATCAAAAGCTTCTTTCTGTCCTGTGTCCATTCTTCCTGACACAATATTTTCCAAAGGTGTGGCTGACAGTGTGACTTTTAAAACAGTTACTTCATATTCAGTTTCTACAGATATGCCAGTTACTGCCCCTGTAACCGGGTCTGTATAAGGGATAAAATCTGTTCTTGTCCTTGTTTCTGTAACCGGTTCTAATTCCAGGTTATACATGCTGTTAAACAGCGAGCCGGTTTCACCTGCCACACTGCCTGCTGTAAATTCTGTGTATACTGCTGAAAGGTAGCTTATAAATGTAAACGGGTCATGCCTTATTTCCCCTAAGTTATAACTGTACTCATCATATCCAGGGTAATTATCCGGGATACCATCAATCCTCTCCTGCAAATCCATTTCCAGCTGTGTAAAATAAAGCTCTGCTGCATCAATTTCTGCTGGTTCACTTAAATATGTCCCTGCCATTGCCATTGTAAAAGTATCTGCAAACATTGCCCCGCATGATGAAAACGAGAACATGACAATAATAAACAATAAGAAAATTACACCTGCTGTAACTGCAATGGCTGTGTTTACCCTTGTGATTTCCTGTAATTTTCTTGCAACAGCAGCAGCCATATTTTTTGTTTTCACAGCCGCTTCCTCTGGACTGCCTGCCATCTGGCCGTTACGGAAAACCTTTGCATACCTGCGTTTTATACGCTCTTTCTGCAATCTTTTCCTAGCTGCTTTTTTCTGTATATCCGGGTTTTCCTCAATATATTTCTGGTTAAGGAAAAGGTTATCTGCTTTTATCTTTTTTTCTTCAAGCCTTGCAGCCTTTTTCCTTATCCTTTGTCCCCTTTTTCTAAAGTTTCCAGAAACAAAGCCCAAAAATTCCTCTGATGCCTGTTCTGTCTTATGTGCTGCTTCTACCCCTGCATTTTCCTTTTCTGTTTCCGCTATTTTGCCATGTATAAAATTCCTGCCCTCTGTCCCTAGTTTATTTACAGCCTTTTTGGGAACAGAAGCTTTTTTATATGTTTTTTCTGTCTCCACAGCAACAAGTACATAACTGGCTTTTCCTGTTTCTTCATTAAAAACACGTTCCCAGTGGTAATGTTTTTCTTTAGGCAGTTTTTCCTTTGCTTTTTCAAGGCGTTTCCCTGCTTTTTCAGATTTTTCCTGGAGTTTTTCAAGTTTCCTGCTTCCAGTAAAACAGTTCCTGTCCTCTTTAAAAGTATTGTCTTTATCTGAAAAACCAGAATATACATTATCCTGCCCTGTTTCATCCCCTGCATTTTTACCAGGATTTTTATCTTCTGTTTTGTCATATCCCTGTTTCTTTTTACTGTTGTTATAATCCTGGTAATGGTCTTTCTTTATATATTTTTTTCTATAACTGGATTTTTTATCTGTACCATGGTAAATATCTTTTTGTGTATGGACTTCTCCAGGACTGTCATTATAAAAATCATTTCCTGTTACAATATTTTCTTCTGTAAACAGGTTTTCTTCACAGAATTGCTGCTGTTCCTCTCCATTATAAGTTTTTGCTGGTATTTCTTGTTTTCCAGTACCTTGTTCCTGCATAAACTTATCTGTATCTGGTTTTTCTGCTTCCTGGTGCATTTCTTTAAAATATTTCATTGCCCTGGATTTTTTTATCCTGGAATTTGCAGTTTTAACGCCAGAATTTGTATCCATAAAACTGTTGTCATTTGACTGTAGCAGTTCTTTATCCAACGGCAGGCTAAAACCCCCGGATAAATTATCCGGAGGTTTATACTGGGCATTATTATAATTTACATTTTGCTGCCACCTGTTTTTTTGTTTTTTCTTTTTTAAAGGCTCTGCTTCTTTTTGGAAACCACCAGGCTGGAACTCTGTTTTTTCTTTATTCTCTGGCACAGAACTTTGCGACAATTTGTCCGGAAGTTTATCTTTGGCATTGTTATAACCTGCACCATATTCCAGCTTGTTTTTTTGTTTTTTCTTTTTTAAAGGCTTTGTTTCTTTTTGAAAATTGCCAGGCTGGAACTCTGTTTTTTCTTTATTCTCTGGCATGGAACTTTGCGACAATTTGTCCGGAAGTTTGTCTTTGGCATTGTTATAACCTGCACCATATTCCAGCCTGTTTTGTTGTTTTTTCTTTTTTAAAGGCTCTGTTTCCTTTTGGAAACTGCCAGGCTGGAACTCTGTTTTTTCTTTATCCTCTGCCACAGAACTTTGCGACAATTTGTCCGGAAGTTTGTCTTTGGCATTATTATAAATTTTTTTCTGCTTCTTTTTCCTGTCCATCAGTCTGCCTTCTTTTCAATATCTTCCTGCTGTACTGCTTCTTCTGGTTTTGTATTCATAATCTTATATGTAAGCGTATCCTTTGGATACCTGTCAGTAAATGGTATTACAGCATTGTCAAAAATTATCAGCCCGCTTCCAGGCTCTGCCCCTGTGACATATCCAAGCTGTTTCCCAGACAGCCCAAGCTTTTCTGCAAGTATCTCCCTGTCTGGTGCGCTCTGGTTCAGCATATATATAAAATCGCTGTTACCAAGAATCCCTTCCACCTCCGGGGATTTTAAAAAGTCTGTGACATTCTGTGTAAGCCCTGTCGGTATTCCTCCCCATTTCCTGAAACGTTTCCATATTTCCACTGAATAAAGTGCTGTCTGTTTTTCTTTCAGAAGAAGATGGAATTCATCACAGTAGTACCTTGTTGCAACCCTTCTTTCCCTGTTCCTTGACACCCTGTTCCATACTGCATCCTGTACAACAAGCATACCAAGCTCTTTAAGCTGGTTTCCCAGTTCTTTTATATCAAAACACATTATACGGTTCATGGAGTCCACATTGGTACGGTGGTTAAAATAATTCTGCGAACCATGCACA
>DKYP01000009.1:24029-31451 GCA_002499945.1 Lachnoclostridium sp. UBA7097
ATGCACATACAGCACAAGGCTGTTTGCAATTCTTACAGCTTTTGCTTTTGCCTCCATTGCAAGTTCCTTTTCCACGTTTACAGGCTCATATTTTAGCAGTTCATTATATAAGTCCCCGAGGACTGGCATATTTTCTGGCAGGGGGTTTTTAAAATAGCACTTATAAACCTTTTCAATGCACTGGTCTATTATGCCTTTTTCATCATTGCCAAGCCCGTTTTTCCCGCCTGCCAGCATGTCACAAAGTGTTATTATAAAATCTGATTTTAAACGCAGTGCTTCCCTGTCGCTTATGTCACCTGCCTGTATATCCATAGGGTTAAGGTAATCTGTTGAATTAGTGGCAAGCCTTACAACCTGCCCTTTTAGTGCATGTACAAGTGGAAAATACTCCCCCTCCGGGTCACATATGGCAACATCATCATCTGTCATAAGGAAACACCCTAAGATTTCCCTTTTTGCAGAAAAACTTTTGCCGCTTCCAGGAGTGCCTAAAACCATGCCATTAGGTGTACGCAGTTTCTTCCTGTCTGCTAAGACCATGTTGTTTGAAAGTGTGTTCAGCCCGTAATACAGGGCAGGCGCAGGCATAAAAATTTCCTGTGTGGAAAACGGGACTAACACTGCCGCACTTTTTGTAGTAATCCCCCTGCTGACCCCTGTCCCATTGCAGCCCACTGGTGCAGATGCCATAAGGCCCTGTTCCTGTAAATACTGCAAATTGCGCAGGTTACAGTTTGCCTGCTGGATAATTCCTGACACCCTCTGTACAAGTTTTTCCATGCTGCTTTTAGTCCTGCCATAACAGGTTATAAGGAAAGTGGCATTGATTATTTTCTGGTTGCTTGTATTTAAATCTTCCAGCAGTTCAAGTGTATCTTTTTCATAAGCTGTAATGTCTGCTGGAAGTATATCCATGTCATACCCGCTGCGTACTGCCTTCTTCTGTTCATCTATTTTCGTTTTCTGGATATTTGTAAGTGCTTTTTTTACCATTTTTAATGCTTTTACCGGGTCAGCGGTGTTCATATGTATTGTAACAGTGATATTGCTGTCAATGTCTAAAAGTTTCTTCACCAGCCCGTCAGTAAACCTTGGTGCAGACATATCAAGGTAAAAAACACTTCCATACATTTTCCCTGATTTAAAATTGCACGGGTTCCTGAAATCAAAACCTGGCGGTGCAACATAATCTTTCACACCCAGGCCTGCAAGTGCCATTTCCTTATATGAAAATCGGAACGCTTCCATGCTGTACTGGTTGAAATATTCATGGAGCAGGCACAGCCTTTCTTTCCCGTCCATTGCCTTTGCGGGTGCGCCTATGTTATGGAAGTTTTTTATAACACCTGTTTCAATTACTGCAAGCCTTTGTTTTGCTTCCCTGTAGCTTCCTGCACCAATCCCAAAAACCATATATTTTGATTTTATTATGCCATTGTTCCCTCTTGCCATCTGGTTTTTAAGCATCTGTGAAAACTCTTCACGTATATAATCAAAGCCGTCATCCTGCAAAGGTATGTTTATCTGTGACACCAGTGTTTCCTCATTCACCTTGCGGTTAAATAAAAACAGCTGGAATTTAATGCCTGGTTCAAAATAATTAAGCAGTTCACTGTACGCCTGTAAGATATCCGCCTGCCCTGGTGTGTCAAGCAGTTCATAATTGATGTCGTAAAATTCCACCATTTTTGTATAATAAGAGCCTGTAACCCTGCATACCCCGTCCTGGTACATATGTTCAAATGTTATGCTTTTCTGTGCAGTTAAAGGGGCTTTTCCTTTCCTGCCCTTCCCTGAAAGTATGCTGCGCAGTTCTTTAATACGTTTCCTTTCCCGGGCTGTAAGCTTACTTCCTGGTGCTTTTGTAACCTTTTTCTTTGCTTTCAAGATAACAAAGCTCCTTTCTTAGTTTTTCCCTTTCCCCAAGCCTCTGGTACAGGTTTTCCGTCCTGTACGGGCGTATCCCTGGCACTAAAAACTTCTGCCTTACCATAAAATACACTATCTTTTCTGCCGGGAAACCGTCCCTTTCATACATTGCAAGAAAGAAAAACGGCAGCATGAGTGCCACCATTAAAAGTGCTGAAAGTTCAGTCCCAAGCACCCCTTTTGTTAAAATATAAAACGGCAGCCCCACAAAAGCAGCAGCAGAAAAACATATAAGCTGCCTTTTTGTAAGGTTAAATGCCACCTTTGTCTTTATTGCTGACAAATCCTTTGGCACTGCCACTGAAATTGCCATAAAACCACTCCCTCCATTAAATTTGTCCATGCTGTTACTTTTTTAATGTGCATTGAAAACAGATTTTGACAAAGAACCCGTCTTAAATAAACTGAAACAAAGGATTACTGTATATGCCATAACCTCCCATATGGCACTGTGTAAATCTGCTGCTACAGATATGCTGGCTACAAGGGCTGCATATACTGCCACACATACCATAATAAAGAACCCCTGGAAAGCAAGGGCTGCAAGCCCTTTAAAATAATTACTGCCTATGCTTCCCCATTCCCTGTTTGTCCATGTGGAAAATGGCACTGGTGCTACAGATATATACAGGTAAATTTCCACCATGCGCCCATATAAAATTACTGTCACCAGGACAGAAATAATTTTCATTCCCAGGCTTGCAACCATAGTTTCAAGCCCGAGCCCTATAAGTTCACCTATGCCCATTGTGGCAAGCTGGCTGTTAAACATGGCAACAAGTGCTGCCTGTACATCAATGCTTGTAGAACCTGTAATGCTTGCACCTGCCTGTGTAATTATGCTGTGTCCCATATCAAATACTGCCATTACCATGTCAAATGTGTTGCTTAAAAGCCATACAGCAATGCACGCTTTGAATAAATACCTGAAAAAAAGTGATGTATCAAATTCATGCATGTTATTTTTTTCCATAACCATTGAAATAAGTTCATAACACAGTACAAAAGACACCACCATGCCTGCTATGGGGACTGCCACATCTTCAGACAATGTTTTTACCACATTAAATATCCCCGGGTTCCATGTTTCAGGGGTTTTGCTTACCTCCCCTGCAACCATGCCCACTTTATTGTTGACATCAGTAAACATAGTTTCAAGGTTTGAAAGCACCCACCCCTGGAGTATTTCCTTTATAAATTCAGTAATCCTGTCTATTATCCCGCCCATTTATCCTATGAAAACAGGCCTGAAAGCTGTGGTATGACCATCTGTGCGATTATTACAATGCCACCGCCTGCCATAAGCTGTGTCATACCTAAATAGTTGAAAAATAATCGAATTGATTGTGAAACTTCAAGATTTGATTGTGTTTTGTAGATATTTCTCCGCCACAGGGGATAAACCTCTTTCCCCTGTATGCGGTTTTTGGAAGCGTCAGCCTAATTTTTTACCGTTAGCTGGCTTCCCTGTTTCATAAAATTAAAGTGTATCTCTACCGTTGTATTCCGTCTGCCCTCTGACATATCCTCATGGACAACAATCTCTTTAATGAGCAGATGTAACATTTCCCTATCAAGCTCTTTAATATCCGCATACTGCCTTATCAGTGAAAGCCACTTTGAATTGTCCTCCTGCTCTTTTGCCGCTCCATCAAGACGCTCACGCATCATGTCCGCCTTTTTCTGCAAGGCTTCCTGCTCGCCCTGTGCCTTTTCCATCATACGGGTAAAGTTCGTTTCGTTAATCCTGCCTGCAACCCAGTCCTCATAAAGTTTGGAAACAAGCGCATCCAGTTCGGAAAGCCTGCTTTCACTCTCTGCAAGTTTCGCTTTCATGCGCCTGTGTTCTTCCTCACTGTCACACTGGCAGCTTTTACGAAGTTCCTCCATGACCTTTGCTTCGTCAGCAAGCGCAAGTGCCGCACAGGTGCGTATCTGCTCCAATACAATCTGATACAGCGTGTCAAGTTCCAATCGGTGCTGGCTACAATGCGCCACCCCATAACGGTTATACTTTGCACAGGTCAGTATCCTCGTTTTTGCTTTCGCATTTGCCACACGCTGGTTCATGGTACTTCCACATTCCCCGCATTTGACAAGTCCTGCAAATATCCCGTAGTTGCCCCATGCGTCCGGTCTTTTGCGCATCTTCACTTTTTCCTGCACAAGATTGTAAGTGTCCATATCCACAAGCGGCTCATGCACGTTCTCCACCTGTATCCATTCCTCCGGCTTCTTGTCCCCAAGCCAGCCGACCTTGAAACGGTAGTTTGCTTTCTGTGACGCTATCGTGCCGATATAGACGGGATTTTCCAATATCTGCTTGATTGTGGAAAAATCCCACATATAGATACCCTTTTCCCCGTACTCCTTTTCCCATTTGGTCACATGGTTGCGCAATCCTTTCTTCCTGTTCCACCAGCAGGGCGCGGGAATTTTTTCGTCCTCAAGCCTGCGCCTGATCCAGTTCGTGCCATGTCCCTCGGCTGCCCACCCGAATATCTTCTGCACAATCCAAGCGGTATCCTTATCCGGTATCAGGAAATTCTTGTCCTCCGGTGATTTCATGTACCCAAACGGTGCAACGCATCCGGTAAACTTGCCCTTTTTCGCTTTGATAACATAAGAAGAATGAACCTTTTTTCCGATGTCCTTTGAGTAAATCTCGTTGAATACGCTGCGGAATGCAATAAGGTCATCATCTTTTCCCGTATCAACCCCGTCTGTCACACCTATGTAACGGATATGGTGCTTTGGGAAAAATTCGTCCCTCAACTGTCCTGAATGTGTGCTGTTACGGGTAAGCCTTGACATATCCTTTGTTACCACAATGTCAATCTTGCCCTGTTTGCAGTCGGCTAACATTCTTTGAAAATCCGGTCTGTCCATGTATAAACCGGAATACCCATCATCAGCGTACACGCCTGCAACAGTAAAACCATGTTCCTGACACCACGTTTCCAGCATATCTCGCTGGTTGTGTATGCTTGCACTCTCCCCGTCAAGGTTATCGTCCTTTGAAAGCCTGCAATATATGGCAACCCGTAAATTGCTGTGAAGCTGTTGTAATGCTGCGAAATTAGAATCAATCATGCTGTCCTCCATTTTCCGCAAAACCAACAGTTGTACCGCCAACATTTGCTTCACTGTCTTTAGTATAGTCTGTATATTGTGTTTTGTCAATGCTATATGTTGATTTATCAATATCAGTATTTTGCATATCTGCCCCACTGATACGGTATTGTCTTTGTATCAGCTTCATAAATGCCTGCTGTCCGCTCTGTTTTCCATCAAAGATCGTCTTTACTGTTATGCCTGCTTTTGTATCGATGCAATTACCTGTCATATTACCCATATTTATTTCCTTTCCGCCTGTACTGCCTTATCTTCTGCAAAAATGAAGACAAGTACAGATTTCTCCGTAATTGCCCTGACGCTGTACAAGGATACGGACTTATTGGCGCTGCCATATCCACAAGTTACTGTTATATTTTTATGCCTTTAAAATGCCCACAGCATTCTCCATGTTCTTCCTTCCTTTGTCTGTCCGGTAATTTTTCCCTGAAAAAGCAACAGGAACACACCTCTCCATGATGCGGTCATAGATGCGCCCATGTTCCAAATCTGCCGGATTGCGCAGTCCTTCCAGTGACAGGTTTGTTGTAATGATAAACGGTTTCCCGCTTTTGTAGCGTTCATCAATCACAAGATAAACTGTTTCCAGCACATAGGGAGAGTCACGTTCCACACCTAAATCGTCAATGATAAGAAGCCTGTACTGGTTCAGGCTTTTCAGGTATTCATTCTTTTCGCCGCTGTACAGTCCTCCGAGCGCATTTAACAGTTTCGGGAAACTTGTCATCAGCACAGGGATATTCTTTTCCATGAGCGCATTGGCAATACAGCCGGCAAGGAATGTCTTGCCCGTTCCCACGTTGCCCCAGAACAATAACCCCTGCCCGTTTTTCTGAAATTCTGCAAAATTCCCTACATAGCGGCGTGCATATTGGGCGCAAGGGTGCGTTTCATCACAGTTTGCAAACGTATAATCAAAGAAAGTGCTGTCCTGTAATCCTGCGCTTTTCATCTGACGGATATGCAGAAGTTCTTCCTCTGTCCTGTGTTTTTCACGCTCTCTCTCCATTTCCTCTGCCAGCCTGTGCAAATCTTCAAGTGTTTCAATTTTGTGCAATTGCAGGAATGACACCATAGAGGAAAAATTTTTTATGTTGCCCGTTTTCGTGTCTGTACGCTGCCGGATATTGTTGTCCTGAATAAATGCGCTGCGGTTTTTCTGCCATTCCATCAGGATTGCGGTTAAGCTGTCCTCTTTCTTTTCCTGTGCAGGTGCTTCATTTTCTTTCTCCTGTCCAGCCGATTTTTTCTCTTTTTCAAGAAAAGCAATTTTATCCGTAAGTCGCTCAATGTTCTCCATACTGGATATGATGAGGTCATTGATTTTTTTAATCTCCCTATTCATGTTGCCGATTTCCGTCTTAATGCCCCTGCGTTCCATTGCAGTCACTGCCGCACCCATGTGGATTGTCGGCAAAAGGTCTATGCCCTGTCTTTCAAAAGAACGGTGTTCCGCCGTTATCTCATAGCCGTTCTTTTTATAAAAATCAGTTTCAATGTCTGCCCACAATGCCCGCCATTTTTCCACGTTTCCCTTATCGTCCCAGTCCGCGGCATAAACCTTATGCGATTTGTAATCGTCTCCTTTGGGAGTTGGAATTTTCTGACCGTTTTTATCAAGGTCATATTCCCGCCAGCATTTCTTTTTGACAAATCTTCCGTCTTTTTCGAACGGGCGCATGGTGAGCATGAGATGACAGTGCGGGTTCGGATTCTCATGGTCAGGATTGTGCAGATTCATGTCAACGACCATTCCCTTATCCCTGAAAAATTCTGCAAGCTTTTTCGCCGCCTTTAACCGTTCGTCCGCATCAAGCTCACAGGGCAGTGAAAATTCAATCTCCCTCGAAAGCTGCGCCCTGCTCCCTTTCTCAAAATTTTCAACTGCGTTCCATAAAACGGAACGGTCAGCAAATTCTTTCGGGGCATATTCAGGCAGTAAGATTTCAGAATATATCACATGACCTTTCCTTGAAAAATCTTTTATCTCCCCGTCATATTCGCAATATATCTTTGTCCCGCTCCGGTATGCAGCGGAAGCCACAGCCGACTGCGGTTTTTCCCCGCCCCTGCTGATAATCTTTGCATTAAGGTGTATCATTTTCGTGCTTATATGTATCCCCTCCTTTTTCTGCTTTTTCTATCCCCGACGGAAAACGTAGCTTTGCTACGTTTGACAAGGGCGCACTTATACACGCTTCGCGTGTGTGCGCCCTGCGGGGCTTTGCCTGCCTTGCGGCAGTCAACAGGGGAAACGACAATTCCCCTACGGGCGTTCCGCCCTACCCTTTAGTGAACTTTGCGTTCAGATAAAGGCTAAAGAGCAGCCTTTATCTGCCCACAAAGTTTTATAGT
>DKYP01000009.1:31782-32675 GCA_002499945.1 Lachnoclostridium sp. UBA7097
ATTGTGGTTTTACTTTTTCTGTCAAAATATTTTGCATAGTCCGGCGGAAATACAAATCAAAAAAGAGAGTATTCAGAATATCTTTTACTGAATCATCATTCAGAGCGGCAAGCTGTTCTTTGGAAACATTCAGCTTTTCTCTGATAAGGTATTCAAGGTGGCTTCCCCATACAATGTTGCGGTGTCGGCGTTCCCTTTCTGTCATACCTTTTATCTGATTAAGAAGTTTTGCTTCTCTATGCTTTGCAATAGCAAGTTCAGCTTTTGTTTTCTTTAATTCCGCATCAATCGCATCTCTGCTCTTTAATTTATTCTCACTCATTTTCTCCCCCCTCTCTGCCCTTAACGCTGTTAATAATGATATAGATAACGGGCATAGGAAAAGGGACACCCATATACCGAATGTCCCCCGCCTGCGTTTCATCACGCCCGATTATTTTTCACTGTAATGCATATCAAACCGCCATGTAATAAACATGAGCCTTTGCACAAGCCTTTCAAAAAGTTCATTGTTAAATCTGCCGTCCTCAATGCTCAGCTTTGTCATGTATGGCTTAAACAGCCTTATCACTTCCTGCATGGCGTTGTAATCGCCTGACACCGCTTTTTCCAATGTTTCAAAGGTAATGCTCCTGCCGCTGTATTTATTTTCCATAATGCATTTCCTCCATCAGCAGCCGCAGCTTTTTTATGGCATTGTTCCTCTGGTCACAAATGGTAGTTCTTCCTGTGCCATAGATTTCTCCAATCTCCCTGTCACTCAGACCAACAAAGTAATACAGTAACACAATCTGTATTTTTTTGTCTGGCAGTTTCCTTAATGCCTGTGCCAAATCACCATCAACTATGCCGATTTCATATCCCATAACTGAAAAATAATCAGCATGGTATGT
>DKYP01000009.1:32789-32950 GCA_002499945.1 Lachnoclostridium sp. UBA7097
TTTTTTATGGCATTGTTCCTCTGGTCACAAATGGTACTTCTCCCTATGCCATAGATTTCGCCAATCTCCCTGTCACTCAGACCAGCAAAATAATACAGTAACACAATCTGTATTTTTTGTCCGGCAGTTTCCTTAACGCCTGTGCCAAATCACCATCAACT
>DKYP01000109.1 GCA_002499945.1 Lachnoclostridium sp. UBA7097
ATAAACAGACTGATACAAAAGACAGCACAGCAAGTTTTGTGCATAACAGGACAAGGGAAAACATAAAATCCGGTGAGAAACATAGTACACTATTTGGAAAAATAGCCAGGTATTTTGAAGATTTGAAACTGGTGGCATTTACGGGCAGTTACAATGATTTGGCTGGAAAGCCGTCAAGCTTTCCGCCATCATCACATAAACACGTCAAAGCAGATATAACAGACTTCCCGTCCTCTATGCCTGCAAGTGATGTAAGTGCCTGGGCAAAGGCATCAAGCAAACCGTCTTATACATGGAATGAGATAGGCGGCAAACCATCCAGCTTCACGCCATCCAGCCACAGCCATGACAGTTATGCCCCAAAGGCAGACCCAGTGTTTACGGGGACTGTAAAGATTGGAAGCTTTTCTGTTGGGAGTACATCATTAAAAGTAGGAAACGATACTTACAACAGTACAGTTTTGCGTGCAGGCGGGTCCAATACTGCAGAGCCAGCATTGATATACAGGCAGTTTACAAATGATTTCCAGGTATTGCCAACAAAGCGTTCAAACGGGCAGTTTGGGGATAATGGTGCCAATATACTTACAATGGTAGCTGCCAATAATATATATAATTCCAGCGGGCTGATAACAAGTTCTGACAGAAACAAAAAGAAGGATTTTGCAGATATAACCCAGGAATTTGCAGATTCTGTAATAAACGGCCTTGTCCCTGTATCTTTTAAATATAAAGATGGTGCTTCAGGGCGCAGGCATTATGGTATGGTTGCGCAGGATGTTGAAGATTTATTAAAGTCTTTAAATATAGATACCAAAGATTTTTCCCCACTGGTAAAGGAATATCCCAAAAAAATAGAAAGAAGGACAGAAAAAGATAAAGATGGCAATGAAACAGAAAATGAATATTTAATAACAGATTATGATGCAGCCCCTGGTTATTATTTAAGATATGAGGGGTTTACAGGGCTGGTTATTAAATATATACAGGGGTTAAGCAGAAAGAATGAAGCCCTGGAAAAACGTATTGAAGCCTTAGAAAAAATAATTAACCAGGAAGCTTAACAACTTCATGCTTAATCCAAGACCCTTTTTTAAGAAAGGAGGATGCAATGGACACACCAATCTCACGTGCGGAACATGATGAGTTCTGCAGGCGCATGGAAAGCGAAAACCAGCGGCTTGCTGATGAGGATAAAAGGCTTGGGCGCAGGGTTGCGGAACTTGAAGATACAACAAAACAGATTCAGGCACTGACAACCAATGTTGAACGTCTTGCAGTAAGCATGGAAAATATGGCAAAAACACAGGCAGAACAGGCATCAAGGCTTGATGACCTGGAAGCAATGGACAATTTAGCTGCCATAAATGCCAATGTAGAAAAACTGGCTGCCATACTGGAAAATTACAGGGAAACATCAGAACGGCAGGAAAAACGCCTTGAAGTTTTGGAAGCTAGGGATGGTGAAAAATGGCGGCAGGTGACAGGATATATAATTACTGCCATAATCGGCGTGCTAATCGGGCTTGTAACTACACATTTAGGATTATAAGGAGGAAAAAACATGTTAGATAAAAAACATATAAAATGGTGCAATGCTGCTGGAGTAAGGGCAATAAAAACAATGGCACAGACCGCCATTGCAACAATAGGCACATCAGCGGCAATGGGTGATGTAAACTGGCTTGCTGTAGTATCGACATCTGGACTGGCAGGGATATTATCAGTTTTAACATCAGTTGCAGGGCTGCCAGAGGTTAAGGGGGATTAAGGATTGATATGAAAAAGATTAGGAAAGTAACAGTCCACGCAGGACACAACCCGTCAGGGAAGATTGCCTGTGGTGCGTCTGATTTGCTGGATGAGAGCACACAGGCAAGGTATATTACCAAAAAGGTTATAAAGCTTTTAAAGAAAAACGGTATCAAGGCTGTAAACTGCACTGTAAACAACGGGACAAGTCAAAGTGATGTGCTGCGTAAAATCTGTGCAAAATGTAACGCTGTGGCAGATGCAGATTTACATATATCCATTCATTTTAATTCTGGCAGGGATGACAGGAAGGGTGATAACAAAGTGGGTGGCACGGAAGTATTAGTCACGGAAAATGTATCTGATAAGGGTGATATTGCAAAGCGTATCTGTAACCAGATGTCAAAGCTTGGCTTTACAAACCGTGGTGTCAAAACCAATAGAAATTTATATTTCTTAAACCATACCAAAGCACCAGCAATACTTGCTGAAGTTTGTTTTGTAGATGATAAAGACGACTATATGTTATATAAAGCCGACAGGCTGGATATTGCACAGGCAATAGCGAAGGCTGTACTGAATCATAACAAATGTGAATAAATGTATCACCATTACCTTACATGCTATTTTATTATACCTACACGCTTATGCACGTCTTATCTGTTCTCTCAGAGCCTGTTTTATATAATACAAATTTAGGAAAATGTAAGAAGAAAGCAAAAAGCCCCACCTTTAAGGTGGGGCTTTTTGTTACAATTTGCTTAAAGTTATTAATACTTTAAATCGTCACTGCTATAAACATCATATTGTGTAATGTTCCCGTAGGTATAACCATTGTCATTTCTCAAATAGACGAGTGCATCTTCATCATATCCTTGCAGGATGTCAGTTAATTTTCCTGCTTTCAGGGTTTTTCCACACTGGGCTGTACTGTATCCGTTTATTTTTCCGTTAATAAATATTTTTTCCATATTCTTTTCTTTCTCCCCTTATCCTTGGGGACTGGGAATTTGACCACTTGGCGGTGGGAGTTATAAAAATTTTTTCTTTCCGTCGCTGCAAACCACTTTAATAAAAAGTATTTGCCAGCTTTTCTTTGCGTTTTTTGCTACCGTTTCCGTCTGCTCCAATATCGGATTTTACCATAATATTTCCCCATGTCAGTCGGGTTTTGTGGGCATTCATAAATCTCATAACCAATCACTGTGTAATTTTCCATGCTTCTTATCCTCCTTAAATTTTATTTATAAAAGGCAGTTGGAGGGCTTGCATATCCTGCGCCGCTGGTCTGCTTATGTGTATGCAACATCAACAATATCTTCTTCGCAATTCACATAAATATCTTCGCCTAATATTTTAGCTTGTTCTTTTGCGTATTCAACAGCTCCTTTTTCAGTTCCGTAGAAGTCATCTAAAATATTTTCGCCATTATTATTTGTAAACCAATACAAATTCTTCATATTATCCACCTTTTAACCTTTCTTTTTTTGTTTTCCCTATCAGGTAATGCCTGCTGGGGATTTGCGCCTCGGTGTATGCTGCCCAGCTTGGTTTAATAAGTTCTTGAATATTTAAAGCCCCAGTTGTGCATATACTCCATAAGGCTTTTTTCTGGGATTTCCTGCATGTTGTGGATTGCAGAAGGCGAAAAACCTTCTATAAACGCTACTAGGCCGCCGTTTACACGTTTTATAAAAATGTTTGTATATTCATTTTTGTAAACTTCGCCGACTTTAAAACTTTCTGCTCTTTCTTGTTCTTGAAGTTTTTCGAGTTCTTCACATTCCTTTTTTACTTTGCAGTTTTCACAATTTCCGTTGCATCCGCTTTCTAAAATCTCTTCCAGTTCCTCAATTCTCTTTTTTGTATCTGTCATAGTGGTTTACCGCCTTTCTTATTTTGAATTTATTTTGTTGTTGTGTTTCTTATATGGTTATATTGTACATGATAATTCATGTAAAATCAATATACAAAATACATGAAATATCATGTTAAATATCCTATTGTTTTTGTGCATATTACATGAAAAATAATGTTATTGACAATGAATGAAATACCATGTAAAATATAAATAAAAAGCAAAGGAGGTTCAAAGAATGCTTGCATATAAAATTGATGTGCTGGAAACGCTCAAAGAAGCAGGATATAACACTACAAGATTGAGAAAAGAAAAGCTACTAAACGAAAGCGCAATACAATATATTAGAGAGGGGAAGCCAGTAGGAGCAAAAGCACTTGATAATATTTGCATGCTCTTAGATATGCAACCGGGGAATATTTTGAAATATGTTGAAAATGAGAACACTAAAAACAATGTAAAATAAAAGATTTATAAACATGAAAAAAGATGTAAAGAATATATTGATAATACATTATATATCATGTGTAACTATTATAATTGTCCAAAGGCAATAAGGGCAATAACCCGGAAGGGAGAAAGGAGAACAGATGGAGAATGATAGAATACAGCAAAATTTGAAAAAACAAGAAACAGGCAAAACATGACACTTTCAAAAATCTTGGGAGAAAACACATACAGCCAACCCTTATAAACAGGGGCTTCCAGAAATGCAGGATGGAAATGAAGCAAGCCCGTTAAAGGGCATTGATGTTATTTTCCCAATAGCTTGTATTATTGCAAGTTATTGGGAGTTTTTATATTGGATAAATATAATATTGATACCATAAATAAAGAA
Organism: Lachnoclostridium sp. UBA7097; assembly: GCA_002499945.1. Classification (GTDB taxonomy): domain Bacteria; phylum Bacillota; class Clostridia; order Lachnospirales; family Lachnospiraceae; genus Butyribacter. Next base: position 4,449 of record DKYP01000109.1, read on the forward strand.
TAAGCTTATGCTATGTGAATTATATGGAATGGAATTTTATAAAAAACAGAAAGAAATATGATTTTTATTATTCAATATAATTGAAAAAACACATAAAAAAGATAGATTATAACATATTACGATATAATCTATCTTTTTATAAAATGCTCTAACTTTATATTGTAAAATATAAGGGAAGGAGCGATAAGTATGATTAGAATCTTACTATCTGCAAAACTTGGTGAACTTAGATGGACACAAGCTGACCTGGCAAGGGCTACTGGTATACGTCCGAATACAATTAATGAGATGTACCACGAGCTGGCAGAAAGGGTAAGTCTTGAACATCTGGATTTGATTTGTGAGGCTTTGGGTTGCCAGCTGTCTGATTTACTTGTATCAGAACCAAATAATCCTAAAAAGATTATACATACCAGGAATGGTTCACTGATTCCACCAGAAAAGTAATATTGTAACATTACTTTTAAATGAAGAAGGCGTTCATATATAATGAGCGCCTTTTTTGGTATACTTTAGAAGTTTTACTTATGTATTATATCTGCTTTGTTATAATCTTTTAATATAAGGCGGCCTGAATACACACATATCTTTTCCAGTGAGTTCTTTTACTTTTTCATGCACTTTCATAATCTCTTCTTTACATTCCCCGGCAGATAAAGTTGACATTTGTTTATGGTTTTCACTATGGTTGCCAAGTTCATGCCCGGCCTTGGAGATAGCTTTTACATCATCAGGGTATGATTCTACCTCGGCAAATGTGCATGTATGAAAATTGTTTACATCATCCGGGTGCGCCCACGGAGGACAAATGCATAAGTAGAAATTTTTTCAAAAAATTTTTGTTTTTATTTACTAAAAACTTTAAGATGTGATATAATAATACAATGTCAGGGAAAGGTAAAACTAATAGTTATTTATTATCTTGTTTACCAATTATATAGATTGGAGGCAGAAAAGTTATGAAAGTGAATATACGTAAAATCAGTGAAAATACTGGTTTTTCAATATCTACGGTATCAAATGCACTGAACCGTAAAAAGGGAGTAAATAAAGAAACTGCAAAAAAAATCCTGGAGGCAGCACAGGAACTGGGCTACAATATGGAAGAAAAAGTTACGAAAATCCGGTTTGTGATATTCCGCAGGAACGGGCTGATTATCGATGAAAGCTTATTTCACCCGGCTGTGATAGAAGGGGTGGAGCGCCAGGCGAAAGCTATGGGATACGAAATGGTATTCTGCTATGTGGATATACGTGACCCTGGCTACAAGGAGCAGCTTGCAGATATCCTGGCTGATATGCAGAGTGTAGTGATACTTCTGGGGACAGAGATGCTTGAAGAAGATTATGAACCATATGCGGATGCAAAAAACCAGATTATACTGCTGGATGGGCGGAGTGATAAATATGTATTTGACAGTGTACTGATTAATGACACAGAAGCAGCTATAGAAGCAGTAGAATTTCTGGTAAAGAAGGGGCATACAAAAATTGGATATTTGAAGGGGGAATTCCGTATACAGGCTTTCCGTTCACGTGAAAAGGGATACTACCATGTAATGAACCAATATGGTTATCCAGCCAGGCCTGAATTTATCGTGACACTTGGAACCAGGATTGAAACAGCATACCAGAAGATGAAGGAATATCTTGCCAGGACAAAAGAAATGCCAACAGCGTTTTTTGCAGATAATGATGTGATTGCAATAGGAAGCATGCAGGCTATAAAAGAATATGGCTACCAGATTCCAGAAGATATTTCTGTTATTGGCTTTGATGATGTGTCTTACGGGATAGTATCAGACCCTCCGTTATCTACAGTCCATGTATATAAACAGGAGCTAGGGGCGAGAGCGGTCAGGGAGCTGTTGTCTGCAGATGGCAGGAACAGTGATGTAAAAGTAAAAATCCAGGTTTGCGCAAAATTTATTGAACGTGGTAGTGTAAGGGAACTGAAAAATAACTGCATTACATAGAAACATCTGGCAATTATATTATGGTTATGGGACTGTTGTTTAAAATAAAAATACAGCAGTCCCTGTTTTATTGCTATATTTTATATAAAATTTTATATAAAATATTTTGTACGCCAAAATG
>DKYP01000153.1 GCA_002499945.1 Lachnoclostridium sp. UBA7097
TACTGGTACGTTAGCCAGGAATTTACGCCTGTGGAGTGTACGATGTGCCTGATGGACACGTCAGGACTGTGAGTAGCCGAAATTTGACAAAAGCATACACGTTGAAGCAGGAATGGAACATAAGAGTTTTATAAGTTATAAAAAATTTTATTAACTTTTTATAAGTTTTCAGTAACGGATTAATATGGCTGAACCAATGAGAGGCATGAAGCGCACATGCAGGTGTGCAGAACTTAGTGAGGAAAATATAGGTGAAGAAGTTACTGTAATGGGATGGGTGCAGAAACAGAGAAATATGGGGAATATTGTATTTGCTGACCTGCGTGACCGTTCAGGCATATTACAGATTATATTTGAAGAGGATTGTACAGGAAGCAGTGGTTTTGAAAAGGCGGGCAAGTTAAGGAGTGAGTTTGTAATTGCTGTAAAGGGGATAGTTGAAAAGCGTTCAGGTGCAGTTAATAAAAACCTTGCAACAGGAACTATTGAGATAAGGGCTAAGGAGCTTCGTATATTATCAGAGGCAGATACACCTCCTTTCCCGGTTGAGGAAAACAGCAGGACTAAAGAAGATATAAGGCTTAAGTACCGTTATCTTGATTTAAGGCGTCCTGATTTACAGAGAAACCTTATGATGAGAAGCAGGATTGCAGGAATTATACGCCAGTTCCTTGCAGATGAAGGGTTTATTGAGATAGAAACGCCAGTGCTTACTAAAAGCACACCAGAGGGGGCAAGGGATTATCTTGTGCCAAGCAGGGTACACCCGGGTTCGTTTTACGCACTGCCACAGTCACCACAGCTTTTTAAACAGCTGCTGATGTGTGCAGGATATGACAGGTATTTCCAGATTGTAAAGTGTTTCAGGGACGAGGACCTGCGTGCTGACAGGCAGCCGGAATTTACGCAGGTTGACATGGAACTTTCATTTGTAGATGAAGAAGATGTTATGGACGTTAATGAAAGGCTTCTTAAAAAGTTATTTAAAGAAGTGCTTGATATAGATGTAGAACTTCCAATACAGCGTATGACATGGCAGGAGGCTATGGACAGGTTTGGTTCAGACAAGCCCGACCTGCGTTTTGGAATGGAACTTAAAGATGTATCAGAAGTTGTAAAAAACTGTGGTTTCCAAGTATTTACAGCAGCACTTGGGGCAGGCGGCTCAGTACGGGGCATTAATGCAGAAGGACAGGCTGCAATGCCACGTAAAAAGATTGATGCACTGGTAAAGATGGCTAAAGATTTTGGTGCAAAAGGGCTTGCATACCTTGCAGTAAATGAAGACGGGACATATAAATGTTCATTTGAAAAATTTATGCAGGAAGATGAATTAAAAGCGCTTGTTGCTGCAATGGACGGAAAACCAGGTGATTTGCTTTTATTTGCAGCAGACAGGGACAAGGTGGTTTATGATGTACTTGGAAACCTGCGTATTGAAATTGCAGCAAAAGCAGGGCTTATTGATAAAGACGTATATAAATTCCTGTGGGTTACAGAATTTCCTGAATTTGAATATTCAGAAGAAGAGGGAAGATATGTTGCAAAGCACCACCCGTTTACAATGCCATTTGAGGAAGATATAAAATATATTGGAAGTGAACCGGAGAAAGTGCGTGCAAGGGCTTATGATATTGTACTTAATGGTATAGAGCTTGGAGGCGGTTCAGTCCGTATACACCAGGATGATGTGCAGGAAACAATGCTTAAAGCACTTGGTTTTACAGAAGAAAGGGCACATGAACAGTTTGGATTCCTGCTTGATGCATTCAGGTACGGAGTACCGCCACATGCAGGGCTTGCATATGGGTTTGACAGGCTTGTAATGCTTATGGCAGGGCTGGATAATATACGTGATGTAATAGCATTTCCAAAAGTAAAAGATGCATCATGCCCTATGACAGGTGCACCTGATATTGTAGAAGAAGGGCAGCTTGAAGAGCTTGGGATACAAGTTTGTGAGTGATTTTTTGACGTTATAGGTGATAAATGGACAGGGAACAATATATTAAAGTAATGGATTTTATACGTTCTAAAAGATATGGTACCAGCATTATTTATATAACTGGCAAGGTTATGACTTATTTAACAGCAGTGGTTTATTTATTAACTATTGTGTCACTGGTTTATAAGGAAGATATGAGGTTTATAAGGGTAATTGCAGTACCAGCGGCTGGTTTTGTGGTTTTATCAGTATTCAGGGAAAAGTATAATGCCATCCGTCCTTATGAGAAGTATAATTTTAAACCACTTTTTCCAAAAGATACACATGGAAAAAGTTTTCCAAGCAGACATGTATTTTCAATATTTATATGTGCAGGTGCAGTAAGTTTTATATACCCGCTGCCCGGTACAGTTATTTATATAATGGGTGTATTTCTTGCGGTAATAAGGGTAATAGCAGGAGTGCACTTTCCAAAAGATGTAATAGCAGGTGCACTGGCAGGGATTTTATGCAGCATTGCTGGTTTTAGTGATTTATAAATAAGAACCAGAATTTAGAGAATGGAGAGATTGACATGGAAATGTATAACCATCATACAGTTGAAAAGAAATGGCAGGGGATATGGGAAGATGAGAAGGCATTTAAAACAGAGAATGATTATTCACGGCCAAAGTTTTATGCCCTTGTTGAGTTCCCGTATCCTTCAGGGCAGGGGCTTCATGTAGGGCATCCAAGGCCTTATACAGCCCTTGACATTGTTGCACGTAAACGCAGGATGCAGGGATATAATGTATTATATCCCATGGGCTGGGATGCTTTCGGGCTTCCTACTGAAAATTATGCTATCCAGAATAAAATCCATCCAAGGGAAGTTACAAAGAATAATGTAGAGCATTTTAAAGCACAGCTTTGTTCACTTGGCTATTCATTTGACTGGGACAGGGAGATTAATACTACAGACCCGGAATATTATAAATGGACACAATGGATTTTCTTAAAACTTTTTAAAGCAGGACTTGCATATAAAAAGGAAATGCCTATTAACTGGTGTACTTCATGCAAGGTAGGGCTTGCTAATGAGGAAGTTGTCGGCGGTGTATGTGAACGCTGTGGTTCTGAAGTAGTGCGCAGGGTTAAGAGCGAGTGGATGCTTAAAATTACAAATTATGCTGACAAGCTGCTTGAAGGCCTTAATGATGTTGATTATATTGAACGTGTAAAGACTTCACAAAGAAACTGGATTGGGCGTTCAGAGGGCGCAGAGGTGGATTTCCAGCTTAAAGGCAAGGAAGAGAAGCTGCGTGTGTATACTACACGTCCTGATACTTTATTTGGTGCAACATATATGGTAGTTTCACCAGAACACCCGTTAATTGATAAGTATAAAGATGAAATAAAGAACTGGGATGATGTTGTAAAGTACAGGGATATGGCTGCCAAAAAGTCTGATTTTGAGCGTACAGAGCTTGCCAAGGATAAGACAGGTGTTGTACTTGACGGAATTATGGCAATAAATCCTGTAAATAATGAGGAAATCCCAGTGTGGATTTCAGATTATGTACTTATGACATATGGTACAGGTGCAATTATGGCAGTACCTGCGCATGATGAAAGGGACTGGGAGTTTGCAAAGAAGTTCGGGCTTCCTTTGGTACAGGTTGTAGAGGGAAGTGAAGGTGCAGCTGATATAAATAAGGCAGCGTTTACAGATGTTGCAACAGGAAAAATGGTTAATTCGGGCTTCCTTACAGGGCTTTCTGTAGAAGAAGCTAAGGAAAAGGTTAAAGATTTCCTGGCAGAAAAGGGTATTGGCAAACGTAAGGTAAATTACAAACTGCGTGACTGGGTATTTTCAAGGCAAAGGTACTGGGGAGAACCTATTCCTATAGTGCATTGTGAAAAGTGTGGTTTTGTGCCGCTTGATGAAAGTGAACTGCCTCTGCTGCTTCCAGAAGTAGAAAGCTATATGCCAACAGACAATGGCGAATCACCGCTTGCTTCAATGACAGACTGGGTTAATACAACATGCCCTTGTTGTGGTGGCGCTGCAAAGCGTGAAACTGATACAATGCCACAGTGGGCAGGTTCTTCATGGTATTTCTTAAGGTATACAGACCCTTGCAATAAAGAATGCCTTGCAGACCCGGAGGCACTTAAATACTGGCTTCCTGTAGACTGGTACAATGGCGGCATGGAGCATACAACACTCCATCTTCTCTATTCACGTTTCTGGCATAAGTTCCTTTATGACCAGAAGGTAGTACCAACACCAGAACCATACCAGAAGCGTACTTCACATGGCATGATTCTTGGAAGCAATGGCGAGAAGATGAGCAAATCCCGTGGCAATGTAGTTAATCCCGATGATATTGTAAGGGATTATGGTGCAGACACACTCCGTACTTATGAAATGTTTATAGGTGCATTTGATTTAAGTGCGGCATGGTCAGATGATGGTGTAAAGGGATGCCGCCGTTTCCTTGAAAGGGTATGGAAGCTGCAGGAGATTCTTACAGATGAAGAGGGTTATTCTGCTGATATGGAAATTAAAATGCACCAGACTATTAAGAAAGTAAGCAGTGATTTTGAAAACCTTAAATTTAATACAGCAATAGCTGCAATGATGTCACTTATAAATGATTTTTATAAGAAAAATTCAGTTACAAAAGGTGAATACAGGACATTGCTTGTACTGCTTAACCCCGTTGCACCACATATTACAGAAGAACTCTGGGAGATTACCGGGGGGACAGGCAGGATTTACCAGTCTGCATGGCCAGAGTATGATGAGGCTAAGACTATTGAAGCAGAGATAGAGATTGCTGTACAGATTAATGGCAAGACAAAAGTTACAATCCAGATTGCCAAAGATGAAGAGAAGGAAAGCGTGCTTGAAAAAGCAAAGGAAGCACTTGGTGGCAGGCTTTCAGGAAATATTGTAAAGGAAATATATGTTCCAGGGCGTATTGTAAATATTGTCTGCAAAAAATAATGTAACATGGAAATTTAGAACAAATAATATGTGTGGTAGTGTGATATGAAAAATATATGTAAAAGTTTTGTTATTCTGTGTGCTTTTCTGGGGCTTTGTATATTAGCCCCGGAAAGTGTACAGGCGGCAAAACTTACAATGAAAAATACTGATTCCAAGATAACGTTAACATATGATGACAGGCATACTTTTAAAAAGAAAATTGAGAAGCTTGAGGTTATATCAATTAAGTCAGATAATGTACAGACAGGTAAAAAAGATGCAGAAGTGCTTAAGATTGTGGATGGAAATAAGGTAATTGCTACAGGCTGCGGCAAGGCTGTTGTAAAACTTGAAAGTGGCAAAGAGATTGGCATAACAGTTAAGCCTGCAAAGATAAGCCTTCTTCTCCTTATTGGGCAGAGCAATATGGAGGGAAGCCCTGATAAACTTGGGATTCTTGAAGATTACCAGAATGAATATGTTATAAATAAAGAAGGTAAAGTATATAGTACATATGGCCCGTCAACAATTAACCATTCCCTGACAAATGGTTGTTTTTCTACGGCTGCGCCAAAGCTTACAATATGGAACCCTGGGGATTATGTGCCTTCGGGCTTAACGGATAACAGCAGCATAAATGAATGGCAGCGGACTAATAACCTTACAGGTGCAGAGAATGCAAGGGGAAAGACTGGTGTTGATGGTGCACTTGCTAAAGAGTGGGTGAAGAAAACAGGTGAAAAAGTGTGGCTTGTCAATGCTTCACATAGTGGAAGCTCTATTGAAACATGGCTTCCAGGCAGTGAGAGGATTAATAATAACTTCTGGCAGGCAGTATCTTTATATAAGACATGTGAACAGCTTCTTAATAAAGAGATAGAAGCAGGCCATTATAAATTAAGCCATAAAGGCTATTTCTGGCTGCAGGGCGAATCAGATGACAAGATGAGTGCTAAAAAGTACCTTAAGAAATTTATGAGTATGCATAATAAGCTTATAGAAGAAACTGGTGATGGCAGGGGACAGAAGTATAAGAACCTCAACCAGAGGATGGAATTTGCAGGGATACTTATGGTAAGGGCACATGGTGGTCCGTCAGATGCTTCTGACCTTTATATGACAGGTCCCAGGAAGGCACAATATTATATGTGTAATTCATCTAAGGAGAAGTTTAAAAATATATACCTTGCAAGCCATATTTCAGAAAACTGGGTAACAGATGAAGGTGTGGATGGATATTTTAAATCAAAATATGCAGATATGGGCGAATATCTTAGTTTTAACAATATGAAGAAGCAGGATGTGTATATGCCGTCAAAGGTTGCAGATGTACACCAGTCAGTACATTATACACAGCTTGGTTACAATGAGATTGGAAGGGATGCTGCTGCAAATATCTGCTATGCACTAGGGTATGCCAAAGCACCTGGGGAAGAAATACAGATAAAGCTTGTTGGTGAAGATGGTTATACAGATATGGATTCCGCAATAAAGTCACAAGAGGATGATATATCAGTAACAGTTAAGATATTTCCTGCATATAAGGCGAAGTCCCTTGAAGTAATGCGTAAAGAGGGGATATCGCTTGACAGGTGGAATGTAAGGCTGCGTTCTGGAAATTATTTCAGTGGCAAAGTTAAATATACAGTTGGCAGCAAAAGCAGGATATATACATTGTGGGCTGAGAACGGGACAAGCAGCATAGAGAATATAATGAGGGTTCCTGGTGGCATAAAAATTGACTGGAAAAAGCTGGATAAGGCGTCATATTATAAAGTATTCCGCAGGGTCCTTGGAACAGATAAATGGGTCTGCATTAAAAAGACTAAGAAAAATAAAAGTATAAGTTATACAGATTATGAAGCAGAACAGGGAAAAGGATATGAGTATATGGTAATGGCATATGACAAACATGGCACAAAAGGCAAAAATTCCATATCATATATTACAGTATAACTGTTTAGTTTAGAACAGGTACAGTAATGTATCTGTTTTTTTGTTTTAAAAGGAATTATTTCTTTTGCCGGAGTTGTAATAGGATTGGAATCTGGTAATAAATATGAAAGGAGGACAAAATTTACAGTGAAGAAAGGAGTTAATTATGGTTTATGTTTTTTTGGTTGCAGGATTTATACTATTAATTAAAGGGGCTGATTTCTTTGTAGAGGGAAGTTCAAGTGTTGCAAAAAGGTTAAGGGTGCCGCCGCTTATAATTGGAATGACTATTGTTGCAATGGGAACAAGTTTTCCGGAGTGCTCTGTAAGCATTAATGCATCTATTGCAGGAAGTAACGGACTTGCTATAAGCAATGCAGTTGGTTCTAATATATTTAACCTTATGGTTGTATGTGGCATATGTGCACTTTTCTGCCCGCTTGCGGTAGATACGGAAACCCTTAAAAGGGAGTTCCCTTTTTCAATAATTGTTGCGCTTATACTGCTTGGGCTTGGTTCTGTGGGTATGATATTAGGGCATATTGACGGGGTTATAATGTGTGCAATATTTGCAGGGTTTTTATACTGGATGGTAATGTCTGCAAAGAAAGCCAGGAATGAGAGCCAGGCAGTTAATGAAGATTATGAGATAATACCTGTCTGGAAATGTATTTTATATATTATAGGCGGGATTGCAGCAATCATTATAGGTGGTGATGTTGTCGTAGATTCTGCTACTAAAATTGCAGAACAGTTTGGAATGAGTGATAACCTTATAGGGCTTACTGTAGTTGCGTTTGGCACAAGTCTTCCTGAACTTGTCACATCAGTGGTTGCCGCAAGGAAGAATGAAGTTGATATGGCACTTGGTAATGTAATCGGCTCAAATATATTTAATATACTGCTTGTATTAGGAGTGGCAGCAGCAATATCACCTGTTGCATTTATAATGGAAAATATTATTGATGTAATTGTACTTGTTGTAATGAGCCTTATAGTATGGGCATTTACATGGTCGGGACGCAGGATTGTAAGAGGCGAAGGAATAGCAATGCTTCTTATGTATGCAGGATATATGGGATATATCTGTACAAGATAAATTAATGCATATAATATTAATACATGCGTAATCCAATGTTTAAAATTACTTAAACACTGGATTAGCAGCATGTGCATATATATTTTATCCCAGTGGCTTTAGGAGTGAAGCAAGTATATTTAAAAAGTCCTCTTCAAGTTTTTCAAGTTCTATATAATTTATTATATTATAGTCTATTATATTATCTTCAGCTTGTGAAATGGAGATTTCCCCAAGTTTTAATATTACGCCGTTATTTAATAAAGATTTCTCCGCCACACTTTCCAGTTTTCTTTTGATAAAAACATTTTGCAGGAATGACACCAGCCCGCTTTCCTGTTTATCTGCCGGTATTTTAGATAAAACAGGGATTATTATTTTTAATATCCAGGATATAATGCCATCATTAAGTTTTTTGCTGGAGAAATTAATTAAACTGGTATAATCTATTTCAATATTATTTATATATAATAATAATTCCCCGGATGCCTCCTGGTTTAATAGTATTTCATTAATTTTTATAATACTGCCAGGCAGCTGTTTTTGCAGGGTGGAATTTAAGTTCTCAGTTATCTCATTAGAAAATAACCTGAAAATAATACATAGTAACCTGTTATATAATTCTTTTGGAAGGCATTTTAAAATCCTTGATATATTCTCTTTTGATGTATTATTTAATTCCTGGACAAAACGTACAGTCCCGCTTCCCTGTGGCATGTTTTTACATTTTTCAAAAGCAGCTGGCAGCAGGTTAGATAAAGATTCCTCATAATTAATTGATACAATATTTGTTTTAATATTTAACAATTTTTATCCTCCCGTAAAGGCTAATTTAAAATCTTGTTAGTTTTTTCTATTACTTCTTCAACATGTCTGGCAATTAAAGAAACAGTGTTCATGGCTTCTTCTATAGTCTGGCTTTTCTCCGTTGTCCTGTTGACATTATCAATAGAAGCCTGTACAGCAGTAAGAAGTTCATTGGTGGTTTCACTAAACTTGCGTATTATATCATTAACTTCATTGATGGCAGATTGTATTGACTCATCGTTTTCCCTTGCACTGCTTACAGAAGCACGCGAACTTTCAGAGAGCCCACGTATATTGGAAGCGACAACAGAAAACCCCCTTCCGGCTTCACCCGCCCTTGCAGCCTCGATTGCAGCATTAAGTGAGAGCAGGTTGATTTTACCGGAAATCTTTTCAACATCCTGTGTCATTACATTATATTTCTTTACGCTGGAATTAATATGTTCTAATGAACCAGCAATGCTTTCATTAAGCACCTGTAAATTATTCATATACTCAGCAACATCCGCCATTTCTTTACTGCTTGCCTTTCCAGTATCGCGTATAATAACTGCTTCCTTTTTAACCTGGTTAATATTGTCTGTAAGCCTGCCAAATATTTCAACAAGCTCATTATTCATATCAAGGACTTCATTGTTTACGGAAGTTACTTTCTGCCGCTCATTACGGATAGACTTCATCATATACTGGTGGCAGTTTTCTTTTTCATTAATTCCTTTTGCAATTGCAATTGCCATCTCCCTGCATGATTTAAAACCACATGAATGGCAGTCAAAGGTCTTGTCCATATCAGTATGCTTGTCAAGTATTAAATATGCTTTTTCAATATCAGCTTCTGTAATTTTGCGTTGTTCCCCGGCAAGTGGTTTATATGTACGTATGTAATCATTAAGATTTAATTTCTGGTCAAATTCTGCAAACTGTTTATCAACACCTTTTTTAGAGGTATTTGCCTTTCGGATTTTTCTTGCATAACGTTCTACATCATGCATAATATCACTCATTGTAAAACAGTTGTAGTGCACACCTGTAGCAGGTCCTCCGTTGCAGCCATTTTCGCAGTTAAGCACATCAAAAACAGTTGGAAGCCATCTGGAATTTTCACTACAATATCTTTCCAGGTCTTTATAAAGTTTATCAGTTCCTTCAGAAGTTACAATTTCCATTTCAGGGGAATGTATAAGAAGGTTTTTCATAAGTCCGCCAGGTTTTGGATATATTGCACCCTCTAAGCCCTGGTGTTCATTAAACTCAAACTCGCTGTAAACTTTAATTGCAGGAAGGCTTATGTTATTTTCCTCAAAATACTGTTTCAGGTGTTCCATTGTTACATTATAATTAATAATATTCCCTGTTTCCCTGAATTCATCTATTTTTGCGATACATGGTGAAATGGCGGCTATCTTTCCTTTAAAGCCGAGTACATTGCGTATATATATTGCAATACACATCATAGGGCTTTGTACTGGCGAAAGATGGGGGATAAGTTCCGGCTTATGGTGCTGGATATAATTAACAACAGCGGCGCATGGCTGGGAAATAAGTTTTGCATCAGGATGTTTTTCAAGATAGCGCAGATGCGCCCATGTACATATATCAGCCCCGTAACTTACATCATAAATACCATGTACACCCTGGTTCTGGAGCCATTGCAGGGCATGGCGCCAGTTGCCTTCAAAAGCTATCTTAATAGAAGGTGCAGCAATAATTGCAATTTCTGTACCTGATTTTAAATCTTTAAGAAACTGGTCTATATCGTCCCTGAAGTAACGCGCATTATGTGAACATGCAGAAATACATGCACCACATTTAATACATTTGTTGTCATCAATTTCAATAATTAAATTGCCATCATCACTTAAGTGTGCTATGTTAGCATCACCAGCCGGACAGGCCCTTACGCATGCATTACAGCCAACACATTTCTCCTTTTTTAATCCTATAATACTCATAAGTTACCATACCTTTCCTAAATTTTTTACATTTTGCCTGTGGCAGTAAAATTAAGACTGTGTAAACCCTTTTATTTAGTATACGAAAAAATGCCAGAAACTACAAGTATAAAAAATAGGTAAACTTAAGATATATGGAATTGATATTTTTACAAAGTAATGGTATTCTATTATTTAGCCAGGTTAAAAATATATAATGGGGGGAGTTTGTATGGCTTTTTTGTTTAAATACAAAAAACTGCTGTTTATGATAATTTTAATGGGCAGTTTATTTTATAATGCCTGTCTGGTGCAAGGGCAGGAAGGGCAGGGCAGCCTGCAGGAATCCGGCAGGGTATTGTTTATAAGTTCGTATTCATATGCGTGGGATACAGTGCAGTTACAGATTGAAGGGATTAAAAAAGGTATTGCACCAGAAGTTACAGTTGATTATGAATTTATGGATACAAAACGTTTTAGCAGCAATGATGATATGGATGAATTTTACAATAGCCTTAAATACCGTATGTCAAGGCTTGAGCCTTATGATGTGGTAATACTTGGTGATGATGCAGCGCTGGATTTTGCCATAAAGTACCAGAAGGAACTTTTTGATAAAGTACCGCTTGTATATGAAGGTATCAATAATGAAGAACTGGCAGAAAAAGCGGTAAAGGACCCTTATATTACAGGTGTGTCTGAGAAGCTTTCCATAAAGGAAAATATTGATTTTGCATGTAAGCTTATGCCTGCTGCAAAGGATGTTGTAATGGTCTTGGATGATTCTGTAACAGGCAGTGTTGTACACAGGAGTTTTTATTCGTATGAAAAACAGTATCCGGATTTGGATTTTTCAGAAATTAATGTTTCAAAACTGGATTTTTCACAGATAAAGAAGAAACTTTTGGAAGTTAAAGAAAATTCAATATTAATATTTGCAGTTATGACAGAAGATAAAGATGGCAGGCAATATACAAATGCGGAAGCAATAAAAATTATATGTGAATATTCAAAAGTACCTGTATTCAGGATGGTTGAAGGCGGGCTCGGGGATGGGATTCTTGGAGGCAATGTTGTTTCAATGCAGTTGTCAGGGGAAATTGCTGCACAGGTAGCAATGGATATTTTAAATGGTACACCTCCAGGTAATTTTAATACTGTTATAGAAAGTCCTAATATTTTCTGTGTAGATGAAAATGTAATGAGGAATTATGGGCTTGATTTATCACTTATACCACATAATGCAGAAGTAATTAACCATAAGAAAACTTTCTGGGAAGAGTATAAGAGGGTATTAAAACCAAGCATAACAATTATGTCGGTTCTTGCATTATTTATAATACTGGCATTATGGGATGGAAGGAAATATAAGAAACTTTCAGAAGAACTTGCTGTGGCAAAAGACAAGCTTGAAAATGCATACCACCATGACATACTTACAGGAATTAATAACCGCACAGGTTTTAACAGGGATATGGAAATCCTGAAAAAGTTAAAAACACCATTTGCATTAATGATGGTGGATGTTGATAATTTTAAATATATTAATGATACATATGGGCATTCTGCCGGGGATGAGGCACTGCGCCAGATAGCCATGCGCCTTACAGAAGTTTCGGATGCGGATTTTATACCATACCGTTTTGCGGGTGATGAATTTATTGTTATAGCAAAAGGCAGGGGAAATTCATTATATGAAGAGGAAGCAAAACGCTGCATAAGTATATTCAATGAAACATTTGATTTATCGGGAATTAAACATGATATACATGGAAGTATCGGGGTTGCAAGGTATCCCGAAGATACAGAGGATTTTGATTCACTTGTTGTATATGCTGACTGCGCAATGTATGAAGTGAAGAATAATTCTAAAAATTCTTATAAGTTTTATAAAGATATATGCCAGAAATAAGTTTCTGTATTAACCTGTAAAGCAGGAAAGCCGCTGTGGATGCCAGCGGCTTTTAAAGTTTATTTTGGTTATTAACTTCTAAACAGTCCTTTTATTATTAAAAACAGCAATAATACTGGAAGTATATATGTTACATAAAACCTTATCCAGCGTGGCATTTTCAGTCCTTCGCCAGTATTGGCTTCTTCCAGGTATTTATCAAATCCCCAGCCATAGCGTGTTACACAGAACAGAAGGTAACAGAGTGAGCCGGCAGGAAGTATTATATTGCTTACAATAAAGTCCTCCAGGTCTAAAACTGTGCTGCCTTCCCCAAGTGGCTGGAAAGCAGACCATAAATTATATCCAAATACACAAGGAAGTGATAATACAGTTATTACTATAAAATTAACCAGGCAGGCTTTTTTCCTGTTCCAGTGGAATAAATCCATACAGCAGGAAATAATATTTTCAAATACAGCAAGTATAGTTGAAAATGCTGCAAATGTCATAAACACGAAGAACAATGTGCCCCATATGCGCCCGCCTGCCATGCTGCTGAATATATTAGGCAGTGTGATAAATATAAGGCCCGGACCCTGGTCAGGGCTTATGTCAAATGCAAAGCAGGCAGGGAAAATTATAAGTCCGGAAACAAATGCTACAAAAGTATCCAGGACAGCTATATTTACAGATTCGCCTAAAAGGCTTCGTTTTTTATCAATATAACTGCCAAAAATCCCCATAGCCCCTATTCCAAGGCTTAATGTGAAAAATGCCTGGTTCATTGCAGCTGTAATGGTTTCCCATATGCCTGTTTCTGCCATTCTTTTAAAGTCAGGCAGCAGATAGAACTTAAGTCCCTTAGCCCCGCCTTTTAAAGTTATGCTGTGTACTGCAAGTACAATAATAATAACAAGTAACAGGGACATCATAATTTTAGTTATGCGTTCTACACCTTTCTGAAGCCCGATAGAGCATATAAAAATCCCGGCGGCAACAATAATAACCATTGAAACCAGCAGTATCTGGGGGCTGGAAAGCATGTCCTGGAACATCTCCCCTGCCTGTCCGGCATTCTTGCCCTGGAACTTTCCTGTAAGCATCTGGTAGAAATAATAAAGCATCCAGCCAGCTACAGTTGTATAAAACATCATTAAAATATAATTGCCAGCCATTCCAAGGTATCCATGCAGATGCCATTTCTGCCCTGGTTTTTCAAGTTTATGGAAACTCCTGATAATGCTTTTCCTGCTTGCACGGCCTGCTGCAAATTCCATTGTCATAACAGGTATACCCATTGTAACAAGAAAGAACAGATAGAAAAGAACAAAAACGCCGCCTCCATACTTTCCTGTAATATAAGGAAACCTCCATACATTCCCGATTCCAATAGCACAGCCTGCGGAAAGCAGTATAAATCCCATGCGTGAGCCTAATTTTTCTCTTTCCATTTTTATGTAACCCACTTTTCCTTTCATAATTTATTTTAAAAAATAAGTATAACATAAAAATATGTTTTGTAGTATAAAAATTTTTTGCTGCAAATGAATATTATTAATGGGCTGGCAATTCCAAAGTGTTCCACAGACAGCACGCTTGCGCTTGGATAAACCACGCAACGGCGCATAAAGCCCTTATGCTTCAAAGAAAAAACATCTTTGAAGCATTGAATACAGGGCTTAAACGCCGGCGGGTTTAAACAGCTGTCTTTTGGAAGCACATTTGGAATTTGCCAGCTAATTTACTCTTTGTAAGGTTTCCAACAAAAAACAAAATAACCTGAAAATATTTTGTAAATACAGCAAAATAAGGGCGGGCAGACTATTGCTTTGAAAAAATGGGGAAACTCAAGATGGATAAGTAGTTGACACTTACTGGTACAGGAATTATAATAATTTTATTAACTGCCACCGGGTAGTAAAATGCGGAAGCATCCATACATATCGTTAGGTCTTTGAAGATATGTATATGGGTGCTTATTTTATTTTTAGGAGGAATTTATTATGGATAGGAAATTAAAATCTATGTACTATTATTTTTCAAAGGGCGAAAAGATGCTGTGGTGTGTTTCAGTGCTGTTTGTTATAGTATCATTTATGGCTTTTGACAAGGGGAATTATCTGGCTCTTGCTGCTTCGCTTGTAGGTGTGACATCATTAATTTTTAATGCAAAAGGCAATCCGTCAGGCCCATTTCTTATGGTTGTATTTAGCCTGTTGTATGGAATTATTTCATACACATTTGCTTATTATGGTGAAATGATAACATATCTTGGAATGACTGCGCCAATGTCTGTTTTTGCACTGGTTTCATGGCTTAAGAATCCACATAGCGGGGATAAAGCAGAAGTAAGGATTGCCAGCATCAAAGGAAAAGAAGTGGCATTTATGGCAATTGTTGCAGCTGTTGTAACATGTGTTTTTTATTATATATTAAAAGCTTTTAATACAGCAAACCTGATGTTAAGTACTGTTTCTGTTACCACAAGCTTTCTTGCTGTTTACCTGACATATAAGCGCAGTAAATTTTTTGCTGTTGCATATGCTGCTAATGATATTATACTTATTGTATTATGGACACTTGCAGCTTTATCTGATATTTCATATGTACCAGTTATAACATGCTTTGCATTGTTTTTAATAAATGATATGTATACATTTATTAACTGGACAAAGATGGAAAAGCGGCAAAACATGGAACAGGCAGCATAAAGGCCTGCCAGCCTGTTAACAAAAACTATTTACAACAAAAAATGCCGCCGCTATCAGCGGAAGTTGCACATTGTTTGAGGGTAAAGCCGTTTCTGTGGCTTCCCTTTTATGTGTTTAATATACCATATATTTAATGATGGTGTAAGGATTTTTGAAAATTTTAGCACTCATTTAAAAAGAGTGCTAAAAAATGCTTGACTTTTTTTAACTGGCGTATTATTATAACTTTTGTAAGTTTGTTAGCAGTCCATAAGCTCGGTTGCTAATAGTTGGACGGATTATAGTTCTAATAAAGAATAGGAGAGATGATTATGCAGAGTAAAAAAGGCAGCTTATCTATTGAATCAGAGAATATGTTCCCGATTATTAAGAAATGGCTTTATTCAGACCATGATATTTTTATAAGGGAACTTATTTCAAATGGCTGTGATGCTATTACTAAATTAAAGAAACTTGATATAATGGGTGAATATACACTTCCTGATGATTTTAAAGCAGAGATACAGGTTGTTGTTGATACAGAGGGCAAGACTATTTCATTTACTGATACGGGTCTTGGAATGACTGCTGATGAGGTTGATGAATATATTAACCAGGTGGCATTTTCAGGGGCTACGGATTTCCTTGAGAAATATAAAGACAAGACTAATGAAGAGCAGATTATAGGTCATTTCGGGCTTGGTTTTTATTCTGCATTTATGGTGGCTGACAGCGTATCTATTGATACATTGTCATGGAAAGAGGGCGCAACACCTGTACACTGGGAGTCAGAGGGCGGCATTGATTTTGAAATGTCTGATGGTGATAAGGAAGGTGTTGGTACTACTATTACACTTTACCTTTCAGAGGACAGCCTTGAATTTGCCAATGAATACAGGGTAAAGGAAGTCCTTTCAAAATACTGTTCATTTATGCCTGTTGAGATATTCCTTTCCAAGGCAAATGCAGAGCAGGAATATGAAACAATAGATAAAGCAGATTTAAGGGAAGATGATGTACTTGTTGAAACTATAATTGAGGAAGCTAAGACAGAAGAACGTGAGAATGAGAATGGTGAGAAAGAGGTTGTTGAGATTTCACCACGCAAGGAAAAGGCTAAGATTAACAAGCGTCCTGTTTCAATAAGCACAACAACACCGCTGTGGATGAAGCACCCTAATGATTGTACTGATGATGAATATAAGGAATTTTACAGGACAGTGTTTAATGATTATAAAGAGCCGCTTTTCTGGATTCATTTAAATATGGATTATCCGTTTAATTTAAAGGGCATACTTTATTTCCCAAAAGTAAATACGGAGTATGATAATCTTGAAGGCGTAATTAAGCTTTATAATAACCAGGTATTTATTGCTGATAATATTAAAGAGGTCATACCAGAGTTTTTAATGCTGCTTAAAGGCGTGATTGACTGCCCTGACCTTCCTTTGAATGTATCAAGAAGTGCTTTGCAGAATGATGGTTTTGTAAGGAAGATTTCTGATTATATTACAAAGAAAGTCGCTGACAAGCTTTCAGGAATGTATAAGGTTGACAGGGAAAATTATGAGAAATACTGGGAAGATATAAGCCCGTTTATTAAATATGGCTGCCTTAAGGATGATAAGTTCCGTGAAAAGATGTCAGATTATATAATCTTTAAAGATTTAAATGATAAATATATCACATTGCCTGAATATGTTGGCGCTGTAAAGGGCGGGGAGGCTTCTGGTGATGGCAGTGAAGATGTTGTTGTAGAGGACAGTGTGGAAAGTGCTGATGCTGCAGATAATGAAGAAACAGAAGAGAAAGAAGAAAAGCCGGCTACAGTTTACTATGTTACAGACCTCCAGCAGCAGAGCCAGTATGTCAATATGTTTAAAGAGCAGGATTTAAATGCTGTAATTTTAAGCCATTCAATAGACCAGCCTTTTATTTCACAGTTAGAGCAGGGTGATTTAAAGGTTAAATTCCAGCGTATTGATGCAGGGCTTAATGAAACTATGACAGAGGAAGCTGACGAAGAAACATTAAAGGCACAGACAGAAACATTAAGTGAAATATTTAAAAAGGCACTTGGCAAGGAGAACCTTGAAGTAAAGGTTGAAAAGCTTAAAAATGAAAATATTTCTTCAATGGTAACACTTTCAGAAGAAACAAGGCGTATGCAGGATATGATGAAGATGTACAGTGCAAGTGGTGCCGGCATGGATTCAGATATGTTTGGCGGCGGTGAAACACTTGTGCTTAATTCTTCTAACAAGCTTGTACAGTATATACTTGATAATAAAGAAGGGCAGCATACAGACATGTTCTGTAAACAGCTCTATGACCTTGCAATAATAGCAAACAAGCCGCTTAAGGCAGCAGAGATGACAGAATTTATTGCAAGAAGCAATGAAATAATGATGCTGCTTGCAAAATAAAGCAGGGAATAATAATATAGGATTTTATATAAAACAAGCCATTATGGGTTTACTAGCCTGTAGTGGCTTGTTTTAATGCCATTTTAATTGGCAAGCCGCATCAAACAGCTTGGACACAATATTATTTGGTTAAATGGTTTAAATGCCAAAGAGCAGATGGCTGGCAAATTCCAAAATATTTCCAAAAGACAGCTGTACG
>DKYP01000106.1 GCA_002499945.1 Lachnoclostridium sp. UBA7097
CCGCCTAATCTGAAATTACTTCCCTCTAGCCGTAAACATTTGGTTTTAATGGATTTAACCAATGTTAGTTCCCAATATAAAATATTAATAAAAAGATGTAAAGAAAATCCTAATATTTTCTTTTACCCTTATGCTTCTTTTGAAGAATTATTATATAAAAGCAGGCTTGTAACAGGAGAAGTTTTAAAATGTTAAGAAACGTATTTTATAACTAAAGTGAGGCTTAATTATGGATATGGAACGTGATTACATAACTGAAGATGGTCTGGTGACAAAATCTAAAGGTGTGAATAAATTAGATAAATTTTTTGATTTTAAACCAATACAGGAGGAACATAGTGCGGATGTTGTTTTCCTGAATGGAGAAAATTTAAAAAATGCAATAGCCGCTGCAAAATCATTCAAAGAACGTAGCATTGTACAGGAAATACGTGATTGCTATTCTAATGGAATGAAACTGGTTTTTGCTGTCCGTGGTATGCGCAGGACAGGCAAAACGACGGTACTGTTACAGGCTTGTGAAAACCCTGAAAAAACAATATTTGTTTCTGTCAGAAGGGGAAGCAATGGCAGCATACACCAGTTAATCAGAATACTGCTTGATATGGATATCCATTATGATGACTGTCTTATTATTGATGAGATTACAGAACTGAAGGATGCCTTAGCTGGGTTACATTTTTTGTATGATGTGGTTCCGTGTAAAAAAATAATTGTAACAGGTTCTGATTCCCTTGTACTTAATAACCCATTTATTGAAAAGAATAATTTAATGCGGGTATATTCTTCACATAATTTAAATTATATCCTGTTGGATGAATGGTGTGATTTGACTGGTAAGAGGAGTTATGAAGAATATGTAAGAAGTCTTGGTACACTGATGAGAATGCTGGATGGTAATCTAGTGCAGTGGTTTAATTTATCTTTGCTGGATAATGTTTTAAACAGCCTATACCGCAACGCTGTGATTGCAAGGAAATACCATTTAGAATACCCGCTGCTTGCTGTAACATCTGTCCTGCTGCAAGCTTGCTTTGGTACAGAGATTTATACAAAAAGTTTCAGGTCAGGAGCCAGTGAAATTTTTGTAGAACTTTTTGATTTGGAAGGGCTTGATACTTTTCTTTCTTTGTATGATACAGCCAGGAAAAAATTTTTGTCTGAAATTTATTGGGCTGCAAGACTGCTTGAGGACATTGATTATATTGTAAAAGTGCCACAATACAATAATCTGTCAGATTTAATGGACAGCAGGGAAAGTGATGATATGCGTTATGTATGTACCCTGCCTTATGTCCCTCTGATGATAAAAAGCATTTTAGCCAGAGTTATTAATGTTACAATTGGCAATGTTTTAAATTCATCAGCTGTAGGTACTGAATTTGAGAATTTTGTAGTAGCACAGATAATAAGTATTATAAAGATTAATGATTATTGTTACAGGTATTGCAAATTCAGGTCTTCTGACGGTATAACTGAATTTGATTTAGTATTAGAAGATGTTGCTGAGAATTTTTTCTTTATTGAGGTTAAATATTCTGCTAAATCATCTGTCCAGTTAGGGAATTTAGAAAACAAGGAAAGATTTTCTAAAGCGGGCTGCAGCAATGCAAGGAAAATTTGTATATAT
The DNA here is from genome assembly GCA_002499945.1 of Lachnoclostridium sp. UBA7097. GTDB lineage: Bacteria > Bacillota > Clostridia > Lachnospirales > Lachnospiraceae > Butyribacter. The sequence goes on from DKYP01000106.1 coordinate 1,631, forward strand.
AGGGGAAAAAGCTTTGCAAGACCTTCTGCCAATGGGATAATAGATATGGTTAATGTTATTGACTTTTTCTGTGACTATTTTCCAAAAATGTTGGTAGAAGACCCATATTGCAGACAGCACTGAAAGGACAGTAAAGATTGTGGGTTCTGGGTGGACTGTATTTAAACTGTGTTTGTGGGGTGTGGGTCGTAGAAGGAGATATTTCAGTGGTTACTGATAATGTTAAAAAGGATTTTGAACTTAGGTTTAGACAAGTGCTGGGTTTAATTAAAAGTTATAATATAAGCTATGAGGAAATTGGAATTTTTGGAAGTTATGCCCGTAATGACTATAAAAGCGTTAGTGATATTGATTTCTGTATTATCACAGCAGACAGGCCTGACAGAAGAACAAGTGGTTCCTTATGTGAAGAAGCTGATATGTTAAAGGCTGATATAGTCTATGTTACAAAGGAGTATTTTGATAAGGATGTTTCTAAATTTGCTATTAATTTAAGACGTGACTACAGGAGAGTTTTGTAATGAAAAATGAATATTATAGTATAGCTTTGGTGGATTTGGAATATTTACAGGCAACTTTGCATCTGCCATATTATAATAATATTGCTGTTGCTGCACAACAAGTTGCAGAAAAAATGTTAAAATCGGTTGTTGAATTATCAAGTGTTAATTGTGAAAATCTTCTGCGTTCACGTAACCTTAGGGCATTATATGACGAAGCCTTTAAACAGTTTTCAGTTTCACCTGTGGACCGTGGGGAGTTGTCTATGTTAAAGGATTACTATTTTGATGCAAAATATCCAGGAAATAATTTTGTTAATGTGACAGCAGCAGAATGTAAACAGTGTCTTATTACAATGTATGATGTTATTGATTTTGTCCATGCTGCACGGAATAAGTTAGGGCTTGGATGTAGTAAAGTTGAACGGAAGTTATTAAAACCTGACTGTGGTACAGCTAAGTTAAATATTTAATTCATAAGCTGACAAACATTAATGATGTTATTTTTAATTAAGGCGGGGAAGGTGAGGGAGGTCTGTTAAATGGAACAGCCAAATAAATTAATGACACGTAAAGAAATGAAAAAAGCCTATTCGGGAAAATGGATAATTGCAGAAAAAACAAAGGGCAATATTTCAAATATTGAAGAAGGGATAGTAAAATACGTAGCAAGTGATGATGAGATTTCTGATATATGGTGTAAATGCTTAGATGAAGGGCTTAATTATGATAAGTTCCGAACAACAACAGAGCCTTTTATGGGAATAGTAGATGGTGTAAATTTTGAAATGTTATAATGAAGTTTAAGAATGGAGGTAAATTATAATGGAACAGCCAAACAAACTAATGACATGGGAAGAAATGGTAGAAAACTATCCCGGAAAATGAGTAGTTGCAGAAAAAACAAAAGGTAATATTTCCAATCTTGATGAAGGAATAGTAAAATATTTAGCGAGTGATGATGAAATTTCTGATATATGGATTAAATGTCGAAGAGCTGGGCTTAATTATGATAAGTTCCGAACAACAACAGAACCTTTTATGGGAATAGTCGATGGGGTAAATTTTGAAATTACAACAGAGGTGATACAAGATGATGAAGCTTAAAGAAGCCCTTTTAAAATTAATGTATAAAAATAGCAAGGGGATATGCTTTCCGTTACATGGTAAGTCAGATAAACCAGTATTTATTAGCGAGGCTTGTAAAACAAATGATAAATTTACGTGTATGCTTGATACTGGTGCTGCAATTCCAGTATGGTGTTCAGGTGTTGCCCAGTTAGTTGATGCTTTTCCTTCTGCTGTATATAAATTAGATTTAAAAACTATACTTAGTGGTTTTGGCACTGGTTTCCAGGTTGCTGGTGTGTATTATATTCCTGAGATAGAATTTAATAATGGTGATGGCAATTCTCTGCGTTTTACAAAATTTTATCTGCCTGTGGTTGAAAGGAGAACCTTCGGCGCTGATTTAATATTTCCAAGTGCAATGTTAAAAGAAACAAATATCTTATTGTGCGATTCTGATGGCAACGGATTGGAAAAGAGTCTGTTTCTGCAAAACAGTTCTTTGCTTTATAAGGCCAGTTATACATACAGGCAGTTACCAGTTTCAACTGTTAATAAAATAAAGGAAGTATGCAAAAGCCAGGGTATCAGTATACATACTAAATTTATTGGCAGTGGTAATGAATTTTATAAAATTCTTGTACAGAATGGCAGTGAAAACTGTACTGAAGTTTTTTCAAAGGAAATGGAAGCATTCTGATTAAACAGGAACCAGGCTGTAGCCAGCAATGGTTATGGCTTTTTGTTGTTTACAGGTTTAAGAGCAGACAGGAGGGACAGAATGGCTGGTGTCATGGATACTACAGTAAAAACGTCATACAAAGCAGATGATGTGGTACTGTTATTAAAAGATGTTACTGGCAGGATTAAAGAGCAGCCTGCCAGGGAAAGGGAAATGGAGATACAAAACGGCAGGCATTATTGTGAAATGCTGCCATTGGAAGAACTTCCTACAGCAGAATATTACAGCCTGTATAATCTGGCATTAGAGAAGTATGCCGCGGAAACAGCACATGCTGTGAAAGTTTTATCTGAAAAAATAGTAAAAGCCCACAAAGACAGTGGTCCTGTTGTGCTGGTATCTTTAGCAAGGGCAGGCTTGCCTGTGGGGGTGCTTGTTAAACATTACATACAGGATAAGTATGGTTTTGAAGTAATGCATTATGGTGTTTCAATAATCCGTGGGAAAGGTATTGACCACAATGCTATGAAATTCCTGCTTGAAAGATACAAACCAGAACAGCTGCAGTTTGTGGACGGGTGGACTGGCAAGGGTGCTATTCTTAATACTTTAAAGAAAGAGCTTAAGGCTTATAAAGGTGTCAGTCCTGGTTTAGGTGTACTGGCAGACCCTGCTGGTATCTGCAGCCTGTATGGGACAAGGGAAGATTTCCTGGTAGCCAGCAGCCTGTTGAACAGTACGGTAAGTGGTTTAACCAGCAGGACAATATTCAGGGATGATTTAACAGGCAGTAAAGATTTCCACGGTGCTGTGTATTATGAAAAATTTAAAGGTGCTGATGAAACATATAATTTCATTAATGCGGTAGAGAAGCATATGGATTATTTTGATATTAGTGAGGAGGAACTGGCAGGCTGTGGCACGTGTGCAGGAAGTGGCATGGAAGAGGCAGAAAAGATAGCAGATGCATTTGGCATAGATGATATTACAAGGGTAAAGCCTGGTATCGGGGAGTGCACCCGGGTATTGCTCAGGAGAGTCCCGTGGAAGATACTTGTAAGGGATTTAAATGATGACGGGCATATTGGGCATATCAAAAGGCTTGCAATGGAAAAGGGTGTGGAAGTTGCAGAATACCCTTTGCAGAGATACAGGGCAGTTGGTTTAATAAAATGTGAAAGTGATGTGTAGAGCAGATGATAAAAGTAGTGCTGCTTACTGATTTGGATAATACTATAATATACGGAAAGACAAAATACAGGACTGGTGATATTTGTGTAGAGAAAGATGCTGGTGGTAAAGAAATTACGTTTATGGGAAGGGAAGCTTTTGAGAGGTTTGCGCTGGTACAGGATAAATATAAAAATATTCTTGAAGTAATACCTGTAACCAGCAGAAGCTATGCAGAATATATGAGGATAGCAGACACAGGGCTTTTGAAATTCCGTTATGCTTTTATTGATAATGGCGCTGGACTGATTGAGGGGAATGTGCGGTGTACAAGAGGTGTGTGGGGAGAGACTGGCAAAGCATTCTCCTTGGAACCATACTTAGGAATACTCAGGCAGTATGTAGACAGGGTAAGGCTTGTTGATAACTGTTTTTATTATGGAAAACTAAAGGACGGGGTCACTGTAAATGACTCTGTAGTATTAGGCAGGACTGGAGCAGGGCATGATGTTTATCTGCAAAGGTCAGGATGTAAACTGTATCTTCTGACAAACAGAACCAGCAAGGAAGCTGCTGTAAAAGCTGTACTTGGTTATAACAAGGTTTATGGGTGTGGCGGTGTGTACATTGTGTGTGCTGGTGACTCTGTAATGGATGTTGTAATGGCAAAGCGGGCGGATACTGCTGTCTTTAGCAATGATGTAAAGCCATCTGATGCTGGTTTGTATGGTACTGGTATACAGTTTGTTGAGAATTGTGATGATAATTTAGTCAATGTTATTTTGGACAAGGTAACTGTGCTATGTGAAGAAGCACAGGGGCTGGCTTAATAAAAATAATTTAATAGTGTATAGTAATACCAATTGCAGAAAGGATTAATGCTATGAAGAGACCGGTTACAACTTTATTTGCACTTGTATCTGTTGATGGGAAAATCAGTACAGGCGCAGATGATACTTTTGATGTTGACAGCGGTTATCCCCGTATTGCAGGTTTAAGGAAAGGCCTGTACCAGTATTATGAAATAGAACAGACAACTGATTTGTGGTCTTTAAATACGGGCAGGACACAGTCCAAGCTTGGTGTGAATGAAAAGGCGTTCACACAAAAGACAGGTGTTAATTTTGTGGTGCTGGATAACAGCCATTTAACTGAACATGGTGTGAGGTACTTTTGTTCGTTGTCCAGGGAATTTGTGCTTGTAAAACAGAATACCAGCCACCCTGATTTCAAGGTAAAGGAAGACAATCTGCATATTGGGGTACAGGAAACTTCCCAGCTTTCGGGGACTTTAAATGTCTTGTACCAGAAATATGGGTGTGAAAGGATTACTGTCCAGACGGGTGGTACTGTGAATGGTATGCTGCTCCGGGAGAAACTTCTGGACTATGTTGATATTGTAGTTGCCCATGTGCTTATTGGGGGCTGTAATGTCCCAACTTTAATTGATGGCGTGTCTTTAACTTCCCGCACAATTTAGACCAGCTTGGTGTGCTTGAACTTAAGGATTGCATTGTACTGCAGAATTCTTATTTAAGACTCAGGTACAGTGTCAGAAAAAATTCATCTGTAAGACATCTGGATGTTTTTAAAATTTCTGTATTTTTTGAAAGGGAAAGCGGAATAGTGCCAATGTTTAAAGAGAATATATCCTGGATACTTATAATAGGAGAACCTTTTATTTTAAAAGAATTAGTTATAATAACCTGTAACTGGCAGTATCTGGTATTATAGGCTGACAGGCAGCTTATAGACTTGTGATGGCATGTTTGTTAAAACAGTGACAGGAGGTGTTTAATATGAAAGCAGAAGAAGCGGCAGAGAAATTTGGATTAGAAATTGAGGAAGTGAAGCCAGATTACTATAAGGTTTTAAATCCTAAAAGGATAAGTTTAGCGAAGTTCTCAGATTGTTTTGATAAATGTGTTTTAATCCACAAAGATTCAGAAGATATTTTAAATGATAATCATTGGATTATCGATGAAACTGGTGTTTTATATTACTTTACGCCTTTTTTAGACGAGGAACATAGTAGTATATCTTCAATAGCTAAGACATCTGGTCTTACTGGATATTGTTATATAGGCTATGACCACGATTTTAAGGAAGAAAACAGAATAGATTCTGTATTTCTGAAAAGAGAAAAACCATGATAGAATATAATGGAAATTAATGGGGTATCTGGTGTTGTAAGGGAACTAAATATTTTTAAAAAAAGCTGTACTGTAGCGGGGGCAGCTTCTTTTTTGTTGTGCAGATTTTGTAGAAGGTTTAAACGGAAAGGATGTTTAAAGATGATAAAAACTTATAAAGTAAAACTTAATGAGGTAAGCAGGCTCCAGCAGTTCGCAAACAGGTGTGTGGGCTTTGACCAGGTTTCATTGACTGGAAAACGTGGGAAATTTGTTGTGAATGCCAAGTCTGTTATGGGGCTTTTCAGCCTTGATTTGGCAGAGCCCGTTACTATAGAAGCGGAAGCAGATAGTGAAGCAGAGCTTGAAGCTTTCGATAAGTGGGTTACAGACTTTAGCGTATAAAAATTAAAGTATGGAAGAAGGTGGCATAGTGTTTGATATTCCAATGAACAGTACAGGCGGATTAAGCCTTGGTGAACTGGCCGGAGGCGGTGTTGCTGTGCAGCAACAGGTACCCCCGCAAAGTGTACACCAGCCAGTACAGACAGTACAGAGGCCTGCTGGCAACGGTGTAATACTTAAAAAGGGACAGAAACAAAATCTGGCACAGGCTGGGCGGCCGCTTACAACAGTAAGGGTGGGTCTTGGATGGGATATTATGAACCAGGCTTGTGACCTTGATGCTTCTGCTTTTATGCTTGGAGCTGGTGGCAGGGTTGTAGGTGATGACTGGTTTGTTTTCTATGGACAGACGTCCAGCCCTGATGGGAGTGTAGTCCACTCTGGGGATTCTGCTGGGGAAGGTACAGGTGATGATGAGGTAATTACCCTGGATTTGGCAGCTATGAATCCAGAGGTCAAGAAAATAGTTTTTGTTGTAACAATTAATGAAGCCCTTGAAAGAAACCTGAACTTTAGCATGGTGGCAAATGCTTATGTAAGGGTAACTGATGCTGTTACGGGCAATGAGCTTGTCAGGTTTAATTTATCAGATTATTACTCAAATGTAACTTCAATGGTAGTTGGTGAGATTTACAGCCACAATGGTACATGGAAGTTTAATGCAGTGGGTGACGGGGTAACCAGAGATCTTGCAGGGCTTTGTGCAATGTATGGTGTTAATGTAGCAGGTTAAATAAAAGATACAGGAGGAAATTTATTATGGCAGTTAGTTTATCAAAGGGTGGTAAAGTTAGTTTAGCAAAGGCAGCAGCAGATGCAGGTGTAACAAATCTTACAAATGTTACGGCAGGTCTTGGATGGGACACCAACCGTTATGATGGCGGTGCGCAGTTTGACCTTGATGCAGCAGTATTCCTGCTTGGTGCAGATGGAAAGGTAAGGACGGACGCAGATTTTATTTTTTACAATAATAAGAATGGTACTGGTGTAACGCATACTGGGGATAACAGGACTGGTGAAGGTGATGGTGATGATGAACAGATTGTTATAAACCTTAATGAAGTCCCGTCAGATGTGGAGAAGATTTCTTTCACAGTTACGATTGACCAGGCTGCCCAGAGAAACCAGAATTTTGGCATGGTGGAAAATTCATTTATCAGGATTTTTGATACAGTGTCAGGCACAGAACTTATACATTATGACCTGGGTGAAGACTATTCTATTGAAACAGCAGTTGTTGTGGGTGAACTGTACCGCAGCAATGGCGGGTGGAAGTTTAATGCTGCAGGTTCAGGTTTCCAGGGCGGACTTGCTGCATTGTGTGCTAATTTTGGTGTAAATGCAGAATAGGCAGCAGTTTAAAATGGTTTTACAGAAAGGGATTAGAGAGATGGTAAAGTTTGAAGTATTAAATGAACTGACTTTAAAGGTGACTATGGATGCTAATGAAAGCATACATACTAAAGCTGGTGCAATGATAGGTTTCCAGGGTGATGTGAAGTTTGACAAGGAACTTCTCGGGCCCGGTAATAATGTAGTGGGACAGGTTCTTGGACAGCTGGCGAGAAGGTTTACTGGGGAGAACCTGCCATTAATGAAATCAAGTGCAAGATGCCTGTCAGAGTGTTATTTTGCTAATGAAGCGCAGCACGTGGTTATACTTAATCTTAATGCTGGGGAAAGGATAGCTGTTGAAAGTGAGAGCATACTTGCATTTACCAGCAGCTGCCAGTACGGCGTGATGTTCCTCCCACTGGGCGCAGTCAGCCAGAAAGGGCTGGCTACAAGTACAATAACAGGGCCTGGGCAGGCTGCTGTCCTGGTGGACGGCAATCCAATAGTGCTCAGGGGGCAGTGTGTTGTTGACCCTGATGCCATGGTAGCGTTTACTGGCAGCCAGCCAAGCCTTGGTCTTGATATAAGCTGGAAAAATATAATCGGGCAGGCTTCTGGTGAGAGCTACAACATGAAGTTTAACGACCCTGGTAATATAGTAATTATACAGCCAAACGAAAGGAAATCTGGTTTAGATATAAGCATGGACGGCAGAAGGACAGGCAGCAGGCCAGCTTCCCAGAGCAATATGTCAGTTGGTGGTGCAGTGCAGGAAACTGGCAATGCCATAGGAGGTGCAGGAGATGTACTGTCCCATGTTGGCGGTATGCTTGGCGGTGGCAGTACTGGTGGAAGCGGAAATCAGGGTGGTCTTGGCGGGATATTAGGTAACCTGCTCAGATAGGTTATAACTGTATAAAGCTTGTAATGGAATTAAAGATAGGTTACAATTGTATAAAGCTTAAAGGCAGCCATGTGGGTATTTTACTGCACCCACATGGTTCTTTTCCATAGGAGGGGACAGGACAGGATGGTACATGGTAAAAAAGTCAAAGGCAAAGAAATATTAAGTTATTCAATAGGCGGGCTGCTGTATATGCCAGCGGTGAGGACTGATATAGCGGAAGTAATCTGTACAAAGAAATATGAAGGGCTGTCCAGTGTATGCATATGCCTGGAAGACAGTATTGCAGACAGCAGCCTGGCTCTTGCAGAAAAGCAGCTGGTAGAAACATTAACAGAGATAAGCAGCAATGTTTCGGCTAAAGATACTGATTTCAGTTTAATGGATTTACCTTTAATATTCGTACGGGTGAGGAATGAAAAGCATTTAAGGGATATGCACTCATTACTGAATTTTGGTGTGCCTGGGTATTCCCAGATAGTCTGCGGTTATGTGCTCCCGAAGTTTGACACTACAAATATGGTGGCATACCTGAAGGTAGCAGATGATATTAACAGGGGAAGAAACGAAGGAAATTATATGTATATGCTTCCTATATTTGAAACCAAGCAGATAATAGATATGAGGACAAGCATAGTGTGTCTGGGGCAGTTAAAGGAAGAACTGGATAAAAGGGATTATATACTGGGGATAAGGACTGGCGGGAATGATTTCAGCAATCTGTATGGTATCAGGAGATCTGTAAACCAGACGATATATGACAATAAAATAATAGGGAATGCATTGTGTAATATAATGAATGTCTTTGGGAGAAGGTATGTTATCAGCGGCCCTGTATGGGAGTATTTTGATAATGGTGGTGGAGATGCATGGAAAGATGGGTTAAAGAATGAACTGGATAAAGACAGGATAAACGGTTTTGTTGGTAAGACAGTCATACACCCGTCCCAGCTTTTACCAGTAAGGGACAGTTTAACAGTTAACAGGTATGACTATGAGGACGCTGTTTCTGTCCTGCAGGACAATGATGAAAAGTTTGGGGTACACAAGTCGCAGGCAGGGCGTATGAATGAAACAAAAACCCACCAGAACTGGGCAAAGAAAATCCTTGTACTGGCAAAGGTATGGGGGATTGGGCAGGATACAGGACAGAAGGGTGGTTGCGCTGCTGCCTCCCATGTTTTCTAGACTGGCAGCCAGATATTAAATCAAAAAAGAAAGCAGGTAATGAATAGTGGACAATTCAGGTGTTAGTTTTTATGTACATAGAAGGGATGGAAACCAGAAAAGGAATTTTGTCCTGGTCAGCAGGGATTTAGCCAAGCATTATCCGTGTAATGCTGTACATACAATTAATATGTGTAACCAGCTGGCAGAGAGGGGCTTTAACAGTACAGGAAGGCATGGGGATATCATGGTAATTGCGTTTGCTGAAACAGCTACTGCACTGGGGATTATAGCTGCCAGCAGGCTGAAAGAATTAAATCCCAGGAATGATGTCTTTTTGGTTACTACTACCAGGGAAGCTTTAGGTGCAGGATTTTGTACCCTGGAGTTCCAGGAAAAACACAGCCATGCTGCCAGCCAGGTTATGTATTTTGGTGATGAAATAAAAGAAAAACTTGATGGCTGTACGAGACTTGTCATCATAGATGATGAACTGTCAACAGGAAGTACAGCCCTTAACCTTGTAGACAGTATAGAAGAAAAATACAGGATAAATGAATTTACCAGTGTGGAAGTATGGAGCCTGTTAAATGGTATGGGTGACAGGGACAGGCAGAGGTATAAGTCCAGGGGGATAAAGCTGGTATACCTGGAGGAAGTGAATAAGACAGCGGTAGAAAAACACGCTGCTACGCTGGATACTGGCGTAAAGATAGCGGCAGCTGGAAACCAGAAGCCTGTTATAACAACAACCAGTGTGGAATTAACCAGTGGTGATGTAAGGTATGGTGTTGACGTCCTGAAATATACAAATGAATTGAAAAGCCAGCTTGGAAGTGTTGCCAGGAATATTAAGCGCAAAGGGTATAGTGCTGTTGATGTGATAGGCACAGAGGAGTGTATTTATCCTGCAGTTTTGCTGGCAGGCTTTTTAACCAGAAGGTTTCCAGATACAAAGGTTACATGCCATTCTACCACAAGAAGCCCGATAGTAGCAGGTAATGGCACCTTGTTATCAGACAGGGCCAGTTTAGCCAGCCTGTATGATAGCGGGAGGGTTACTTACATTTACAATATGGCAGGCAAGCCTGGGAACACTTTAGCTGTTGTGGTTACAGATGCTGTGTGCAGTACAGGGGCAAAAGAACAGTTTGCATTTGCACTTGGGAACAGTGCCGGGCGTGTGGAATTTATAGATATAAAATATGGGACTGCTGTTTCTAAATCTGCCTGGCAGGAAAGTAATGCAGGGTGATGGCAATGGATACTAATGCAGTATCATGTGGTACAGATATCCCAAAGTTTAAAGGGGTGGTTGTTGGTGCTGTCTGTGGATTATGCAGGCTGGGAATATATTTAATATAAATGCTGTTTGCCGGGGTTAGACAATAAATCCGTTTTGTGTTATTATAACTGGTAGTATTTAACAGAAGGGGTTTTAGTAATGGGCATTAAAAAGATATCTGGATTTAACAGGACACATTACAGGGAAAAGATTTTTGTTACCAGAAATGACAAAATCCCTAATGTTTCTTCTTCAAAAGGAAACCAGTGCAAATGGACCAGTGGGAACAGGTTTATAAAACTTGATACATGGAAATGGTATGAGAGTATAAGTGAGGTTTTTGTAAGTATTTTACTTCAGTATTCTGATATCAGGTATTATGTAAAATATCATTTTTGCGAAATATTTGAAAATGGTAAATTTGTTGGGAATGGATGTTATTCTGAAAATTTTTTAAAAGATGGTGAGAGTGATATAACATTTAGCCGCTTGTTAAAAAACTATGGCATAGATACCAGTGCAATTTCTTATGAAGATACAAGGGACTGTATTTCTGAAATTACCGGGTTTGATATAAAGGGGTATCTTGACCGCTGTTTGTGCTTAGATGCCATAACCTTTAATGAGGACAGGCACTTAAATAACCTTTCTGTAATCAGGACTGGTGATGGTTACAGGGAAGCACCTGTGTATGATAATGGTTTGTCGTGCCTGGCTGATGTATTTTCTTATCCAATGGATGTCCCGTTAGAAGATAACCTTGACAGGGTTTATGCCATGCCCTTTGATACAAGTTTTACAAGACAGCTGGCTGGAAAATTTATAAAGCCTGTTTTTATTGATACTGAAGGATTCTTTAATAATGTTACTGCAACCTGTGCTGAGGAGGAAAGGGCTCTGTCTGTAATAAAACAGGGACTGGAAAGGACAAAGGGGCTGGCATGGGAAGAATTTTAAAAGCTGCTGTGCTGCGTAGGTGTCTGTGCAATGTCTGAGACAGGCTCTGGAAAGGAAAGTTTATGGGAGAAGATGGGTTATCTGATGTAAAATGCATTGGAAAAAATTTAAAATTTGAATACTGGTATGGGTCTGTACTGTGTACAAGGGTTTTTGTTGACTATAGAAAGCAGACAGTGGAAGTAGAGAATTTTACAGATGATATTGTTTTACAGGCTTTTGGAAGAAGAAAAATAACAACCAGTACCATAGATGAATTTTTCAGGGAAAGAGTTTTTCCAGAAACGAGAGTAAACTGTAAGGAAATTCTCAGGCAGATGGGATTTAAAAATTATGATGCTGAAAGTATAGCAAGGAAAACCCATGGTATTTTATATAATGATTTATGGTGGCTGCGCTTTGACGATGAGGATTTGAAATGGGAGGATATAAAGCTACTACGGGAAGAGGCAGGATTCCATGTTTAATGGAAAGGTCTTATGCATTAGGCAGTTGTAGTAATATGCTGGCAAGGGGGTTTAAATGCTAAATATTATTTTTGGAAGGGAAAACAGTCCAGATTTTGTACTGGATACCCGTATTTATTTCCGCAGGAACAAGAAACCCGAATGGTTTGAAGATGAATTTGTAAAAAGATTTTTAAAAGAAATAGATAATTCAACAGTCTTATTTGAGGAAGCTTTGAAAGATTACAGAGGACGTGGTATAAGCACTGGAATGATTTCAACAGGGTGTAAGACATTATGTGATATTTATTACCACGGAAGTGATACAATTTTTTATGGGTCAGGTATGGGTGATAACTGTATACCTTTTTTTAATGGAAATTGCCACGCACAATAATATTACTATTGTTCTTGAACATTATATGGATTTTCCTGGCGGATACTTTGAAAGAGAACTGATTAGTATAAATGGTAATATCCTGACACAGGACACCTATGATGATGCCTATAGTGACTGGTGTGCTTCAGGTGAGGAGGAAGTATAAATGGAAAGCTTTGATGTCAGTTTTGTGAGGTCAGATGGGAAATCAGCCAGTTTACGCTTGTTTAGTCATTATACTTGTATATGTGGTAAATTTAGCGGTGAGGGTAAGAGTGAATTTGTTGCATTACTAAAAGATGATATTAGTACTGGTGATGTTTCAGTAGTTTCCAGACTGCCTTTTGCGATTGCAACAGCCGCTTCACTGGAAGTTCTTCTGGATATTCCAGGCCGTTCTGTAATAATATTTCTGTTAAAATTGGGTTATCCATTACAGGGAGTGTATAAACTTAACAGGGATAAAGACTGGTTTGTTATAGAAAATGTTTTGGGGACTGGATGTACTAAATGACTGCAATGGCTGTAAAATAGTAATTATTAATCCTGTAAGATTAAAGAAAGTGGCCACCTGGTACTCTGACTATTGTACCAGGCATTTGATTATGTATGTAAATTGTTTCTAAAAAGAAAAATCTTTTCTTGGGTGTTTCGATGTAAGTATATCTTTTTGTTTGGACATTGTAACATGGGTATAAATTTCTGTTATTTTAATGGAACTGTGCCCGAGCATTTCCTGTATGTAACGTATGTCAACATCTGCTTCCAGAAGATATGTAGCAAAAGAATGGCGGAACATATGAGGTGTGATATGTATATTAATGCCAGCGAGTGAAGTATACTTATTGATTATTTCACGGACGGACTGTTCAGACAGTTTTTTATGCAGCCTGTTTGTAAAGAACCAGCCACAGGCCTGTATTTCATCTGCACATTCGTTCTGGTATTCAGAAAGTATCGAAACCACATCATCATTTACAAGCTGTATTTTACGTTCCTTTGCCCGTTTTCCATAAATTAATACACTTTTCTCACACAGGTCTATGTCCTTCTGTTTGAGTGAACATAGTTCAGATACCCTCATACCAGTAGAAAAAAGCAGTTCAACAACAGCTATGTCACGTAGTATGCATTTTTTCTGGCTGCCGCTGCTGGCAAGTTTTTTCTGTTTGTACATAACAGACAGGAAAGTTTCTATAGTGTGCAGTGGTATTGTTTTAGGAAGGATAACTGGTTCACGGAACTTTGTCTGTATTTTATTCATTGGATTTACACTTATAATATCTTTATATTCAAGATAGTGGAAAAATGTTTTCAACGAGGCAATTTTCCTTTTAGCTGTCTTAGGCTTGCAGGTCTGGTGAAGCATTGAAATAAATGTTTCAATTGCTTTGGTGGTTGTCTGGGAACCAGTAAATTTTTTAAACTGGTTTAAATCTGTCCTGTAAGCCTTTAATGTTTTTTCATCAAGTCTTTTTTGGTACTGGCAAAAGCCAAGGTAATCTTTAATAATTGTTTCTAAAGTATCCATAATTTAAATCTCCTTTTATTTTTTGGTATTTAACGTGAGTTCGACAAAAA
>DKYP01000050.1 GCA_002499945.1 Lachnoclostridium sp. UBA7097
AGAACCTTTTGGAATTGATGTATTTAAATATAAATTTAATATTGATAAAGGGTATACAATAATAAACAAAGATAATATTAGTATATTTTTATATAGACTTGATTATTTAAATAAACTTGAAGATGAAATCAATAGCTTTATTGGTTATAAAGACTTTAAAATTATAAACAACAATCAGGCTAAGGAAAAAGCATATGCTTTAGCATATAGAGAATTTTTAAAAAAAGTGGAGATTGATTTGGAATTTTTTGAAGAAATAGTCTCGTCTAAAGAAATGCAACATTTTTTTAGTGGGTCTGAACGTGAAAATTATTATAAGAAATGGAAACCATATTTAAAATAATATGCTGTTTTAGGAGGCAAATAAATGAAAAAACAAATAATAGGTTATACAACAGGTGTTTACGACATGTTTCATATTGGACATTTAAATATAATAAAAAATGCTAAAGCCCAATGTGATTATTTAATTGTTGGTGTAAGTACTGATGAACTGGTTATAAATGAAAAAATAAAAACACCAGTTATTCCATATGATGAAAGAATAGCTATTATAGAAGCTTTGAAATATACAGATGAAGTGGTTCCACAATATGATAAAAATAAAGTTAAGGCATGGGAAAAATATCATTTTAATAAAATGTTTGTTGGTTCAGATTGGAAAGGAACACAACAGTGGAAAAAATATGAGATGGAATTAAAACCATTAGGAGTTGAAATTGTGTATTTACCATATACATCTGGAATATCAAGTACCAAATTAACATCAGTAATTAAAGGTATTTTAAATGAACATACAAAATTTGAGTGAAATACTTAGCTTTATATTATTAGATATAACTTGTTATATAAAATTGTTAACAGCAGTAATAATAAGTAAATATAATTTTTCAAAAGTAAAATGGGTTGCCAGTTAAGGAGATACTTTCCAGAAACCTGTATTAAATTGAATAACATATCTACAAGGAAAGACAAGTAATGAAGATACCGTAATTATACATTATGGTGCATCACCATTCACAAGCGAAAAAATTATTTCTGAATGGAATCAGGGGGCAGAGGAGAAGGGAAATTCAGTTTCAGCAACTCCTTGTTTTTTATTAATGGGTTCTAATGATGATGGGGTAAAATCCACAAAATGGGTTGACAGGGAACAAGTAATGCAGTTAAACAGCCCACAATGTTTTAAATTTGGATATGTTTGTTCTTTGTACCAGAAAGCTGTTGGAATGGAAATTCTGGAAGATGTTGAACCACACACAACAAGTATGATGTATTGTATGGGAGAAACAATTTATTTTTTAAAAGGAAACCAAACAAACATTAAAATTACTACAAAAGAAGATTTAGAATTGTTTGAAGGGTATGTATTAATGAAACAAAGAAAAGTTTATACATGGAATAACTAAATATGTGCCAGTCTGGCTTATAGTAGCTTTACATATCATAAATTTTTTATTATAATGTGATTTGTTATTACATTTATAAAAATATTATATGAGGATGAAAACAGGCAGTTTATATACTAAGTGAGAAGGAAATTAACTGCAATCTTTTTGACCAGTTATCAATACTTGAAGAAATTGAAGAGGTTGCAAAATTAAAAAAAGAGTTGGGCGTAAGTTATATCAGCAACCGCCATTACTGGATAAGTAGTATTATTGATAATGGGGAATATTTACCGGTGGACATTGTATTTGTCCACCGGTTATTTTAAATGTATCTGGATATAAGTGTATCAGGACCGGAAGTATTGTTTTATAGAATTGCGCTTGATACATTTTATAAATAATGTTACAATTAAGCATAAAGACGGACAGCATAAGGAAAAAATATATACAGGGAAAGGAATATTTATCATAGTGGATTTAAGGAATAAGAATAAAATTAATATAACAATTTCGGAAGATGAACTCTGGGAGAATTTAAAAATTTCCAATGATTTTATATTTGCAAAGGTAATGCGTAATCCAGAATTATGCAAAGGGCTGTTGGAAAGATTGCTGGATATTTCAATTGACCATATCGAATAT
The DNA here is from genome assembly GCA_002499945.1 of Lachnoclostridium sp. UBA7097. Lineage (GTDB taxonomy): Bacteria > Bacillota > Clostridia > Lachnospirales > Lachnospiraceae > Butyribacter. The sequence goes on from DKYP01000050.1 coordinate 2,034, forward strand.
CCAGAAGAGCAGAAGACAATAGACATTGCAAAGGACAGTAAAAGCATACGCCTTGATGTATACCTTAAGGATGGCAAAGGCACGGTCTATAATGTGGAAATCCAGACTACAAGCAATAAGAACCTGCCAAGAAGGACAAGGTATTATGCAGGGATGATAGATTTGAATGAAATTGAAAAAGGTGCAGATTACAGCGGGCTGCCACAGAGTTTTGTTATCTTTATCTGTACATTTGATGCATTTGGCAAAGACCGGTGGAAGTACACTTTCCAGAATGTGTGCATGGAAGATAAGAAATTATTTTTAAATGATGGTACAGTTAAAGTTTTCTTTAACACTACTGGAACCAAGGGCAGGATTAATAAAGATGCAAAGAATATATTAAAATTTATAGAGGGTAGTGCAGCAGAGGATAATTTTACAGGAAAACTGGCACAAGAGGTTATAAAAATAAAAGAAAATAAGGAATGGCAGGTGGAATATATGACATTGATGATGAGGGAACGTGAAAAGTATAATGAGGGCAGGACAGAAGGCAGAATAGAGGGTAGAATAGAGGGTGTAGTGTCAATTTATAAGGAAGAAATGGGGCTTTCATTTAATGAAACAGTAAGCCGTATTGCTGTAAAATTTAATTTGCCTTTATATGAAGCTGAGGAAAATGTTAAGAAATACTGGATTTAAAGTATCAAAGTACAATATTTGTAGTGGATAAATAAAATGAAACTGGTATATAACAGGAATAAAGTTTTATAAAGAGTGGACAACACAAGGGAAGAGTATATACAGGGAAAGGAATATTTACCATAGTGGATTTAAGGAATAAAAATAAAATTAATATAACCATTTCGGAAGATGAGCTTTGGGAGAATTTAAAAATTTCAAATGATTTTATATTTGCGAAGGTAATGCGTAATCCAGAATTATGCAAAGGGCTGTTAGAAAGGCTGCTGGATATTTCAATTGACCATATCGAATATCCAGAAGAGCAGAAGACCATAGACATTGCAAAGGACAGTAAAAGCATACGTCTTGATGTATACCTTAAGGATGGCAAAGGCACGGTCTATAATGTGGAAATCCAGACCACAAGCAATAAGAACCTGCCAAAAAGGACAAGGTATTATGCAGGTATGATAGATTTAAATGAAATTGAAAAAGGTGCAGATTACAGCGGGCTGCCACAGAGTTTTGTTATCTTTATCTGTACATTTGATGCATTTGGCAAAGACCGGTGGAAATATACTTTCCAGAATGTGTGCATGGAAGATAAGAAATTGCTTTTAAATGATGGTACAATTAAAGTTTTCTTTAATACTACTGGAACAAGGGGCAGGATTAACAAAGATGCAAAAAACATATTGAAATTTATAGAAAGCAGTACTGCAGAAGATGGTTTTACAGAAAAATTAGCACAAGAAGTTGCAAAAATCAAAGAAAACAAGGAATGGCAGGTGGAATATATGACATTGATGATGAGGGAACGTGAAAAGTATAATGAGGGCAGGATAGAAGGTGCAGTGGTAACTTATAAGGAAGTTGGGGTTTCATTTGATGAAACAGTCCAGCGTGTGGCTGAAAAGTTTAACTTGTCTTTATATGAAGCTGAGGAAAATGTCAAGAAGTACTGGATTTAGAATATTAAAAAAGGTCTGGTAGTATACTGTCTGTTTTGCAGCCTGGAATTAAAAAACATGAAACTTAAACTCTCTACAGCTTGACATCACAATAATTTCTGTATACACTATAAAATAGTGTTTTTTATAGAGAATAGTTATTATTTATATAAGTTATACACAGAAAGGAAGCGTAGGTTATGAATTATAAGGTTGCAGTTATTCCAGGTGATGGCATTGGGCCTGAAATTATAGCAGAAGCCAGAAAGGTTTTAGACAAGACTGGTGAAAAGTATGGGCATACTTTTGAGTACCAGGAGCTTTTAATGGGCGGCTGTTCGATAGATGCATATGGTGAGCCGCTTACTGATGAAACGTTAGAGAAAGCAAGGTCGGCAGATTCTGTATTGCTTGGGGCTGTCGGTGGTGATGTTGGCAAGTCAGGCTGGTATAAGCTGCCACCTGATAAAAGGCCGGAGGCAGGACTGCTTAAAATCCGCAAGGGGCTCGGGCTTTATGCAAATATACGCCCGGCTGTCCTTTTTGATGAATTAAGCGGGGCATGTCCGCTTAAAGAAGAAATTACAGATGGTGGTTTTGACTTTGTAGTTATGAGGGAGCTTACTGGCGGCCTTTACTTTGGTGAACGCAAGACTATAGAAGAAAATGGTGTATTGAAGGCAATTGATACCCTTACATACGATGAGAATGAAATCAGGCGTATTGCAAGATGGGGATTTGATGTTGCTATGAAGCGTAATAAAAAGGTATGCAGTGTTGACAAGGCAAATGTGCTTGATTCTTCAAGGCTGTGGCGCAAAGTTGTAAAAGAGGTATCTGAGGAGTACCCTGAAGTTGAATTAACAGATATGCTTGTAGATAACTGTGCAATGCAGATTGTACGCGACCCTAAGCAGTTTGATGTAATACTTACAGAAAATATGTTTGGTGATATTCTTTCGGATGAGGCAAGTATGGTTACAGGCTCTATCGGCATGTTGTCATCAGCAAGCCTTGGTGCTACAAAGCTTGGGCTGTATGAGCCAAGCCACGGTTCAGCGCCTGATATTGCAGGGCAGGACAAGGCAAACCCTATAGCAACAATACTTTCCGCAGCAATGATGTTACGTTATTCATTTGACCTTGAAAAAGAAGCAGATGCAATAGAAGAAGCTGTAAAGCAGGTGCTTAAAGAAGGTTACAGGACAGTTGATATAATGGATAATGGCAAAACACTTGTTGGTACAAAACAGATGGGTGATTTGATTGCAGCGCATATATAGGCTGTAAAAATGGCAGGGAAAAGAGGTAATATAGATAATGAGAAGTGATGTAGTTAAAAAAGGGATGCAGACAGCGCCTAACAGGTCTTTATTTAATGCACTTGGCATTACAGAGGAGGAACTTGAAAGGCCGCTTGTAGGCATTGTAAGTTCATATAATGAAATTGTGCCAGGGCACATGAATATTGACAAAATTGTTGAAGCAGTTAAAACAGGCGTTGCAATGGCAGGGGGTACACCAATAGTATTTCCTGCAATCGCAGTATGTGATGGCATTGCAATGGGGCATATTGGAATGAAATATTCCCTTGTTACAAGGGATTTAATAGCAGATTCAACGGAGTGCATGGCACTTGCGCACCAGTTTGATGCACTTGTTATGGTTCCGAATTGTGATAAAAATGTGCCTGGGCTTCTGATGGCTGCAGCAAGGGTTAATGTGCCAACAATATTTGTAAGTGGCGGACCTATGCTTGCAGGCCATGTAAACGGGCAGAAGACAAGCCTTTCATCTATGTTTGAAGCAGTAGGCGCACATGCAGCAGGGAAAATGTCTGATGAAGAAGTGGATAACTATGTATGCAATGCATGCCCTACATGTGGTTCATGTTCAGGAATGTACACAGCCAACAGCATGAACTGCCTTACAGAAGCAATAGGAATGGGGCTTAAGGGCAATGGGACAATTCCTGCTGTTTATTCAGAGAGGATAAGGCTTGCCAAACATGCAGGCATGAAAGTTATGGAACTTTATGAGAAAAATATCTGTCCAAGGGATATAATGACAGAGAAGGCATTTATGAATGCTTTAACTGTTGATATGGCACTTGGATGTTCTACAAATACAATGCTGCATTTACCAGCAATTGCACATGAGGCAGGTGTAGAGATTAACCTTGACATTGCTAACCAGATTAGTGCCAAGACACCTAACCTTTGCCACCTTGCACCAGCAGGACACCATTATATGGAAGAATTAAACGAAGCAGGCGGCATTTATGCAGTTATGAATGAGTTAAATAAAAAAGGACTTCTTTATACAGATTTAATTACTGCAACAGGAAAAACTGTTGGGGAGAATATTGAAGGCTGTGTTAATAAGAATACAGAAGTTATACGCCCGGTTAATGAACCGTATAGTAAAACAGGCGGGATTGCAGTGCTGCGTGGCAATATAGCCCCGGACAGCTGTGTTGTAAAGCGTTCAGCAGTTGTGCCTGAAATGATGGTACATGAAGGGCCTGCAAGGGTGTTTGACTGTGAAGAAGATGCTATTGAAGCAATTAAGGGCGGAAAGATTGTTCCTGGTGATGTTGTGGTTATCCGTTATGAAGGGCCAAAGGGAGGTCCTGGCATGAGGGAAATGTTAAACCCTACATCAGCCATTGCAGGGATGGGGCTTGGTTCAAGCGTTGCTTTAATTACAGACGGGCGTTTTTCAGGTGCATCAAGGGGTGCATCAATAGGCCATGTTTCACCAGAAGCAGCAGTAGGCGGGCCAATAGCCCTTATAGAAGAAGGGGATATTATTGCAATAGACATCCCTTCCAATACAATTAATGTAAAAGTACCTGATGATGAGCTTGCAAAGCGCAAAGCTGCATGGACACCAAAAGAACCAAGGGTAAAGACAGGTTATCTTGCAAGGTATGCCCAGATGGTGACATCAGCAGATAAAGGGGCAATCCTTAAAATTAACTGATTTTATATAAAAAAGAAAGGGCTGGTTACTAAAATGCAAATGACAGGTTCCCAGATTGTTATTGAATGTTTAAAAGAACAGGGAGTTGACACTATTTTTGGCTATCCTGGCGGGGCAATTTTAAATATTTATGATGAGTTATACCGACACCAGGACGAGATAAGGCATATACTTGTTTCACATGAACAGGGCGCTGCACATGCTGCTGACGGTTATGCACGTGCAACAGGGAAGGTTGGCGTATGCATGGCAACAAGCGGGCCTGGGGCAACGAACCTTGTAACAGGTATTGCAACAGCGTATATGGATTCAGTCCCGGTTGTGGCAATTACATGTAACGTAGGGCTTTCCCTGCTTGGCAAGGACTCCTTCCAGGAGATAGATATTGCAGGAATAGCAATGCCAATTACCAAATACAGTTTTATTGTCAAGGACGTAAAGGAACTTGCACCAACTATCAGGAGGGCATTTAAGATAGCACGTTCAGGAAGGCCAGGGCCTGTACTTGTAGATATTGTAAAGAATGCTACAAGCGATGAAGCAGACTATACAAGGAAAGTACCAGAGCTGGTACAGAGAAGCACAGATAAAATTGACGGGCATGCAGTAGAAGAAGCAATTAAAATTATACGTTCTGCAAAGAAACCAGTAATATTTGCAGGGGGCGGTGCTGTTATATCAGACGCCTCCAAAGAACTTGAAGAATTTGCAAAACGTGTTGATGCACCTGTTACAGATACGCTTATGGGCAAAGGTGCTTTTCCAGGTGATAATGAATACTATATCGGCATGCTTGGAATGCATGGCACTAAAACAGCCAATTTAAGTGTATCAGAGTGTGATGTGCTTATAGTCCTTGGTTCACGTTTTTCAGACAGGGTAACAGGAAATACAGCAACTTTTGCCAGAAATGCAAAGATAATCCAGGTAGATGTGGATGAAGCAGAAGTTAATAAAAATATTTTTGTTGACTTAAGCATAACAGGTGATGTAAAATCAGTACTTGAAATATTTAATTCAAGGCTTGAACAGCTCTACCATAAAGAATGGATTGATAAAGTAATGGCACGTAAAGATGCATTGCCTCTTACATATAATAAAGAGGTACTTACAGGCCCTTATATTATTGAACAGCTTTATGAACTTACAAAAGGTGATGCAATTATTGCAACTGAGGTAGGACAGCACCAGATGTGGGCAGCACAATATTATAAATATATAAAGCCACGCACATTAATTTCATCAGGCGGGCTTGGTACAATGGGATACGGGCTTGGTGCTGCAATAGGCGCAAAGGCAGCATTTCCTGATAAAACCGTTGTGAATATAGCAGGTGACGGCTGTTTCCGCATGAATATGAATGAAATTATCACAGCTTCAAGAAGCGGGCTGCCAGTTATTGAAATAGTATTTAATAACCATGTGCTTGGAATGGTGCGCCAGTGGCAGACATTGTTCTATGGAAAGAGATATTCGCATACAGTATTAAATGACAGCCTTGATTATGTAAAACTTTCAGAAGCAATGGGTGCGAAAGCATTCAGGGTGGAGAAAAAAGAAGATGTTGTACCAGTGCTTAAAGAAGCATTAGAAAGTGATGTGCCTGTTGTTATTGAATGTATAATACAAAGTGATGATAAAGTATTTCCAATGGTAGCACCAGGCAAAAACATTGATGAAGCATTTGATGAAAATGACATCAAAAAGGGCAGAAACTAATATATACAAAAGGAGGCACATTAAAGTGGGCAGAGTTTATAATTTTTCAGCCGGTCCGGCGGTATTACCGGAAGAGGTATTAAAGGAAGCAGCAGCAGAAATGTTAGATTATGAGGGAACAGGAATGTCTGTTATGGAGATGAGCCACCGTTCCAAAGCATATGACAATATTATCAAAACTGCGGAAAAGGATTTAAGGGAACTTATGGGTATTCCAGACAATTACAAGGTAATGTTCCTGCAAGGCGGCGCTTCACAGCAGTTTGCAATGATACCTATGAACCTTATGAAAAACAAAGTTGCTGACTACATTATTACAGGACAGTGGGCAAAAAAGGCATGGCAGGAAGCTTCCAAATATGGAAAGGCAAATAAAATTGCATCTTCTGAGGATAAAACATTCTCATATATTCCTGACTGTTCAGATTTGCCAGTTTCTGAAGATGCGGATTATGTATATATTTGTGAAAATAATACAATATATGGCACAAAGTATAAGAAACTTCCAGATACAAAAGGCAAAACACTTGTTGCAGATGTTTCTTCATGCTTTTTATCAGAACCGGTTGATGTGTCAAAATATGGCATAATTTATGGTGGTGTACAGAAAAATATCGGGCCTGCCGGTGTTGTAATTGTAATTATGCGTGAGGACCTTATAACAGAAGATGTACTTCCAGGAACACCAACAATGTTACAGTATAAAACACATGCAGATAATGGTTCTTTGTATAATACACCTCCTGCTTATGGAATTTATATCTGCGGAAAAGTATTTAAGTGGCTTAAGAAAATGGGCGGGCTTGAAGTTATGAAGCAGAGAAACGAAGAAAAAGCAAAAATACTTTATGATTTCCTTGACCAGAGCAGGCTTTTTAAAGGAACAGTTGTTAAAGAAGACCGTTCTCTTATGAATGTACCATTTGTAACAGGAAATGATGAACTTGATGCAAAGTTTGTCAAAGAAGCAGAAAAAGAAGGCCTTGTAAACCTTAAAGGACACCGCACAGTAGGCGGCATGAGGGCAAGTATTTACAACGCCATGCCAAAAGAGGGCGTTGAAAAGCTTGTAAGCTTTATGAAGAAGTTTGAGGAGGGAAATGCATAATGTTTAAATATACATGTTTAAATCCAATAGCCGTAGTAGGGCTTGGTAATTTTACAGATGGATATGAAAAAACAGATAACTTTGCAGATGCACAGGCAGTCCTTGTAAGAAGTGCATCAATGCATGACATGGAACTTCCAGACAGCCTTCTTGCAGTTGCAAGGGCAGGGGCGGGTTATAATAATATACCTGTTGACAAATGCGCAGACAAAGGAATTGTAGTATTTAATACACCAGGGGCAAATGCAAATGGTGTAAAAGAACTTTTTGTTGCAGGAATGTTAATGGCAGCACGTGATATTAATGGTGGCATTGAATGGGTAAAGGCAAATAAAGATAACCAGAATATCAGCAAAGATATGGAAAAGGCAAAGAAGCAGTTTGCAGGCACAGAACTTATGGGCAAGAAAATCGGCGTAATAGGTCTTGGTGCAATAGGCGTGCTTGTTGCTAATGTAGCTAACCGCATGAAAATGGAAGTATATGGTGTAGACCCGTTCCTTTCAGTAAAAAATGCCCTTTCACTTTCAAGGGATATCAATATTGTAAAAACTTATGATGAAATTTACAGCCAGTGCGATTATATAACAATCCATGTGCCTCTTCTTGAAAATACAAAAGGAATGTTAAATAAAGAAGCATTTGATAAAATGAAAGATGGCGTAGTTATCCTTAATATGGCAAGGGATACACTTGTAAATGATGAGGATATGAAAGCAGCACTTGAATCAGGAAAAGTTGCAAAATATGTAACAGACTTCCCTAACCCTGCTGTAACCAATATGCCAAACGTAATTGCAACCCCGCACCTTGGCGCATCGACAGAAGAATCCGAGGACAACTGCGCAGTTATGGCAGTGAACCAGATACGTGAATTTCTTGAGAATGGAAATATAATTAATTCTGTAAACTTCCCAGCATGTGACGCAGGCGAGTGCAGTGCCCAGGGAAGGATTACAGTAGCACATAAAAACGTACCTGGAATGTTAAACCGTCTTACCAATGTATTTGGGGATGTAAATATAGCACATATGACCAATAAGAGCAAAGGGAATTATTCATACTGTGTATTTGATATAGATTCAGAAAGCACACAAGAAATGGCAGATAAATTAAACAGCATTGATGGTGTGTTAAAAGCACGTATAGTAAAATAAAAGAAAATTATTAGTATAAGTTTAAAGGCAGCCAGGATTGGATTTATCCAGGTTGTCTTTTTCTTATAAAAAGTATATTTAAATTCTTGATAAAATAATTAAAACAACATATAATAATTTTATCAAGGGAGGTGGTACTATGACAACAGCAACAGCAAAAGACATCCAGAATAATTTTGGAAAATATCTGCAAATGGTACAGGCTGGCGGGGAAGTTATTGTTTTAGAAAATGGCAAGGAAGTTGCCAGGCTGGTTTCACATAATAAAAATGTTTCATTCCTTACAGATTCCCTTGTTGGAATATTGAAAGGGGATTACGATGATAAAGCATCAAAACTGGAGAGAATAACAAAATATGAAGATATTGGCTGATACAAATATTATTTTAGATGTATTATGTAAACGTCCAGGACTATATGAAGATTCTGCAAAACTTTTTAAACTTTGTGAAAACGGAAGGATTTCAGGAGTAGTTTCTGCATTATCAATTCCAAATATTGTCTATATTATGAGAAAAGAGTTAGACGCAGAAAAAATTAAAGAAGTTCTTGGTTATTTGTCCTTGATTTTTTCAATTTCTGATTTGAAAAGCAGTGATTTAATTAAAGCAGCAAGTATGAATTTTAAAGATTATGAAGATGCTATACAAAGTGCCTGTGCTTTACGCATTAAAGCAGACTATATTGTTACAAGAAACCTGAAAGATTTTACCAAAAGCAAGGTTATGGCAGTTAATCCATCTGGATTGTTTAAAGAGTTAGGATTATATTATTAATACTAATTGCAACCGCAACTTAAAGTTGCATTTTATCCAAAAACAGAACTTTCTGATTGGTAGAAAAATTCCTATACAAAACTTATAATAATCCTGTCACGTAAATACAACACACCAATAAAAAGGAGGCCAGGTTAAATGAGTTTTGGACAGAATTTACAATTCTTAAGGAAAATGGGAAATAAAATGACACAGGAAGAGCTGGCGGAGAAGCTTGGCGTATCAAGGCAGACTGTTTCAAAGTGGGAGTTAGATGCAGTTTATCCTGAAATGGACAAGGTAATAGAATTATGTAATTTATTTTCATGTACTATGGATGAACTTGTGCGGGAGGACATGAATGTACCAGATGAGGCATATTCTGATATCTGTTTTAAGGATATAGTAGCGTTTAGTTATGCAAGTTATGCTGTTATCAGCAGAGAGCCGTAAGAGGACGCCATAAGGCATGCAGGACAATGGGCAGAAAAGCTTGGCATAAGCCAGCCTGAAATAATTGGCTGGGATTTCCCAGTGGTATCACAGGAACAGATAAACGTACATAATATGCATGGTTATGCAGCAGCGTTAATTTTAGATGAAGAAATATTAAAAAATAATGCAAATAACAAAGAGTTTGAGATTACCAGGCAGGAAAAACAGAGGTATATTGTAATTACAGTAAATGAATCCGAGCTTTCACCATTTTATGTTATTCCAAATGCCTATAAAATGCTTATGACCAATATGAAAATAAACGGGATTAAGCAGAAAAATGACAGAAGAGTTTTAGCATGTTTTGAAAAAGAGTATTATCTTAATGGAAAATGGCATATGGATATACATATTGCTGTTGAATAATTTTTAATATTATCATGGTTAAAAAAGGCAGAGCCAGTATTTATTTGTGAACTACCCATCACCTAAAGG
>DKYP01000107.1 GCA_002499945.1 Lachnoclostridium sp. UBA7097
TTTGTATATGTTTTTAGTAGCAGATGTTATGCCAGAATATAAACAGTTACAGGAAGATGAAATATGTATAGAATTATTTAAAGATTTTATCCGCCACCAGGTAGTTACAAAGTGCTGGCGCAGGGAAAATAATATGTGGATAATTAAAGATGACCCTTTTGTTGATGACTGGACAAAAAAAGATTATGGAATATTAGTACAATGTTTAAAAAACACAGTTGCAACAGGTGGTTTTGTATATGCCGCTTTTTATAATGGATGTCTTAAAGGTTTTGTTTCAGTGGAGCCTGGTCTGTCTGGCGGGGAACAGAAATATCTTGATTTATCAAGTATCCATGTATCAGAAGATATGCGGGAAAAAGGGATTGGCAAAAAACTTTTTCTTGCAGCAAAAGAATGGGCAAAGGAAAACGGAGCCAGGAAACTATATATTTCTTCCCATTCTGCTGTTGAAAGCCAGGCATTTTATAAAGCTATGGGCTGTACAGAAGCAGAGGTGTATAATGCAGAGCATGTTAGAAAAGAGCCATATGACTGCCAGTTGGAATGTGTTTTAGAGAAAGAAGTATAACAAGATGTGCTGGTGGATTTAAAATGGTAAAATTTCTATAAAGGCAACAAATGAAAAAAATAATATAAGATATATGGATATATTAAGAAAAAAACAATAAACCAGCCGGAGGGGGGAATTGGATATGGACGCAGGAAGTATAATTGGATTTGTTATATGGTGTATTGCGGGAGTGATTTTTATTGGAATCGGGATTTCATCATTTTGTGCCAAAGAGCCCGTTGGCTTCTGGGCAAATGTAAAAATGTGTGAGGTTAATGATACCAGTAATTATAACAAGGCAATGGGGAAATTGTACTGCATTTTTGGAATAGTTTTTATAATACTTGGACTGCCTTTATTACTGGCAGGGCAAAATTCACCACTGGTATTTTTATCTGTAGCGGGGTGTATGGTTCTTGTTATATCAGTAATGGTAATATATGAACTGGTAATTATGAAAAAATACCGCAAAAGGCAGTAATTATTTTGTGGCAATAATGAATGTTCCTTTTTGCTTTCTGGTTAATTTTTATGAGTAAAAGTTTACTCCTGTTCAGTTGTGTTATATATTTTACTCTGGTAATATAAGATTAAATTACAGATTAACAGAGGGGGAATATATAATGGAAATTGGAGAAGTAATCCGCAGGTACAGGAAAGAGAAAAACATGACACAGGAAGAGATGGCAAAGCGTCTTGGAGTTACTGCACCTGCGGTAAATAAGTGGGAACGTGGAAAAGGACAGCCTGATATTTCACTTTTAGCACCTATTGCGAGGCTTTTAGGTATTACATTGGAAACACTTCTGTCATATAATGAACAGTTATCAAATGAAGAAATTGCGAATATAATTAAGGAAATTGACAATAAATTTGAAACAGAAAATTATAATGATGTATTCCAGTATGTTTCAGGTATTATAAAACAATATCCAAACTGTTACCAGTTAATATGGCAGATAGCAATAATTGCTGATGCCCGCCACCTGTTTTTTGCCGGGAAAGGAATAGAAGATAAGGAGCTTTATGAAAAGCAGATTTTAGAATGGTACCAGCAGGTAATGGAAAGTGACAATGCCAGTATACAAAGGGAAGCTGCTGGTTCTTTATTTGGGTATTATATACGCAAAGAAGATTATAAAGAAGCAGAAAGATATTTACAGTATTTTTCAGAGGAGGGTGCTGAAAGAAAGAGGAAACAGGCAGTCCTTTACAGCAAAACAAACCATATAAAGGAAGCATATAAGGCATATGAGGAAATACTGTTTTCGGAGTACCAGATGTTAAATCTGGTAATGAACAGCCTGTATATGCTTTCAATGCAGGAGGATAATATAAGCCTGGCTGGAAAATGGATTGAGAAAAAAAGCGGGCTGGCTGCACTTTTTGATATGGGCAGATATCATACCGGATCATGTAAGCTTGAATTAGCTGTTTATAATAAAGATGTACTGGAAACTTTAGCTATTGTAAAAATGTTGTTAGATTCAATGGGCAGCATGGTGGATTATACTAAGTCATTTATGTACAGCCATATGGAATTTAAAGATTTATCCCCGTCTTTTTATCCAAAAATCAGGGAAAGTTTATTAGAATATTTTAATGATAAGGAAACATTTGGTTATATGGAAGGAAATTCTTTATGGGAAAATCTTATAAAGGTTTAAAGGTTTCAATAATAAGTTTTACAAGATATGGTGCGGGACTGTCGCTCCGGCTTAAGGATATCTGCATTGTAAATAATTGTGTTGTAAATGTGTATACTGCAAAAAGTGATATTTTCTGTGATGGTATTGTAAATATAACCTGTACTTTAAAGGAATGGACTGGTATACATTTTAAAGAAGATGATATTATAATATTTACAGGTGCATGTGGAATAGCTGTACGCAGTATTGCACCTTTTGTTGAAAGCAAATGCAGCGACCCGGCAGTTATAGTTATTGATGATATGGGGGTTAATGTAATTTCTTTATTGTCAGGGCATCTTGGCAGGGCAAATGAATGGACAAGGATTATTGCGGCAGGGATTAATGCAAATCCTGTTATTACTACGTCTTCTGATATACATAAAAAAATTGCAATAGATTTATTTGCAGCACAGAATAATTTATATATAGATAATATGGAAATTGCCAAAAAGATACAGGCAGCAGTTATTGAAGGAAAAAATATTATGGTTTATTGTGATGCAGAAATAAAAGGAAATATACCAGGGAATTTTTATATTAATAAAGTTCCTGCAGGTTCTGTTTGCAATAATACAGATAATAATGGCATACATGCAAATAGCATACATGCTATTGTAATTTCACCGTTTACTAGTTTTAAGAAACAAGGTATACTTAATAGTAAAGATAATGCATTGCTTCATCTGGTACCAAAAGTAATTACTATTGGTGCTGGCTGCCGTAAGTCTAAAACCTATAATGAAGTTAATTCTTTTATCAGGGAAGCTTTAAAATCTGCAGATATATCTGTACATGCAGTATCAGATATAGCAACTATAGATATTAAGAAAAATGAAACTGGTATTCTGCAACTGGCGGAGAAAAATAAATGGCAGCTTTCGTTTTATAGTGCAGCGCAGCTTAATACTGTAACAGATAGTACAAGCTTTTCTGGTTTTGTCCAGGAAGTAACAGGTACTGGCAATGTATGTGAACGGGCGGCGCTTTTTCCACAGGGGGAAAAGAAACTTATATTAAAGAAACAGGCGGGCAATGGAATTACAGTTGCCGCCGCAATTAAAAAATGGAGTGTGGATTTTGGGTAAAATATATATTACCGGGATTGGGCCGGGGGATTTGGAAAATATGACATTAAAAGCATTTGAAGTGCTTTCATTCTGTGATACAATTATTGGGTATAAAGTTTATATAGAACTTGTCAGGCGTTATTTTAAGGATAAAGAGTTTCTTTCAACCGGGATGACAAAGGAGGCAGAAAGATGCGCATTATGTTTTAAAAAAGCGGCTGAAGGGAAAAATGTTGCACTGGTATGCAGCGGGGATGCAGGAATATATGGGATGGCGGAGTTAATGTACCAGACAGGGCGTGCTTATCCAGATATTACACTTGAAGTTGTACCAGGTGTTACCGCTGCAAGTTCAGGTGCAGCACTGCTTGGAGCACCTTTAATACAGGATTTTGCGGTTATAAGCTTAAGCGACCTGCTTACACCATGGGAGAAAATAGAAAAGCGTATACTTGCTGCGGCATATGCTGACCTGGTTATATGCCTTTATAACCCTTCCAGTAAAAAAAGGGCAGGTTATCTTAAAAAAGCGTGCCAGCTTATATTAAAATATGCTTCACCAGAAACTGTATGCGGGGTTACAGAAAATATTGGCAGGGATGGGGAAACATGGGCGGTTTATAAATTAGAAGAACTTGCAGGAATTACTGTAAATATGTTTACAACTGTATTTATTGGAAATTCACAGACAAAAGTTATTAATGGCATGATGGTTACACCAAGGGGATATAAAATTGGAGAATAATATATTGGATAAACCAGTCCTGGTATTTGGCGGGACAAGCGAAGGCAGGAAGCTTGCAGAAATATTTAATGCTAATAACAGAAAGTGTACAATATGTGTTGCAACAGATTATGGTGAAAAGCTTCTTCCTAAATCAGAAAATGTTAATGTTATATGCGGGCGTATGGATTGTAATGAAATCTGTATGCTTCTTGGTGAAGATAATAAATATTCTTATGTAATAGATGCAACACATCCTTATGCTTCTGTAATATCTGAAAATGCCAGGAATGCCTGTATTAAGACAAATACTGCTTATCTGCGTCTTTTGCGCAGTGAAACAGGCAGCAATATATATAATGATGGCATAAAAATATTTCCGGATGCCCTGCAGGCTGCAAAGTATCTGGATAAAACCACAGGCCGGATATTATTAACCACAGGAAGCAAGGAACTGCCTGTATTCTGTGGGGAGATAAGGGATAAAAGCCGTATTACAGCAAGGGTGCTTCCATCTGCCAAAGCAATAGAGGCATGTAATAATACAGGGCTTGAAGGAAGACAGATAATTGCAATGCATGGGCCTTTTTCTAAAGAAATAAATACTGCAATAATAAAACAGACGGGGGCGGCTTTTATTGTTACAAAAGAAAGTGGCAATGCCGGGGGGTTCCAGGAAAAAATTGATGCTGCAAGGGAAACAGGGACAGAAGTAATTCTTATAAAAAGACCTGTGGAAGGGGAAGGTTATTCATTAGGTGAAATCCTCGGGATAACTGGCATTACCAGTATAGAAAGCAATATTATCCAGAAAGAAATATCATTAATTGGAACAGGCATGGGAAATACAGGGACTTTATCTATTGCTGGAAAGGAAGCACTGGAGAGTGCAGGACTTGTAATTGGTTCTGGAAGGCTTCTTGAAACTGCAAAGGCTGTTATTAATGCCCAAGATAAAGAAATGTTTAATGCTTATGATGCAGATATAATATATAACTATATTAAAGAGAATCCACAATATAAAAATATTGCAATTATGCTTTCTGGTGATACTGGCTTTTACAGCGGGGCAGGCAGGCTGTATGAAAAGTTGCAGGAACTGGCAGGATATAATATAGATATTATACCAGGAATATCTTCTGTAGCGTATTTTGCCGCCAGGTTAAAAATTAACTGGCAGGATATAAAACTTTTAAGCCTTCATGGCAGGACGCAAAATGTAATTGCAGCAATTAAAAGCAATGAAAAAACATTTATACTTCTTGGAATGAAGGACAGTGTGGCAGGCCTTGCAGATATTTGTATAAAATACGGGTTTAAAGAACTTGTTTTCCATATTGGCTGTAATTTCGGATATAGCGGTGAAGAAATTATTTCTGGAAGCCCGGAGGATTTTACTGGATTTATTAATAAAGGTTTCCTTTATTGTGCAATTATAGAGAATCCTTTTGCAAAAGAAAATATTGTAACACATGGAATACCAGACAGCCAGTTTATACGCGGGAATGTCCCTATGACCAAAGAGGAGATACGGGAAATATCTGTTTCCAAACTTCATCTGGCTAGAGATTCGGTAGTTTATGATATAGGTGCTGGAACCGGTTCTGTGGCGGTGGAATGTGCAAGGATGGCATATAATGGGAAGGTTTATGCGGTTGAGAAGAATGAAGAAGCAATAAAACTTATAGAGCGGAATAAAATCCTTCATGGAACAGATAACCTGGAAATAATAAAAGGTGAAGCACCTGGCATTTTAGATGGGCTTGAAGTGCCAACACATGTATTTATAGGCGGAAGTTCTGGAAGATTAAACCAGATTATTGATATTATATTTGGTAAAAATGGTAATGCAAGAATTGTAATTAATGCGGTTACGCTTGAAACTATTATAGAAGTGCAAAGTATTATAAAAGAAAAAGGACTGCATGGAGATATTACATGTATAACAGTTAGTAAAGCAAAGGAAGCAGGTAATTACCATATGATGATGGGATTAAACCCTGTATGGATAATAGTGCTGGAACGTGTTTAAGGATTGAGGGGGAGTTATGGAAATTCCAAGAATTATGATAGCCGCAGGCTCAAGTGGAAGTGGCAAGACAACTATTACGTGCGGGCTTTTGCAGGCGTTAAAAAACCGTGGTTTAAGTGCAGCTTCTTTTAAGTGCGGGCCGGATTATATAGACCCGGCGTTCCATAAAACCATATTTGGCACTCCGTCTAAAAACCTTGATACATTTTTTACAGACCATTGCACTGTGCGTTATCTTATGGCAGAAACAGCCGTACATGCAGATATTTCTGTTATAGAGGGCGTAATGGGATATTATGATGGTGCGGGAATTAAAACATATATGGCATCTTCATATGAACTTGCAGATGTTACAAATACGCCGGTTATATTTATTGTAAATGCACATGGAATGGGACTTTCAGTTATTCCATATATAAAGGGGTTTCTGGAATATAAAACTAATTCCGGGATTAAAGCTGTTATATTAAATGGGGTTTCTGGAATGGTATATAATGAACTTAAACCATTAATAGAAGAACTTGGGGTTACTGCTGCCGGATATCTGCCCAAAATGCCAGAATACCAGTTTGAAAGCAGGCATCTTGGGCTTGTAATGCCTGGTGAAATCCAGAATATAAAGGAGAAGATAAAAGGGCTTGCACTTAAAATAGAAGAATATATAAATATAGATAAAATACTTTCCATTGCTAAAAGTGCACCCCATATGGAAGTGCAGCCTTTAGAAATACTGCCAGCCTGCATTCCTGGCAAAGTACGTATAGGTGTTGCAATGGATGAAGCTTTTTGTTTTTATTATGAAGATAACCTAAGGCTTCTTAAAAAACTTGGTGCGGAGTTAGTGTATTTTTCACCAATGTATGATAAAGAACTGCCAGAAGATATACATGGATGTATATTTGGCGGTGGGTATCCTGAACTTTACCTTGGTACTTTAAACAGTAATACTACAATGCTAAATTCAGTAAAGAAAGCACTGGCGGATAAGAAAATGCCCTATATAGCAGAATGTGGCGGATTTTTATATCTCCATGAAAGTATGGAGGATATTAAAAAGCACCACAATTATAAACTTGCAGGTGTAATTCCTGCTTCTGCATCATACAAAGGAAAGCTGCAGCATTTTGGGTATATAACTTTGTCACCTGCGGAATACACTGGCAGCAGAAGTAGTTATAAAATGGCTGGCGGGCTTAAAGCACATGAATTTCATTATTATGGCAGCACTGATAATGGAAACAGTTTTATTGCCAGAAAGCCGTTCCGCAGCATAGAATGGGAATGTATACACCAGCAGAAACAAGGTTTTGCAGGATTTCCACATCTGTATTTTTATTCAAACCCGGATTTTGCAAGGGAATTTGCGGAAAAATGTTTTGCTTATTCTTTATTATGTAATGACTCCTGATGCTTTCTTTCAACAAGCCTTCCCAGGCAGAATGCAATAATTCCAACGCCAATCCCTGTCTGTACACAGAAAAGCAGGCTTTCTATTTCGCCAGGAATTTCACCATTAAGGGCCTGTTCAAGTACAGGTGTAAACCACGGTTCATATTTTCCTGTTATTTCTTCAACCATTACGCTTCCTGCATCATCTGAACCGCCAAATTCTGCCCCCTTAAGTGCAAAAAGAGGGACAAATATTATAAGTGCTGCTGCTATAAGAAGTGCTATTGTAACTTTTTTATTTTTACTCATTATTTTACTGCCTCCTTTTTAATAAAACCAATTTCCATAAGTTCCTGTGTGCCATAAGTTTCAAGTGCTATAACTATAAGTACAGTCAGTATTCCTTCAAGTACTGCAAGTGGCAGCTGGGTAGGTGCAAACACGCCAAGGAATTTAACTGTTGCGGCTGCTATTCCATCTGCTGAATTATGTGCAAGCGCAAGCTGTACACTTGTAATACAATATGTAAATAAATCACCAATGCTTGCTGCAAGGAATACACCCACAAGCCTGTTTATTTTAAGTTTCTGGCATAATTTATATATGCCAAAGCTTATAAAAGGCCCTGCTATTGCCATAGAAAATGTATTGGCGCCAAGTGTTGTTATTCCGCCATGTGCAAGAAGTATTGCCTGGAATATAAGGACTATAATGCCAAGGATACTTACAGCAGAAGGCCCGAATAAAATTGCACCAAGCCCTGTTCCTGTCATATGTGAACAGCTTCCTGTAAGGGAAGGTATCTTTAATGAAGAAATAACAAATATAAATGCACCTGACATGGCAACCAGTGTTATATTCCGGCGGTTGTCCGCAAGGCATTTTTTAATCTTAATAAAGCCTGTAACAAGAAAAGGGATACATATAACACCCCATGCAATACAATACCCAAGAGGAAGGTATCCCTCCATAATGTGCATTGCAGAGGCGGCTGTCCCTGTTCCAAATACCGCAGCAAAAAGAACTGCGGCAAAAATACTTCTTTTTTCTTT
>DKYP01000048.1:0-9235 GCA_002499945.1 Lachnoclostridium sp. UBA7097
AACTGGTTAATATTAATATTATAAATATTTTCTGTAGCAGCTTCCATATTTTCAATATAATTATCATAAATAACAGTCCCATCCATGCTGTCAGCAAATACTCTTATTCTTACATTTTTAGCATCAAAGTTTGATGTATTATTAACTTTTAATGCAATATATTCATTTCCTGATACCATATATCTGCCATTGTCCTGTATGGAAATATCTGTATATCCTATAGAAATTATTTTACTGTTATCTGATTTGTTTTCCTCATCATTGGCTAAAATTTCAATTTTATAATCTGTTACTTCATTAAGATTATCTGGAACAATAAAGGCTGATGTAACTTTATATGATGATGTAACACCTATTCCTAAATCTATACTCATGTTTTGTTCCTTGACAATTTCATCATTTTTATATATTTTTATGCTAATGCTGTCAACATCTTTATGACCTGTATTTGATGCTATAATATCAAAATCTAAACCTGAACCTGGTTTAACACTTTCATGATTAATAGAAACATTATCCAATGAAATATCAGTAACACATTCTATCGATTCTGTCTTTATGACCGCACCAGATTCATCATTATAACCATAAAATAAATTAAATTTACCATCACTATCAATATATCCTGACGGAATACTTACATCTTCACCATTAACTGTAGTTAAAATATAAGGTTTTGACCATTTGTTATTCTGGTAATTAACAGCATAAATATCTTTATTATTCCCATCATTTGAATTTTTCCATAAAATACTGCATTTGCTTCCATTTTCATTTGATATAATTGAAAAATTGTCACTTATTCCTAATGGGATTTCTTCTATATCAAATACATAGGAAATATCTGATGCTTTTTCTGTGATATATGCTATATTTCCAGAACTATAATAAAACACAACTTCCTTTCCATCTAATGTAGCAAATTTAGCATTCGTATTAATGGTATCTTTATTTATCAATACTTCTGGTTTTTGGGCTGTATCTGCATATAATACAATGTCATTTTCTGTATTAAAATCTCCATCTTCGTCAACGGAATATATAATAATATCCTCACCATTTAAGCGTCCTGTTGCTAAAGACATAACATTTCCACTCTCTATAAGAATATTTCCCTGTTTAATATTATCGAGAGTTCCATCTAATGGAATTTCGGCATAATAAATACTATCTTTCCCTTTTTCTACGTCTGTATTTCCATAGATATAATTGTTAGAATTACTATACCATACAATTTTTACTTTATTATCAGATGCAATAGTAATGGACGGAGAAAAGTCACCTTTTTTATCATCTGTTGAAGTAAATAATTTTGTCACTGTATCATTGTTATCTGTTTCTATTTTACATAAACTAATCTGACAGGATTTTATCATATCAGACAAGGTTACAGTTTCATCAAATTCTTTGCACATATTCTCCCACACTACATAAATATTGTTATTATCTGTTGCTATTGAAAAATTCAAATCAGCTGTTTTATCATTATCTATTGGAACAGGAACTGTCCATTGTCCATCTTTATATTTTTGAAAAACAATAGTTGTACGGTTTTCATCTGTTCTGTCTATATCATCGGCTAAATAAAAACGGTAAGATGTTCCATTAACTGTAACTTCCTTAATATCTGTATACATTGCTTCAAGGGAAAAATTATTGGCCGAATATGTTTCAACACCTGAATTTATTCTCTTTGAAAGTTCAAAATTATTATTTTCACATAAACCTCTAAGATTTTTCGTTGCCTGCCTGTTATTGGCATCAGTTTCCCATATTGTCAATTCAGGTGAATCAAAAGATTTTTGAGCTTCAAATAATAGTAATTTTAATTTAACAGCTATAGCTCCTGATAATGAAACTCTATTGTAATTATTTGTAAATCTATGAAGCCATTTTATCTTTGCATTTCCTTCTGCCGAAACACTTAAAGCACCTTTTACGCCTACTCCACCTTCAACACTCAGGCTAAATGATGGTTCTATAGTACAATCACCACCAACAAAAGAAAAATTATTATCTCCATATACAAGGTTTCCTTTTATCTGGGTTACTATTTCCCCAGTTTCTCCAAAAGTCAAATAAACAGGAACTGCTGTTAAAAAGAAATATTGAGTATATGTTCCTTTTTCTTGGAGAGTTAATATAATTCCTAATTCAATATTTAAATTTCCATTAGAATCAGCAACACCTTCTCCATATCCTGTAAGATTACATTTAAATTTTAATGAACCCGCTCCATAAGTATCTTTAATAAAATTACCAGTACCAAAGGCATTAGCTACTTCATTATATTTTGAAATATGTTTAATATCTTCTAACATTTTATTATAATCTTTTTTAAATTTGTCCCATTTGTCAGAAGAATCAGTGTCATTTAAATCTTTTCCGATTGCAATTTTAAATTTGCCACCATTTTCGGCTTTTATGGTTAATGGCAATGGGTTCATAATACCAAAATCTACCTTTGCATTACCAAAAAATGGAACACTTTCTGGAATTGTAAAATTAATTTTATCACCAATTGATATTGAGCCTTTTTTGCCAGCAGCTGTTTTAAATGTAGGGGTGCTTATTTTTAATCCAAGAAGACTGGTACTTTTTATACCAAAACCACTATTAATCATTTCAAGTTTTACATCCTGCCCTGCGGACAGACCAATAATACGTGGTTTATCATAATCATTGCCATTTTTATCCTTTGTTACAATTGGAATGGTAAACGTCCCATCTGTACTTTCATATTTTACTTGTCCTGCTTGTACAAGACGGTATGTATTTGCAGTGCCAGCATTAGATACACGTATGAGAATAGAACCATCTTTTTTATCTTCTCCATCTGCTTCATCATAATATACATAAGATGTAAGAAGGTCATACATATTTGTACCTGACTGCATAACAGCACTTAGCACTGATGGTTCTTGTGATGTACTGTTTTCAGAAACAATTCCAACTCCTGTAAAGCTTCCGCATAAAATATTTCTAGGCACTTCTGTTATCTTATAACCATCTTTTGATACCTTAACATTTACTGCTTTTCCATTATTATCTTTATAATTTTCAAATACAGCAAGCCCATTTTCATCTGTAATTACTGAAGTTCCATTAATCGTAACTTCAGCACCCGAAATGTAGTCTTGTGAAAGACTATCATATACTAAAACACCGTATTGTGATTCATCAATGCTATCAACTGTTTCTCCGCCTGCATCAGATGTTAAGTTACTATTAACTCCATAATAAGTACACATACTTGTATTTTTTGTTGGTTCTATATTAATCGGGTTAAAATAAATAGCCACTGCACTGTCCCCAAATCTTTTATTTGTTGTTTCATAATTATAAAAAGTATCTTCAATATAATCCCATCTAGCAAACTGTACCTTGTCAGGAATACGGTCATTTTCCAAATATAATGTTCCTGTTGCAAAAGTTGTTGGATTATCTAAATTATCGTAAACCTGATATGTTGACGGCAAACTGTTACCATGTAACTCTAATTCTGAAGTAACATTACCATAACCCAATACTTTAAATGGAGCATCATCATTATCAGCAAGCATTGTATCTAACATAATACGTATACCTGCTTTTTGGGTATTAATGCCATTATTCTTTATTGTGTAATTAATTTTTACTGTATCATCTGTTCCATGGCTTCCTGAAACAAATTCCAGATATTGAGTAACAATAAAACTATAAATTTCCCCATTTTCAAATGAACCATCTATATTCATAATAGATGTTACTGTTTTATTTTCTGTATCATATTCATTAGTATCAGCACTAAATTTTATATCTTTTGTTTCATATTCATTTGATTGAATACGGATAGTGCTAAATGATGTTCCAGGGTCAGGATGCCCAAAAAGCAATATTTCTTTATTATCACTTGTATAATCAGGATTTCCTTCTACATTTCCAATTGTGAAACGCCCATTATCATCTACCATAAATTCTAGGTAATCATTTTCTATCATTGTTTTCTCTGAAGTTGCAGAAAAAGGTCTGATACCATTATCATTTTTTGATTTAGTTTCTTCTAAGTATTGTTTAAGCTTTTCCTCTTTTTGCTCTGCTATTGTCTTTGATTCATTTGCTGATACAGCCAGAACATTATTTACTGGCAATTGTGCAACTATAAGCAAGACAGGTAAAAACGTACATAAAACTTTTCTAATCTTTACCATAAAATTACATTCCTTTCTTTATAAATTGTTCTTATTATTTCTAGTTATACAAGCACCTAAAAAATATTTAATTGTTCCCTATCCTCCTCTCTGATGTTTTGTGTTAAATCGAAAAAGTATACTTTTTCGGAAGTCATTTCCAGCACAATAAATTTGTTGATTTTCCACAAGTTTTTATTGTAAAATTGGTATTTTATGGTATAATAGTAATCGTTACATGTTCACAATGGATAATCCGAAAAAGTATACTTTCCCGATTTTTACCTTAAATCCGAAATCAGGACTTTTCAAATGCCTTTGCCTTGTCAAAAAATGTGCTTGCTGCCATTCCACATTCTTTAGCTGCCTGTTTTAATGTAATTTCTTTATTCCTCCACTGTTTATGTACTTCGTAAAAGTTCTCTGGAAGTGGTATAGGCGGTCTGCCAAATTTCACTCCCCTGTTTTTAGCTTCTGCTATGCCCTCTGCCTGCCTCTGTTTTATATTAATCCTCTCATTTTCTGCCACGTAGCTAAAAATATTAAGCACAAGGTCACTGATAAATGTCCCTAAAAGGTTCTTTTCCCTCCTTGTGTCAAGCAGCGGCATGTCAATAACCACAACATCTGCGCCTTTTTCTTTTGTAATAATCCTCCACTGTTCGTTTAAGTCTGCATAATTCCTTCCAAGCCTGTCAATGGATTTTATAAACAGCACAGTATCTTTATCAAGCTTACGCAGCATTTTCTTATACTGCGGGCGTTCAAAGTTCCTGCCTGACTGTTTATCCATATAAATATGTTTCTCTGGCACTCCCATTTCCAGAAGTGCTGTTCTCTGCCTGTCCTCTTTCTGTTCTTTTGTTGATACCCTCATGTACCCTATAATCTTTTTTTGTCCCATAACTTCCTCCAAATATCCCTGTCATAACAAAACAGGTCTGATATAATAATTTTTAATGGTATTTTACTTTTATATATTTCCAGCACAACATATGGACGTCCCCATATATCAAAAGATTTATTTTAAACTGGTTGTAAAATACTAAAACCCCTGGATTGTTTCTCCAGAGGTTTTTAAATAAAAAAAGTGCATGGAATAATAAGTTTAATTATTATCCACGCACCTGGCTGTTATTATTTTGTTTATATATCTTTACACCCGTTGCATAAATTCCTGTTCTATTTCTATAATATCTTCTTCATCTAACTGTGGAAAAAGCTCCCTGATTTCATCAATAGAACATTTCCCCATCTTTAATAATTTTATAGCTGTTTCTTTTTTAGTTTTTCTTTCTGCTTCCCTTACTTCGCTTTTTACATAGGTATCAAATACTTCTTCCTGGTCAAATAATGCCATCATAATATCCACAACCTCCTTTTCTTTGCTTTCAAGGTATTCTTTCAGCAAATCTTTGTCCTTGCAGATACGTATTGTTTCAAGGACTGCTTTTTTATTTTTCCCATGTTTTTTTACCTGTTCATTGTATACTTTTGTAAATTTTACATACTGGTTTATTATATCATTCCCTTTGCCAGCATAAATTACCCTGGCTTTTAATTCAATGCCTGCACTCTCCCCATTAAAAAATTCTTTTGAAAGTGATATATATCTCTGCCGTTTTTTCCTGTTACCTGTATAAACAACATAAAGTTCAGGCTTTGGGACTACAGCCTTTTTACTTCTGTAAAGGTCTGTGCCGTTCCCCTTGAAATATTCATGGTATGTCTGTGCCAGGTATATGAACATCCTTATAATTACATTCATGCTCCATGTGGACTGTGCTTCCAGCATTAAAATTAATCTGCTGCCAGCCATAAAACACAAGTCATTATAAATGCCATTTGTAAATACATGGTTTATTGTGATGTTTTCAAGACTATCCTCTGTCATGCTGCCATCTTCCGGGTGCAGTGCCTGGTACAGCTGCAACAGGTATTTCCTGGTTTTGAACAGGTTACAGAAAATGCTGTCCTTAACAGTGCCTTTAATATTTCCCTGCATTGTGCTTTTATTTTTCCTTTCTGTTTTGTAATGTCCTGTCCCTATTATATATAAAAAAACAATATTGTTCAAGGTTTAATCTGTACCATATTAAATATAAGGTTTTTTCATCTGCTGCATTTTTCAAGGAAATACCGTTTCCTGTCCATTATTTCTGCTATTTTTTCCTGTGACAGTTTTTTTATAAGTCCACTGTATTCCATGCTTTCTGCCCCCCTTCATCCTCCAATACCTGGAAAAGATTTGTATACAGCCAGTCCTCCCACAGGCTGTTGAATAATTTTTTGCTGCCCGTAAATGTTGTTACACAGTCAAAACCATTTTTATTATTATAATACTGTAGTTTCACAAAACCATACCTCTCGGCATCAAGGACTACTGTATCTTCATTTTCATATAACTCTGTAAAGGCATCTGCTGCTTTCTGGCATTTCTTCCTTTCATCTTCTGGTATAAATACCTGTTTTTCGATATTTCCCTCCATATATTTTTAATATTTTGTCCTGTCTTTTTAAAACAATCTCCGATTTTAGTAACTGTTAATAACCTCCATTATAAGGGCATAATTAAAAATAAGCAATACAATAATAAAAGGAAGTTACAGCCATGATAAAATTTGACAAGCTTTTCCAGACCCTTAAAAATAATGGCATAAGCCAGTACAAACTATATAAATACTATGGCATAAGCCGGTCACAGATACAAAGGTTAAAAGAAAACCAGTCTGTCACTACACATACACTTAATATGATATTAAATATTTTAGGTGATGGTTTCACACTTGATGATATTGCTGAATTTACACCAGACAGACAGGAAGATACACAGTAACCTGCTTTTACCAGCCTTTTGGATTACTTATTTTTAACACCCGCTTTAGAACTTATGTTTCTGTAACAAGTATTATAATACTTGTTGTGGGTTATAAGGATACTATACCAAGTATATAATAAAAAAGCAAGCATGATAAAAATATTATAATTACGGGGTGTAGTAAATGGACGAAGATTACGGGCATCTGGAAATCCGCCTGGAAAAACTTTTACAGGAAAAAGGGATGAGCAAAAACAAACTCTCATATAAAGCAGAAATGAACTGGAAACAGGTTGACAATTACTGCACTAACAATATAACCAGGCTTGATGTATTTGTTTTATGCAAGCTTTGTACTGTACTTGGATGCAAAATAGAGGATTTGCTTGTTTTCCATCCTCCAGGGGAAAATTGATTAAAAGCTGCCAGTACAGCATTATTAAAGGACTTCTTCTGAAGCCCTGTTTTTTGCCGCTGTTTTCTTTTCTGGTTCTTGCCGCTGGCTGGCTTTTTCTTTTGCAAGTGCAAGTTTTTCTTTTATTGTAAGGCTACCCCTGCCCTTTTTTTCTGTTTTAATGCCATCTTCTTTATTATTTCCCAGCCTGTTGTTTTCTGGTTTTTCTTTTATATTTTCTTCTCTTGTACTGTTAATACTGCTGTCCATATCCAGCATTGCGTTAAGTTCGCTAAGCCTTTCAAGTTTTTCCGCAAGTTCCTGTTCATGTTGAAATGGTTTTACAACCTCACGTTTTGCTGTTTCAAGCTTGTGTTCTGTTTCATCAAGCCTGCGCCCTGTTTCCTCCATATGTTTTTCCATTCCCTCCAATACATTATTTATCCTCTGGATATTTCCAAATATATCAGAGCCAATTTCTGCGTCATGGCTTATTTTCCCTGTTAAACTGATTTTAAAATTTGCAAATGATGTATTATAATGCAGTGCCATTTTAAAACCCTGGTATTCCCCTATGGGAAGCCCGTTTTCTGGAACTTTTGTGCTTCTGCATATACCCACAAGGACAGTGCCAGCTTCTTTTTTATCTGTATAAAGTTTGTCTTTCAGTACCATAGAAAAACTATCTTTATTTGCAGATTTATTTTCTTTATACATCTGTACATCAGCCTGGTATCCTTCAAGCTGGCTTTTAAGTGCAGCTATTTTTTTAGGGTAATTCTGCGAAATATCATCTTCAAGCTTGTATTTCTGGCTTGCATGGTTTGCTTTCAAAAGCCTTAGTTTTGTAACCTGTATATCTAAATCCATTTTTTCTTTTATGTTTGAATTGCCTGCTGCAAGTGCCTTTACTTCTGCGAAACTTAATACACTTTCATCTATGTCCTGGCAGCTTCTTACAGGGCTTTTGCTTGTCATTACCTGGCTTATGAATTTCTGTTTGTTTTCGATTAACTGCCATGAGTAGCTGTCGAATGTATTTTCTGTTATATAACGGAATATCTTTACCTCCGGGTTAAGGTTTCCCTGCCTTAAAATCCTGCCTTCCTGCTGCTGGATATCTGCCGGCCGCCAGGGTATATCAAGATGGTGCAGGGCTATAAGCCTGTCCTGTACGTTTGTACCAGCGCCCATTTTCTGTGTTGAACCTAATAAAAAGCGTACCTGCCCAGTTCTCACTTTGCCAAACAGTTCCGCTTTTTTTGTTTCTGTATTTGCTGTATGTATAAATGCTATTTCATTTTCTGGCACACCCTTTACCATAAGTTTTTGTTTTACATCATCATAAACATTAAATTCCCCGTCATTTTTTGGTGTGGAAGTATCACAGAATATTAACTGTGCAGATTTTTGTCCCTTTGTCTGCTCCCATATGGCAAATGCCCTGTCTGCGCAGGCACTTGTCTTTGAATTGCTGTCATCTGGAAGCAGGCTGTTTACAAGCCTCTGGTCTAATGCCAGTTTCCTGCCGTCATTTGTTATGCTTAACATGTTGTCCTGTGCCGGTTCAACAAGCCTGCTGCGTACTGCTTCGGCACGTTCCGCCAGTGACTGCACCATTTCTTTCTGGTAACTGCTTGGTTTTAACACTACATTTTCATATACTGCCTCTGGTACTGGCAGTTTCAGCATGTCTGGTGTCTGTATGTCTGCACTTTCCTTAAAAAGTGATATTAATTCTGGCAGGTTAAAGAATTTTGAAAACCTTGTTTTTGCCCTGTATCCTGTACCCTCCGGGGCCAGTTCTATGGCGTTACTGTTATAGGTACGTTAGTCGATTTGACCTACGAATTT
>DKYP01000048.1:9551-10140 GCA_002499945.1 Lachnoclostridium sp. UBA7097
TACTTCTATCTTCTCTATCAGCGTGTTCAATACTGTTGCTGTCAGTTTCTTCATTCCCGCGCACTGTGCAAGGCTCTCTGTAAACTGTTCCGCATTGGTAACAGCAGCAGACTTTTCTTTATGCTGCCTTTCCAGTTCTGACAGTTTTTCCTCGTTTGCGTCCTGTTCCTGCTCATAATGCGCCGACATCATGGTAAATTTCTTTTCCGACAGCTTTCCACTGGAATAATCCTCATACAGCCGTATATACATCTGGTCAAGTTCGGCGTTCCTCTTTTTGAGTTTATCAATCTCCGCCTTTACCTTTTCCGACCGTTCGGCATTACTCTCGTTCATGCTTAGAAGTACGTTGTTTATGAATTTCTCTTTGTCTTTCATTGCTTTTACTGCGTGCCTGTCAATGTCCGCTTTTATAGCGTTTTCAATATCCCCTGCGCTGATCCGGTGTGCGGTACAGAAATTCGCTCCCTTTTTACGGTAAGTGGTGCATTGGTAATAAGTCTTGTCCAATAAATTCCTGTCAGGATTGCGGTTGTCCGTATGTATCAGAAGTGTCTGCCCACAATCAGGGCATTTCAGAAGCCCTCTG
>DKYP01000155.1 GCA_002499945.1 Lachnoclostridium sp. UBA7097
TATTATAATATATGTTTTAATAAATACAATTATTAACATAATTAAAATATATGTTGTAAATATACCAGTACAGGTTTTAAATATCTAATGTTATTAAAAGTCAAGTTCTTTAAATGAAGGAAATAGAACTTACATTTATTTTACGTCCTGTATTGCATGGTTTCAGTGTCAAATATTACAGTGGGGGTATATTTACATTTTAAACCTAATACACTATTACCCAAAACCACCCATCAGTTCCACACACAAGCCAGCTTCAATTTTTCATCTTATTATTCCCTCTTCAGCCTGTGAAAACCCCCGGATGGAATTTGTCCCATATATTTCCAAATTATTAAAAAATAGTAATCTGCCTTCGACTTATGCGTTCGGTATGCCCTTTATTTACAATACAAATCCTTATTTTTCAAAATCTGTATATAACCAAAATTAATACAATATTCGGCTTAAAGCCTTGGTTTTACAGTATTTTATCGAACCCATTATTTTAGTAAGAAAAATGTCCATTCCGAATTATTAAAAAAATGTCCAATTTTGTCCCCTTACATATCCCAGAACCCTTATAAATGCTTAACTTTCCAGCAACCAGGAAAGACAAATTCTGCCCTTTTCACAGATTGCACCGAAGCCGGTCAATATTTTACATCATAAAAAGGCAGCCTGAAACAGTATAATATACCAAAAAAATATTAAAAACAATAAAATCCATTAAAAATAGTACCAGTCTGCTATAAAAATACCAAAAAACTGGCAGATAAATTATTAATCTGTTATATACATACCAGATATAGAAACCAGGTATCCATCCTTCATATATGTATTTCTGTCTGTTAATAATGCTTACAAAAGGTGTACTCCCCTTCTTCTTATCTGTATTTTATTTCTCTTATAAATCTTTAAACCATAAATAGAAAATACCACTATAAGAAATGTATAAACTGCATATTATAGAAAACATGGATTTAGAATATTACCCCAAAAGATGCAATTACTATGGATTTATATACATGAGGGAATACTACAACAGATAATATATTAATTATTACAGTAGTGACAGGCAAAAAACTTTTTCATATTGATGGGGAATATTATCCAGGAGAATCTGGACAGTTACAACTGGTATACAGAAAACCTGTAACAGATATAAATGTCCAGATTTTTTAATGATGCTTTATAAACTGCCCTGTCCTGGATATAAATCTTAACATTAAAAAAACAGTTAATGTGAAACCAGTATATAACCAATATCAAACCAGTCCTTTTTCATTAAACAGGACAAAATTAATACCTTAAAATACTTTTTTCAGGAGCGTAGCGTATGGAAAAGTATTTTAAACAAGCATATTTGCGTAGCAAAGATGCGCAGTAACGGGGAGCGGGGTGTCCCCGCATATATTATAAACAGCCACTTGGATATTATGCCCCTGGTATATATATTGCAAAAGAAATACATAAGTAATAAAAAAGAGAGGGATATACCAGCCTGCGGCAGCTTAGTCATTCGCTACGCTCATTCCTTTGTTCGCAATCTCCGATTGCTCACAAGAATATTAATCCAGATTAAAAAAAGAATTATTTATTATTCCATATGGTTACTACCAGATTAACTAATATGTGTTCTGTTTACATCTGTATATGGGTGACTGTACATGAATAATAAAAAGGAATACAGGAGTAATGGCCTGCGGCAGCCTGGGCAATCGCTGCAAGCAGCTCATGCCTTACTCGCAATCTAAGGATTGCTCGTATAGAGATAATTCAGAAATTTTTTATTAAAAAAGGAGAATTATTTATTATACACATGGTTATGACCAGACTAACCAGTACGCAATATGTACCACAGCCACCTTTTATATAAATATATATTGGGGAATTGTACAGGAATAACAGGGAAGAAACAATACAGAAAAAAATGCTCCCAGCCCTTATCCTGACTGGGTTTTGGGAAAAAAGTTTAAGCAATTCCCCATAATATATTTATATAGTTTATGGGATTTAGCTTAAATAAAATAACAGTTTTTTTTGTGCTGTCATGTATCATAAAATTTCCTAAAAATATATACTTTAAAGGAGAATTACAGCTATGGAAACAAAAAATATTAAAACAGGGGAAATTACAGAACAGGGACTGGTCAGTTTATTTGGAAGTGAAGCACAGAAAAAATCATATAAATCCAATGGCCATTTTATTGGTTCCAATAAACAGGCATTATTAAAAAATGTATCAAAATACTGCAAAATTAAAGACTGTGGCAGGCGCATATACAGAATAACAGAAGTATACAGGTACCCCCTCCCGTCAAACTTTGCCAAGATGAACAAATCATTATACAGGTATATTATCCCTTTGCTTTTGTCATATCTTACAGACGAGCATGATGAAAGCAGCAAACCTGATATGGGGTTAGGCAGGTGGGCAAGAAAGATTGGCATGTTCAATAAAAATTTTAACCTTATCAGGTACAGCCAGGAAAGTACAAGCCAGGAAACCGGTATACCTGTTACTGTCATAAATGATTTTTTTAATAAATCTGAAAACATGGCCGGATGGTATATGGATAATGCATTTGGTTATTTAAAATCCGCTGGCCTTATTGCCTGCAATGGTATTTACCATGCCAGTAAAGAAATCTCCAGTGGCAGGACAAAAATTGATGAAGATGGCAATGTCTATACAGGGATATCACTGGACAGGCACAGGGCATCAGAAGAAGAAACCAGGTATTATTCCCAGTGTGTTGCTGCTGCTGATACTCTGGCAGGGATAAAAAATACCAAAGAAAGATATTACAGCAAAAAATCAGGCAGGTTTAATTCTGCCTTAAAAAAAGAATTATATAAAGAAAAAATTAAATGTATCTATAAAACATATGAAGTATCCTGTACTGATACCGAAGAATGCAGGTTTATACTGGGAAAGTTTGGAAACACAGGCCATGACAGCCTTACCAGCGGTCTTAATAAAGAATTTACAGCAATGGTTATGGAAAACGCAGGAAAACGTTTTGATGCAGGCCCTGGGAAATACAGATGCTGCAGATGTAAAGATGATTATATGGTGTATTTTGGCTGGCTGTGTGAAATGGTAATTGATAAAAATACGGAATATTTAGGGAACAGGATAAAGAAGAAGAAATTTGAAGATGGTTACAGTTTACATATTACACCAGAAAGGAATGGTAAATAATGGAATTTAACAGGCAACAGGGAATGGCAGTAAACGCTGCCGCAGGAAACATATGTGTAATTGCTGCCGCAGGGTCTGGCAAGACAACGGTACTTACACACAGGATTAAAAACATAATAGAAAACCACGGGTGCCGCCCGTCATCTGTCCTTGCTGTCACATTCAGCAGGAAAGCAAAAGATACTATTGTGGAAAAATTAGGGAAACTGGGTATTAAAAATGCCAGTATTGAAACATTCCACTCACTTGCACTGAAAATCATTACCTCTGGTTACGGGCCGCATAAATTCAAAGTATGGACAGCTGCATGGGAGAAAGAAAAATTTATAAAAGACATATGCTGTTCCCTTGGCTTATGCCACCCGGATGATGTCCCGTTTAATGAAATATCCGGGTTTATTGCCTTACAAAAAAACAATATGAGAAAGCCAGGAGGGACACTTATCTATACAGACAGCCTGCCTTTTATCCAGAAAGATATGGCAGCAATATATGCACAGTATGAAAAAGAAAAAGAGAAGAATGGTTATATTGAGTTTGATGATTTCCTTAACATGGCAAATGATGTGTTTGATACCATGCCAGATATACTGGGACATTACCAGCAGAAATTCAAATACATACTTGCAGATGAGTTCCAGGACGTTTCAATGTCCCAGGCCCTGCTTCTACAAAAAATAAATGGTTACAATACAATGGTTGTTGGCGACCCGCTGCAGGCAATATATGCTTTCAGGGGCGGTAACAGCAAATACATCATGGATTTTAACAGGACATATAAAAATGCATCAGTTATCAACCTCAGCGTAAATTACAGGTGCAGTGCTGGTATTGTAAAAACTGCAAACAGGCTTGCGGAAAGCATACCAGATTCAAAACATGAAAATTATGTTGAGAGCATTGCTTACAATGGAAACTATAAACTGCCAGGACTGGCGCATTTTACAGATGAACATGATGAAAGCATGTGGATATCAGGCAAAATCATGGATTTAAAAAAAGAATACAGTTATGACAGCATTGCTGTGCTTGCAAGGACAAATGCACAGTTACAGAAGTTTGAAACATGCTTCCATAAGGCAGGCATACCATTTGATGTTGTTGGAGGGACACTTTTTACAGACCTTCCTGAAATAAAACTGGTACTCTCCTACTTACGCCTGGCATATGACACAGGTGACAATGAAGCATTCAGGTATTTATATAACAAGCCAAACAGGTGGCTTGACAGGAAATTCCTGGCAGAAACCACAGAAAATGCAGCTGGCAGGAAAGTGTCCCTGTATGAATCAATGTCTACCATAAGGAGAAGATGCTGGCGTTTCAGGGACGGGATTGATGAAATCCTTGAAGTAATAAAAAATTTACAGGATGGGGAATTTGGAACAGTATCAGGCATGGTTACTTACATAAGGCAGCGTCTTGGCATAGACAGGTTTGTATCAAAAGGGAAACAGGCTGATGACGGCGGCTATGCTGAACAGGCTGACAACCTGGACAGTTTTGGGGATATGTGTAAAGAATACACTTCTGTTGGAGGCCTTTTAAGTTACCTGGATAAAATGAACAAAGAAGCAGCAGAAAAGAAGAAAGAAAATATAAAGCTGCTTACCATACATAAAGCCAAAGGGATGGAATTCCCTGTTGTATTCATTGCCGGCTGTAGTGACGGTTTACTTCCCCATTCCAGGAGCTGTGACACAGATGATGAGCGCAGGCTGTTCTATGTTGCCATAACAAGGGCTGTAAAGGAGATTTATATAACCTGCCCGCATGAATACAATAATATACCAATGGCAGCCAGCCCTTTTATAGAAGATATAAAGGGGACAGTTAATGTTATTGGAGCCAGTGAAATAATGGAAGCAAACAAAAACAGCCTGGAAAACCAGTATGAACCAGCTGTTTGAAACTATGGACATACATTTATCTAATGAAAGGAAGGAAAACATATGGAAATTGGAGTATTAATAGAAGGCAGGCAGGAATTTATGGGAAAAGAAATCCCTGTCATATCAGGCGGGTTTGGTGAAGGCAGGAAATGTATTTATGACAAAACAGTTGCAGAGATACATGGAATGAGAGAAGCAGATATTAGAAGAAGGATAACAAACAATATTAAAAGATTTAAGGAAACCATTGATTTTATTGACCTAAAGCAACGTGTGCGTCAGATGCACACGTTGGAATTCCTTTTATCTTTAGGGTATTCAAAGCAGTCAGTTACACAGGCAGACCACATCTACCTCCTGTCAGAGCGTGGCTATGCAAAACTGATAAAGATAATGGATTCAGACCTTGCATGGGAAATACATGACAGGCTGGTTGATGAGTATTTTACCATGCGTGATGAAATAATACCTAAAATGACAAAACTGTTTTTAACACTGGAATCTGAACTGTTAGAACTTAAAAGTGGTTTTGAAAAATCAACCGACTGTATATCCAACAAAATTGACACAGGTTTTGGTTCACTACAGAAAATAAACCTGAAATATGAAGAATGTGTTGCAGACAGCAGTTTTATTAGCAAATACAGGAAATGTGATGTAGAAAATATTATTGGAGAGATTATGGCATATGGCGGATACAGCAGCGGCCAGAAAGTATTCTCTAAAATATACCAGATAATGAAACAGAAATGCGGCATTGATGTAAAACAATGCCAGGCAGACTATATTTTACAAAATCCTGAAACACCTGAAATATCCCCCTGGAAAGTTATAACCAGGTCGCCCATTTTATTCCAGAATTTTATGGGTATTGCCTTTAAAATGCTGGACAAGCTGAAAAACTACGGTTCTGGTGATGGGGATATGGTATCCCATGATTTTGAAGAGGCGTTAAAACAAATAAAAGTAATTGCAGACAACACATTTAATTCAAATATACCATCTGTATACCAGGCTGTATATAAATGTATGGAAGATATATTTGGCGTCCGCTGGTCTTATATAAAGTGTAAAAGTAAAATCAGGGCAGTGGAGGCAGACAAAGATTTACAGGAAATATTTATCAGGGCAGTAAACTATACCTGGTGCCATAGTGTGGCATAACCAGGTTATAAAAACAGAACAAACAATTGTAACCATAAACTATTGCAAAAAGGAGATAACACCATGACAGTTATAAAAAAGCCAATAAAAGGAAAAGGGGAGATTTTAACAATACATGGCAAAAAACTATACCACAGACTGTTTTACCAAGGAAAATGACGGCACACACTTCAAAGGTTTAATCTGGCCTTCTGATTTTTATACAGATTATTCTGACAAGCGCAACATAGCATCCCGGATAGCGCAGGACTATATGTTTGACAAGTCCTGCCACAGGAAAAGCAAAGCAAGGGAAAGACGCCAGAAACATAAGAAAGGAAAACAGGAATGACTAAACTTGTTTATAAAAAATATAAAGGGAACAGCAGCATACTGGAAATAGATTTATATAACGGCTACACCATAATTGCCATTAAAACATGGGACAGGGAAAAAGCTGTTTACAATGCAGAACTGCGTCTAAAAGAAAACACTTCTGAAAGATGGGATTTAATAGAAAAGGCTGGAAACCTTGTGTTTGATACAGGCAGAAGGGATATTAATTCTGCTGTATTAAGGCAGGTCTCAACATATTTCCAGGAAGGCTTTTTCGATTATTACATAAAAAGGAACAGATACGAAACAAAATGTTTTGACAGGGGCAATGAAATATTTGAAGGGGAAAAAACTAATAAAAAACACCTGCCGGCACAGAAAATACAAAGAAAGGGGTGATATGCTATCTGTGATATCTGCAGACAGACACCATGCCACAGTTTATGCCCTGGTTATGAACCGCCACAGGCATCATGCCGCTGTTCTGCCTGTGGCGGTGGTATTTATGAAGGTGAGGAATATATAGAAAATGATGATGGTGACTGCCGCCATTATGACTGTTTCACTGGGACAAGGGAAATGCTG
This sequence comes from Lachnoclostridium sp. UBA7097, assembly GCA_002499945.1. Classification (GTDB taxonomy): domain Bacteria; phylum Bacillota; class Clostridia; order Lachnospirales; family Lachnospiraceae; genus Butyribacter. The sequence goes on from DKYP01000155.1 coordinate 7,144, forward strand.
GGATGGCTCGGGCACAGGGTCATGGTTATGGGGAAAGGTTTTTAGTGATAGTAAAAAGTATTGTATTAAACAAGGAGGAAAATATGGATGTTTTTAAGTATCTGCCACAGCTGGTAGTTGCATATGATGGCAATGATGGACCTGCCAATCTTGTCCATGTAAAAAAAGCAGATAAAAATAAGGATTATTTTTGTCCCTGTTATGGTGTTGCTGTCAAACCCAGGGCTTTAGACAGCAACAAGGAACAGCCCCACTATTACCACAAAACAGAAAAATGTACCAGGGAAAGCCAGATACACTTTTTCTATAAGAACTGGCTGTTCAGGACTGGAAGTAAATTTTATATAGATGGCCAGCTGTTTGAGGCAAGTTCAATAGATATTGAAAAAAAATGGCATACAAAATTTGGGGATTACCAGCCAGATATTACTGTATATACAACATCTGGCCAGACAATTTATTTTGAAATATTCTTTTCCAACAGGAAAACTGTTAATGATTACTTCTGTATATGGGACAGTCTTGGTAATGATGTTGTTGAAGTTAATATAAAAGAATATATGTATAAAACAGACAGAAACGATATACCGGCATTTACATATCTGTACCATGGCGGGAAATGTTATTCCAAAACATATGCAAAAAAAGATTTATATGCTAATACAATTGCAAAAATAAAGCAGGAACTGTCAGGACAGAAAATACTTAATTATAAATCCAGGATTGAACAGTTAGACTGGTTCTGGCAAATAATAAGGAATAACGGTACAAAGGAAGAAATACTTACTACCATTGCATTAATGGAATATGATGATATGCTGTCATGTTATGGCATCATAAAAAAAATACATTGTGTTTCCTATCTGAAAAATGATGTCCTGGGTATAATAAACAAAAAGGTAATACAGGATACCAGCCACTCTTTAAACCTGCCACATGATGAAAATATATACTTTGACCTTATGCATTTGCATGGAAGGACATATGAAGCTGGCATCAGGCTTGATATTAAAACCCCCCATATTGTTTTTAATGGTTTTTACAGACGTTGTAAACATCCAGGATATCCTGGAATTGTTTTCAGTAAAAATGTATATAATGCCAGTGAAATATCTATTCCAAAAAGTAAAATGAATGAACTGGAAAATGTATTTAGAGAAACTGCCAGGTATAAACAGAATCTTCTTAAATATGAAAATGTTTTAGCTGCTTTTGAAGGAAACCAGTATAAAATAAGGGTGAAAAATAATTTTTATACCGTACTTGCAAAAATATATGGTGATAATTTTGAACCTGTACTTGATGGTTACTTTATGGAAACCCTGGATATAAAGACCCTGCAAGGACTACTGACAACTCAATTTTAAGCATTATGAGGATAAAGAATGATGAAAACTGGGGTTATACAGGTGAAATTGTCAACTGCATAAATTTTGTAGATGCAGAAAGTAAAAAAGGATATAAGCTTGATTCAAACAGGCAGTTAAAAGGAATACGTGAAAACCTGCTTTTATATAACGGGCTTGCAAATGATTATGATAATATTGATATCCTGCTGGTTGACCAGGGTTCAGGTGGTGGCGGCACATCTACATATGCTGACAATCTCCTGAATGACTGGACTGATAAAAATGGCAGGAAGCACAGGGGGCTTATTGACAAAGAACATGATATATACAAAGGTTATGACAGGCTTTATCCAAATGCCATTAATAAATTAAAACTGTTAAGCCCAAGGAAATACAGGACACAAATGGTTGGAGAATTTATTGAGTTAATGGATTTAGGGGTTATAAAATTCCCCTATGAATATAAAAATGAATTTATATCTGTTACAAAACAGATAAAAATGTTAAAAAAACAAAGTAAATTCAAGCGTTAATATAGCTTGGATTTTTTTAATTTTAAACCAATTACACAGATTTTACACAATTTTTAAAAAACAGGAGGAATAACACACATGAGGGTATTAGAAGTAAACAAAAACGTAAATTTAAATGAAGTATTCGTGCTTTCAGAAGCACAGACAAAGACAAGGTACAACATTGGGCGCAATAACCTTTTAAGGATTGCAGATGAAGCAGGTGCAGTAACAAGGACTGGCACAAAGAAAAAAGGATATGTAAGGCAGATATTAGATGAGTATTTTATGAGGCATACAGAATAAAGGCGGTGGCAGCATGAAATCAGATTTTATAACTATTAAACAGCAGCTTCCAGGAATAGTCCAGGTTGTGTCCGATTTTTACCAGAAGCCACAAAGGAAAGGTTCTGTATTTTTTGTGAAAAGCCCGGCAACACAAGACAGGACACATTCACTTGCAATATATCCAGACAGTAACCGTTTTACAGATTTTGCCAACGGGAATTACAGTGGTGACATTATAAGTTTTGTCAGTTATATCCGTGGCACAAATAACTGGGAAGCACTACAGATACTTAAAGACTTTTACGGACTGGCAGACGCAAGGGAGCAGGACAGGCAGGAAGCACAGCGGCGCATACAGATGCAGCAGGAACAGGAACGCCGGAGGGCAGAAAGGAAGGAACAGTTCAGGTGTGCCTTATATGGCTGTATAAGCAGTTTGAAGCACTGGGCTTATATTTATAATACAGCTTTAGAAAAATGCCTGTATGAGCCTTTTAGTGGCATGTGGTGTTATTGTATAGATGAACTGGAAAAGATTAACTACAGGTTAGATGTTTTATGTGCGGCAGACTGCAAGGCATACCCACGCATGAAAGCATACCACGGGGATTTGCCGTCTGACCGTTTTAAATGGCTGTCAGATGTTTTAGATATCTTGTCAGGAAGCGGTGCATTTACAGCTACAGCAGACGAATTGAAAGAGGTTAAGGCACAGGCAGCTTTTGAAACACAGGGGAAGCCAGGGGCAGCAGCCAGGAGGTGTAAAATTGGGTGGTGATATAAAAGAAATGAAGATGCCTGAATTAATCTGTATGGCAGATGTAGAAGAAAAAGAAGTTGAATGGCTGGTGCCAGGCTATATACCAAAAGCCCATATTGCTGTCCTGGCTGGTGATGGAGGGACAGGAAAAACAACAATATGGTGTGGTATTGTTTCTGCGTTAAGTTCTGGAAATAAAGTATTTTTTGAAGATGTACCAGATGGATTTATAAAACGTACTTCTGAAAAAATATTATTTTTTAGTACCGAAGACAGTGCAGAATACACACTAAGAGCAAAATTCAGAAAAAATAATGCAAATTTAAAGAATATTTTATCTGTCAGTACAAAAGAAGGGACTTGCAAGGATATAAAATTTGACTCCCCTGTTTTAGAAAGACTAATTAAACAGGAAAGACCAGCGTTAGTTATTTTTGACCCGTTGCAGTCTTTTCTTCCACCAAAATTAAACATGGCAAAAAGAAATGAAATGCGGGATTGCTTGCAAAACCTGCATAACCTTGCAGAAAAATACAATTCAACTTTCCTGGTTATATGCCACACTAATAAACAAAGCGGGGTATTTGGGCGCAAGAGAATTGCAGACAGCGCAGATATATGGGATATTGCCAGGTCTGTTTTAATTGCTGGTGAAACCAATGATGGGAAACGCTACCTGTCGCATGAGAAAAGCAGTTACAGTGAACCAGGGGAAACAGCATTATTCACTATTAATGATGGCATAGCGGCATTTGAAGAATATTCAGATAAAAAAGACAGGGATTTTGTTATGGAACGTGATTATAACGCAAGACAAGCCCCACAAAGGACAGATGCAGAACACTTTATTTATGGGTTCCTAAGAAACGGAAAGAAGCAGACAAAAGAACTGGACGAAGCAGCAAAAGCAGAGGGAATAAGCAAAAATACTTTAAGAAGGGCAAAAGAAGAATTAAAAAAGCGTAAATTATTAGGAACAACTTCAACTGGTTATGGAAAAGACAAGATTTTTTACAGCTACTTAATTGACCCTTTTACTAAATAAACTTTTTAAATGGGCAAGT
>DKYP01000152.1:0-7576 GCA_002499945.1 Lachnoclostridium sp. UBA7097
GCATACACATTGAAGCAGCAAGGTAAAACCGTGAGGTTTACCCGAATCATCTAAGCATATACACTTTTGTATATGTTTTTAGTAGCAGGTGTAATAAGTGGACAGGCTTGTAACAGGCATTTTAGCGCATGTGGATGCTGGAAAGACTACTTTATCTGAGGGCATTTTATTTCTTGCAGGAAATATTAAGAAACCTGGCCGTGTAGACCATAAAGACGCTTTCCTTGATAACTACGGGCTTGAACGTGAAAGAGGGATAACAATATTTTCCAAACAGGCTGTTATTAACTGGAAGGACACAGTTATCACACTTCTTGACACCCCTGGCCATGTGGATTTCTCAGCAGAGATGGAGAGGACGCTTAATGTACTTGATTATGCAGTTCTTGTAATAAGCGGTACAGACGGTGTACAGCCGCATACATCAACTTTATGGAGGCTTCTTAAGCGTTACAATATCCCTGTATTTATATTTGTTAATAAAATGGATATTGCAGGCAGGGATAATAAAGACCTTATTGATGAATTTAAAAATAAGCTTGATGATGGATGCATAAATTTTTCAGATGGCAAAGACGTGGAGTTTTATGAAAATATTGCCATGTCAGATGAAGAAGTGCTTGATTATTATATGGAGAAAGGAACAATAGATGACAATAATATAAGAAAGCTTATATCAGAAAGGAAAGTTTTCCCATGTTTCTTTGGTTCAGCACTTAAAATACAAGGTGTGGAAGAGTTTATGGACGGCTTTGGCACATATACCATACCTGTAAAATATGGCAGCGAATTTAAGGCAAAGGTATTTAAGATTTCAAGGGATACGCAGGGGCAGAGGCTTACCTATCTGAAAGTCACAGGCGGAAGCATAAAGGTTAAGGAGCAGATTGGTGAAGAAAAAATTGAGCAGATAAGGATTTATTCAGGTGAAAAATATAAAACAGCAGATATAGCAGAGGCAGGGATGGTATGTGCTGTTACTGGTCCTAAAAACACTTATCCCGGTGAGTGCCTTGGGGCAGAGGAGGAAGCAGGGCTGCCAGTATTAGAGCCTGTAATGGCTTTTACTGTAATACCAGAGGATGGTACAGACAGCCATACGCTGCTTTCAAAGTTAAAGATACTTGAGGAAGAAGAACCACAGTTAAATATAGTGTGGAATGAAAAGCTTAAAGAAACTAATGTAGCGCTTATGGGTGAAGTCCAGCTTGAAATACTGCAAAGGATTATGCTTGAACGTTTTAATATAAAGATTTCATTCGGGCAGGGCAATATAGTATATAAAGAAACAATTACAAATACAGTTGAAGGCGTGGGGCATTTTGAACCGTTAAGGCATTATGCAGAAGTACACCTTCTTATGGAACCAGGGGAGAGGGGCAGCGGAATTGTAGTTTCATCTGCATGCAAGGAAGATTACCTTGACAGGAACTGGCAGCGCTTAATCCTTTCACATATTGAGGAAAGGGAGCATCCGGGTGTGCTGGCAGGGGCAGCAGTTACAGATATAAGGATTACACTTGTTGCCGGCAGGGCACACATTAAACATACAGAAGGCGGGGATTTCAGGCAGGCAACATACCGTGCCATAAGGCAGGGGCTTATGCAGGCGCACAACCTGCTGCTTGAACCATATTACAGTTTCAGGCTTGAAGTGCCGGCAGGCTGTGTTGGAAGGGCGGTAAACGATATACAGAGGATGGAGGGCATTTTTGAAGGGCCTGTGGCAGAAGGGGACATGCAGGTGCTTTCAGGTACTGCGCCTGTATCGCTTATGTCGGGCTATATGGCAGAAGTAAGTGCATATACAGGAGGGCAGGGCAGGCTTTCGTGCAGCCCCGGTGGCTATATGCCATGCCATAACGGGCAGGAAGTGGTGGAACGCACTGGGTATAACCCTGATGAAGATACAGAGAACCCGGCAGGTTCAATATTCTGTTCGCATGGTGCAGGTTTTTATGTGCCTTGGGAAGAAGTAAAGAATTATATGCATCTTGAAGCAGTATATAAGGATACTGGAAATATAGAAGAAGGCAGGGCGGAGGGGACGGAGGAGGAGTATAACCATATTAATGCAGTAAAGAAAAGCCAGGCATCTGCAATAACTTATAACGGGACACTGGAAGAAGACAAGGAACTTGAGGCTATTTTTGAAAGGACATTTGGCGCTGTTAATAAGAAGTTTAAAAGTGACACAGAAGGAAATTTCGGATATGAAGCCAGAAAGAGAAGGAAAAAGAAAGAGCCAGATGAGGAGTATCTTGAAAACCTTGCAAGGTATAAGAAGAATAAATACAAAGATGTAAAACAGTATCTTCTTGTTGACGGGTATAATATTATTTTTTCATGGGAAGAATTAAATGAGCTTTCAAAAGTGAGCCTTGACGCTGCAAGGAACAGACTTATGGATATACTTTGTAATTACCAGGGATACAAACAATGCATACTGATACTTGTATTTGATGCATATAAAGTAAAAGGAAACCCTGGTGAAGTCATAAAGTACCACAATATCAATGTTGTGTATACAAAAGAGGCAGAAACGGCTGATATGTATATTGAGAAAGTTACACATGAGATAGGCAGGAAGCACAATGTCACGGTTGCCACATCAGATGCACTTGAACAGATGATAGTGGCAGGTGAAGGGGCAAAAAGAATGTCTGCAAGGGAGTTTTTAGAAGATGTGGAAAGAATTTCAGAGCGTATTAAGGAGATTATAGAAAATGATTTTTAAGAACTGCTGTTACCGTATTTACCAGTGTGTATTGCTTAATGTTATGCACACAATAAAGTATAATAATAAGGCTGTATCAAAAAAAGGCGCTGTATATTATATACCAGGACTTTTAAAGAAACAGGGCATTACAGGAAATGTGCTTGTTATTACCGGGCCGCATATTGTGAAAACTGCCTTGTTCCATAAAATAACAAGTGTATTTAAAGAAGAAGGCATAAGCTGTGTAATATTCAGTGGTACTGGCGCAGAAACAGAGACTGGCGGAATTGAAAAGGCAAGAAAGCTGTATATTGCAAAGAAGTGCAATGCAATAATTGCAATAGGCGGCGGTTCTGTAATAGACTGTGCCAAAGCAGCGGCAGCAGGGGTTACAAGGCCAGGGAAAAGGATAAGCAGGCTGGCAGGATACCAGAAGGTCAGGAGGAAAATACCTGTAATTGTGGCAGTACCCACAACAGCCGGCACAGGTGCTGAAGTAACAGCATGTGCAGTAATTAAAGATACAGTTACAAACAATAAGAAAATAATTGCAGATACCGGCATAGTGCCAAGGTTTGCGGTGCTTGACCCGCTTATGACAGGAAGCCTTCCATCATATATGGCGGCATATTCTGGCATGGACGCACTCACACATGCAACAGAGGCATATATTAATAAATATTCTTCAAAAAGTGCGGAAAAAGACGCAGAAACAGCAGTAAGGCTTATTATGGCAAATATTACAAAAGTGTATTGTGGTACTGGCGGAAGCATATGCAGGAAAAAAATGCTTGAAGCCTCATACCTTGCAGGGCGTGCCTTTGTAAGGAATGCAGTAGGGTATGTACATGCAATAGCACATGCAATAGGCAGCAGGTATAATATTGCACATGGCATGGCGGTAGCAGTGGTACTTCCATATGTACTGGCATGGTATGGCAAATGCATTAATAAAAAGCTTGCAAGGCTTGCAGATATCTGTGGGATTGCAGGAAAAAACCTGCCGGAAAGCCAGAAAGCAAAAATATATATAAATTATATAAAAATGTTAGGAAAAAAGTTTGGGATTGATAAAAGTTTTTACCAGGCATTAAAAGATGAAAATATAAACAAAAAAGATATTAAAAATATGGCAAAATGTGCTATAATAGAATCGAACCCACATTATCCTGTTCCAAAGATAATGTCTTTAAAAGAATGTGAATATCTTATATACAGGATTTGTAATGGTTCTTATATGGTTAATAAACTGTAAAAGAGAAAGGAAAGGTTATTTATGGGTGAACCATTAAGCACAATATATGCATTATATTTCCAGATAAGGATAATTAATGCATTACTCCTTGGTATAATATGGTTTTTATACCTGAAGAATAAAAGGCTGCCTTTTGAAAGGGGTAATTTTTTTACAGCAATCCTTGTATCAAGTACAACAAATGTAGTATGTGATTTTGCCATTACATATAACCTGTACACACAGGGCACATCACCGGGAACACTAAGGGAAGTTTTATACAGGTTTTTTATGATAACAATATGCATGTCAATGTATTTTGTACATATGCATATTGTGGCATTGTGCAACCGGTATGACAAAAGCCATAGAAGAAACAATATCCTGGTATCACTGCCATTTGCTGCAGCAGTGGCAGGAGGGATGTTTGCACCAATAGAGATAAGTGCTGGTGAAGATGGCGTATATTCTTATGGTACTGTCGTAAACCTTGAATATGTTACAATGGGGATATATTTCTTTTTGTCAGTGATATGCCTGCTTGTAAATTACAGGAAGCTTACCAGAAGGAAAATTGCCAATATAGCTATGGGGCTTGGCGTCTGGGCATGTTTCGGCATTATACAGGTATTAAACCCAAGCCTTTTGCTTTCGGGCACGGGCATTATTATACTGGAACTTATGAACTTTTTAAACTTTGAGGACTCCAAAGTCTATATAAATTATGAAAATGGCTGTTTTAACAGCATGGCATACAGGAAGATGCTTAAATCATATTTTAATGAAAATAAAAAGTTCTATGTTGCACAGATAAGTTTCCATGAGTTCCATATTGTACATGGCAAATACGGGCATGATGTCTGCCAGAAAATACTTAGCGATATAGGGAATATTGTAGAGGATACACTAAACCTTAAAGTATATTCAGTGGAAGAGGAAGTTATTGGAATTATAATTGATAAGAATAATTATGATGAAGAAGCAATAAGGGAACTTGTGGATAAGATAGATTATGGGTTTACATTTAATGCAAGTGTTATACATGTAACAGGCACAATAGATATAGTTTACTGCCCTGATGAAGCAGAAAGCGTGGCAGAACTTGAAGATATATTTGGTTTTATGCAAAGATACCGTGACCGGCAGCAGAGTGTATACAGGTATGATAAAAATATGTATAAGGAAAAGGAACGTTATTCTGATATACTGCGTATCCTTGACAATGCAATTAACAATGATGGTTTTTATATGGTATACCAGCCAATATACTCTGTCAAGAAAGGGGATTTCCATTCTGCCGAGGCACTTATAAGGCTTAAGGACAGCAGGACAATCGGATTTATATCACCAGAGGAATTTATCCCAATAGCAGAAAAAGAAGGGCTTATAATGAAAATCGGTGAAATTGCACTTTCAAAAGTGTGTGAATTTTCACAAAGGGCCAACCTTATCGGCCGTGGAATTGAGTATATTGAAATAAACCTTTCTGCGGTACAGTGCATTGACCAGGGGCTTACAAGGCAGATTAAGGATACTGTATATAAATACGGGCTTCCATACAATTTCCTTAACCTTGAAATAACCGAAACAGCCGCCACTTCATCAGGGAATATGCTTAACAGGAATGTGGAGGCATTAAGGGATATGGGTGCATCATTTTCAATGGATGACTTTGGCACAGGGTATTCCAATCTTGCACAGATGGTTGATATACAGTATGAACTTATAAAAATAGACAAGAGCCTTATATGGTGCTGTTACCCTGAACAGCGCAAGAAAATACTTATGAAAACAGAAACAGAAGAAAAAAGGGATGCTTCAATAACAAAGTCAGTCGCAGTCCTTACTAAAATAATTGAACTGATTAATGACCTTAAGCTTAAAATAGTTGCAGAGGGTGTTGAAACAAAAGAAATGGTGGATGCACTTTCAGAAAAGGGGGTGGACTACCTGCAGGGATACTATTTCTCAAAGCCGCTGCAGGAAGAAGAATTCCTGGACTTCCTGGAATCTGCAGAATAGAAAGAAGAGGGCAGCATACACCAATGGAGCTTTATAAATATTTATAAAGCTCCATTGGTGTATCTATTACAGCGCCAGGGTTAAGTGTTTCAAGAAATGCTTTGTCCCTGAATCCCCAGCTTGCGCTTATGCACTTTATGCCTGCATTCTTTGCTGTTTCAATATCAACATCTGAATCGCCTATATACAGTGTGTGTTTTCTGGTGCAGCCGCCCATCTTCTCCATTGCCATATATACGGATTCAGGTGATGGTTTTGTCTGTATATTCTTGCTTTCGCCTATAGCAACAGAAATATATTTTGAAAAGTAAATATTATTTAATTCTGTAACCGCAGCATGGTTTTTGTTAGAATTAATTGCAAGCTTGTACCCTTCTGCATAAAGCTTTTCTAACAGTTCCATAATTCCCGGATACGGGCATGTTTTAACACGGCAATTTGCGGTATAGAACTGTTTAAATTCATTAAATATCCCATCAAACCCATGTGTAGCTGCACCGTCTGGCAGTGAGCGTTCAATTAATTTCTTTATGCCATTGCCAACAAAGGAACGTACTTCACTTGAAGAATGTATGGGATAACCAAATTTCCCCATAGTGTGGTTTACGGCATCCGTAATATCTTCAAGTGTATTTAAAAGGGTTCCATCTAAATCAAAAATTATAGCATTATATTTATTCATAGTTTACCTCATTCCCGGACTGCCATTTTATAAGGTCTGCCAGTGTAATATTATCAACAACGCCATTAACTGCTTCATCAAGTTTTCTCCATAAAATACTTGTAGGACAGTTTCCGATACGTTCACAGGAAGAATCTTCACTTGTACAGGCAACCGTTGAAAGAGGCCCTTCTGTAAGCCTTAGTACCATACCCGCAGTGTATTCCTCTGGCTTCCTGCTTAAAAGATATCCGCCCTGCGGGCCACGTATGCTTTGGACATAGCCGGCATTATTTAAAACAGAAATAATCTGTTCAAGGTATTTAACTGATATTCCCTGCCTTTTAGCAGCTTCTTTTATACTGACAGGTTTTTCTGTACTATTCTGTGCAATATCAATCATTAAGCGGAGAGCGTATCTTCCCCTTGTAGAAATCTTCATAATATATGCCTCCCTGGAAATCCTGTGCAGGGTATATTATAGCGCAAAAATTATAGTAATTCAATATGGAATAAGTTCTGGGTTTCCATTTTTTTGTTGCAAATAGGTATTGTTAATGGATGGGCAGGCTTTTATTTTAAAAAATTTGGAAACTCAAATGGACAAATCTTAACCTGCAGTCTGGTGGTATAGAAATTATATATTTACATATAATATAAATTTACAGCAAAAAAATATATAGAGGAAGATGGTTCTGTAACACTATCCCTTAATGAAATTGACCTTATAGAAAATGCCGCGGATGAAAAAGCAGCACGTTTGGAACTTGCCAAAGCCATATTGGAGTATTCATTTGATTACTATAATGAATATGAGCTGTATTCACACAGCCCAGACAGAAAGTGCCATATTCCATATATATTTAAAGCATTGATTATAGATAATCCGGAAAAGATAGGGGATATGTTACAATGCCAAGATGGAAAGAACTAAAGAGAT
>DKYP01000152.1:7919-35255 GCA_002499945.1 Lachnoclostridium sp. UBA7097
AAAAACAGCTGAAGGTTACACAGGAATATTTTAATAGTAAGATATAACTATTTTATTTAAATGCTTGTTAATTTTCTGGATTATTCCTGTAGCTTCTGGCGTATATACCTAAAGCACTGTTCCAGCATATCCGTATTTACTTCACCCTGCTGGTTAAATGCTGTTGCTTCTACTGTAAATGTATCATTATATTTTATTTTGCGTATAAATGAGAAGAACTCCCCAAAGTTAATATTCCCTTCCCCTATAGGGAGTGAGCGCAGTTTCTCCCATTCCATATACCCGCCGGCATAATCATTTATATGGTAATGTTTTATATAACCGTCTTTCCAGAGCCAGCTGTATTCTTCCTGGTACAATAACCCAAGCTGGTTGTGGAAGGCGGCCATTTTAGTGTCAAAGACAAAGTGTACATCCGGGTAAAGTCCTGCCAGTTCAAGCCAGTGTTTCATGGGATTCTGCCTGTTGCATACTACATTTTCTACTAAAAGACAGAGCCCGTACCTGTTTGAGATATCTGCTAACTGCCTGTAAGTTTCCAGGTTATTCTGGAAATTGCCGTCTGATAAGATACCGTCCCAGAGGTGTATAACAAGTTTTTTTGCCTGTATTTTCTTTGCCATCTGGCAGTTGATTGTAAAGAGGCGCAGGGCTTCGTCTGTTTCATTTCTGCTTATTGCTTCACCAATATGCTTTTCACAGTGCATTACTGGTGTAAATAATCCTATGGATTGTAAATAATCTGCTATTCTGTCTGATTCGTCATACCATGAACTGTACATCATGAATTCATAACCATCACATGACAACTTTTCTGACAGTTGTTTAAGTAGTTTATAATTCCTGTTATTAGGCATCCCGATTAATGCCCCTGTTGAACATAGCACTTGTCCCATTAAAGCCGCCTCCTGTTGTAATAATGTTATTATGTATCAGGAATTTTTTAAATCAAAATTGCTTCCAATAACACCTGCTGCATCTGCACTTTTAAAACTTTTTCCATAAGGGTTTTCTTCATTGTATTTAATTTGTGTTGTTGTTTCACCACCAGAAACATAACTTCTGCCACATTCAGGGCATATTGAAGTTTTAATGCGCACACTTGCCCGCATGACTTCGCCATTATTATTGGCTGCTTTTTTATAAGCATTGCTTACATGCTCCTGTTCATGTGACCTTACAGCAGAAGCAGCGGATTGTGGTGAAATATGTGCTGGTGACTTGAAAGAAACCATTTCATCAGAACCATCTTTATATTTCCTGTTAGCACAAGTTTCACACTCTATCCTTCCTGAACGTGCCATCTGCTTTATAGAAGCTTTGTCATAGCCTGCGTCTTCAGCCTGTGCAACTGTACGTGGCGCAGGTTCTTTTACCATTGTATTGGTATTTACCCCGCTTATCATCATAATTATCCCCCTTTTCTGCGCCATTACTGGCTGGAATAAACTGTTCCTGTTATCTGCCTGTATTATACCAGAACAAAACCAGGGTGTAAAGCCAGGAACAGCGTATTATATAATAAAAAACAGGCATACTAAAACTACAGTCTTTATAAATCCATTAAACATTAAACAGAAATGAGGTGCATTATGAATTTATCTAAAGCAGGTATTATAGGATGTGGTTTTGTTGGTGCTACTATTGCATACACCCTTATGCAGAACCCGCTTTTCCGTGAAATTGTACTTGTTGACGTGGACAAGGACAAGGCGGAGGGTGAAGCCATGGACTTAAACCATGGCATACCATTTGCACGCCCTGTGAAAATATATGCAGGGGATTACAGCAGCCTTGAAGATGCAGGGGTTATAATTATTACAGCAGGGGCAGGCCAGAAACCGGGTGAAACACGGCTTGACCTTGTAAATAAGAATGTAAATATTTTTAAACAGATTATCCCGTCAATAACAAAATATGTCAAAGATGCAATACTTCTTGTAGTAAGTAATCCTGTTGATATACTTACATGGGTTACACTTAAACTGTCCGGTTTTAAGGAAAACCATGTCCTTGGCAGTGGTACAGTGCTTGATTCAGGCAGGCTTAAATACGTAATAGGTGAGCACCTTTCAGTTGACCCGAGAAGCGTACACTCATTTATAATAGGTGAGCATGGTGACAGTGAAGTTACTGCATGGAGCAGTGTTAATGTAAGCGGTATACCTGTAAACCAGTTCTGTGAAATGCGTGGTTATGAAACGCATGATGAGAACAGGAGCAAGCTTTCTGATATGGTAAAGAACAGTGCCTATGAGATAATAGACAGGAAAGGCGCAACTTATTATGGTATAGCCATGGCAACAAGAAGGATTTGCGAAAGTATAGTGCACAATGAAAAGAGCATACTTACAGTGAGCAGCATGCAGCACCATTATTATGAAGCTGATAATGTATGTATAGGTATGCCTTCTGTTGTCGGCAGTGATGGTGTGGAACAGGTAGTGTGCATTGATTTGGACGGGGAAGAAGCTGCACTGCTGAAAAAGTCTGTTAAAGCACTGGAGGAAGTAATCCGCGGCATAGATATTTAAAAAGTATTAAAAAATTCTAATAGACTATTTATATAAAAAAGTATATAATGGATTATACTGGTAACAGAAATAGAAAAACTGGTGTAAAGCCAGGTGCAATATTCATGGAATAGATACAATGCTTATCCTGTATTATTCAGGCATTGTATCTATATACATGTCTATACATAATTAATATACAATATTTCTGTTGCAGCCAAAAATTTATACACAGTCCTAAAGGTATATTCCCTTTAGGCCCAGGAGGATTATAATGGATGTATTCAGTGTGTTGACAATGATAGGGGGACTTGCATTATTTCTTTACGGAATGCATGTAATGGGGGACGGGCTTGCCAAGACATCCGGCGGAAGGCTTGAAGGAATACTTGAGAAATTCACATCTAAAACATCCCTGGCTGTATTGCTTGGAGCTGGTGTTACAGCAGTTATACAGTCATCTTCTGCAACTACTGTAATGGTTGTAGGTTTTGTTAATTCGGGAATTATGAAGCTTGACCAGGCAGTCGGGATTATTATGGGAGCCAATATTGGTACTACTGTAACATCGTGGATTTTAAGCCTTGCAGGCATTGAAAGTGACAATGTATTTATGAAGATGCTTAAGCCGTCATCATTTGCACCTGTTTTTGCAATAATAGGCGTAAGCATGATGCTTTTTTCAAAGAGTACGAAGAAAAAAGATATAGGTACTATAATGTCAGGCTTTGCAATACTTATGACAGGCATGGATACTATGAGCAAGGCACTTGAACCACTTGCGGAAGTGCCAGGATTTACAAACCTGTTTACAATGTTCCGTAACCCTGTACTTGGTGTGATAGCAGGGGCATTACTTACAGCCCTTATACAAAGTTCTTCAGCATCTGTAGGTATTTTACAGGCATTATGCCTTACAGGTTCAATAACATATGGCTCTGCAATACCTATTATTATGGGGCAGAACATAGGTACATGTGTAACAGCACTTATTTCTGGCATTGGCGCAACTAAAAATGCTAAAAGGGCAGCACTGGTACATTTTTATTTTAACCTTATAGGTACCATTATTTTTATGGCAGTATTCTATTTCTTAAATGTATTTATAGATTTCAATTTCCTTGATGATGCAGCAGGTGCGGCAGGGATTGCGGTAGTACATTCAATATTTAACGTTGCTGCCACATTATGCCTTATGCCATTTAAGAAATGGCTTGTAAAGCTTGCAATGTTTACAATACGTGATGATGAAGTATATGTACAGCCTGATGGGAATGAACTTGCACTCCTTGATGAACGTTTCCTTGAACAGCCGGCTTTTGCAGTTGCACAGGCAAAGAAGACCGCTGTACAGATGGCAAGGGCTTCACAGGATGCTTTATTTAAGGCAATAGACTTGCGCCAGAAGTATGATGAAGCAGGGGCAGAAAGAGTTATGGAGCTTGAAAACCTTGTGGACAGGTATGAGGATGAAATCGGGACATACCTTATGAAGATAAATAATGCTGAACTTGCGCAGGAGGATTCACAGGATGTCACAATGATACTACACTGCATCGGTGACTTTGAAAGGATTTCAGACCATGCTGTAAATATAATGGAAACAGCAAGGGAGGTTACGAAAAAAGAAGAGCATTTCTCTGAAAAAGCAAGGGCAGAGCTTGATATATATGAAGCTGCAATACGTGAAATTGTATCAATGACATATAATGTATTTGCCGGGGAGGATACAGAGCTTGCTACACATGTAGAACCACTAGAGGAAGTAATTGATAATATTAATGAAGAGGTAAAGAAAAAGCATGTAAAACGCCTCAGAAAAGGCAAATGTACTATAGGGCTTGGTTTTATACTTTCTGACCTGACCACAAACTATGAAAGGGTTGCCGACCATTGTTCCAATGTTGCCGCCTGCCTTATACAGACCAAAGAAGATGCCCTTGAAACGCATGAATATATTGATAACCTTAAAGAAAATGATGCAATAAGGTTTAACAGGGAATATAAAGAATATAAAAAGAAATACAAACTGCCATAAACCATTTTACAGGGGAAGGGGATATAAATGGACAATATGGATATTGTGGAATTAAGGGGCATAAGCAAGGAATATGGCAATGGTACCGGGGATACTGTTGTAAAGGCACTTGATAGTGTCAGCCTTAATATAAAGAAAGCTGCTTTTAATGCTGTTACAGGCACTTCCGGGAGCGGCAAAAGCACACTGCTGCATATAATTGGAGGGCTTGATGCTGCTACGTCTGGAAGCGTGGTTTATAATACAGGGGATGGCAATATTGATATTACAGGGCTTGGTGAGGATGGACTGGCAGAGTTCCGCCAGAGGAATGTAGGTTTTGTATTCCAGAGTTTTAATTTAATCCCAATGCTTACAGTTTATGAGAACATTATTTTCCCAGTACAGCTAAGTAACGGGGTAATAGATTTCCAGTATGTTGATGAAATTATAAACAGGCTTGCATTAGATGATAAAAGAAACAGCTATCCTAATAAACTGTCAGGCGGGCAGCAGCAGAGGGTGGCAATAGCAAGGGCAGTTGTGTCAAAGCCAATCCTCCTGCTTGCGGATGAACCGACAGGCAACCTTGATAAGAATAATTCATGGCAGGTTGTGGATTTGCTAAGGATGGCAACAAAGGAGTATAAACAGACAGTGGTCATGGTTACGCATGATGACGGGATTGCAGGGCAGTGTGACAGGGTAATCCATATTGAGGACGGGAGGATTGTGGAGGATGTTGCCAATGTTTTTTAATAAAAATAACACCAGTAATGCCACGCAATGGAAGGCTGCATTAAAAAACCTTGGCAAAGCCTGTTCCAGAAACAAGCCTTTCCAGAACAGGTCTGTATTTGTAGCTGTCATGCTTGCAACTGTTATTTTTACAATGATACCATCACTTATGCAGGGCGTGCTTGTGTCATTAAGAAGTTATCTGTGTACACAGACAGGGACAACTGCACATGTGTGTATATACGGGCTTAATAATGAAGAATACAGGAAGGTTAAAAACATTGCAGGCGTTAAAGACAGTTCCTATCTTATAGTACATGGCTTCCTTGGCACTGTTCCTGTGGCGTATTGTGAAAATAAGATGTTCCAGTGGGAGGACAGGGAGTTTACAGGGCAGCTTCCAGAGGATAAGGACAGTATTGTGTTAGGGACAGATACATTAAGGAAGTTAAATATCCGGGCAAAGACAGGTGAAGAAGTTACTATTACATGGAAACGTGGCGAAGAAAGTTATACAGGCACATTCAGGTTAAGCGGTTATTATACAAGCAATCCTTCAACAGTATCCGTTCCAGGGGCTTATTCTGAAGATACAGTTCCTGAAACAGATGATTATATATACTTGTCCAGGGATTATTTTAATGAGATAATAAAAGACGGGGACGAAGGCAAAGACCTGCGCCAGATGAATATTTTCTTTTCTAATGGTTTAAGGCTTGGAAGCAAAATGGACAGCTTGCAGGAAACATATGGCAGGCCGTTAAATTTCCAGATAAACGGGGCATATACACAGACAGATATATTTGACGGGAGTTCTTCCCTTTTTATTATAGCTGTAATTCTTATGGCAGGTACATTCTTTGCAGGTTATTTTGTAATTTACAGCATCTTCCAGCTATCTATAGCTGAGGATATCAGGTTCTACGGGCTGTTAAAAACACTTGGATGCTACGGGGGCAAGTTCCAGTATTTTTTAAGAAGACAGGTTTTAAGCCCGTGCCTGTGGGGGATTGCAGCAGGAGGGCTTGCAGGGGTTTTTATTGGCATTAAAACAGTGCCTTTTATACTTGGCTGTTTTACATATAATATTACAGATGTTGTTTCATTTTATCCCTTAACCAGCCTTGCAGGCATTTTATTTGCATGGTTTACTGTCTATACAAGTTATACCCAGGCGGCGCAGAAGGTTTCCTCCATGCCACTGGTGGAAAGCATAAAATATGAGGAGAATGATGCCCCGGATATAAAAGATAAAAAACCTGATACCCGCAAATACAGGAATTACAGGTTTGCATGGAAAATGGTACGCATAAACCCTAAGAAAAACCTGGTATTAACAGGTACTCTTTTTATAATAATGCTTCTTTTCCTGTGCACATGTACATTTATGAAAAGTGTTAATCCTGGTTATTATTTAAATGGAATGTTTGGCAATTTCCAGTTAGGCGTTTTTATGGAAAATAATTTATCAGCGGCAGAAATAACAGATATTTCATATCTGCTTGATAAAATGGAAAAAGAGCTTTCTGGAATTAATAATACCAGCAAATCAAGGATAGCAATGGCAGAAATTGGCTTGGAGCGTGGCAGTAACGAAGAATTTGATTCTTCAAAGGCATTTGGATACCTTGATAAGAATAATTTAACATATAACCCTTATACAAAAACATTGTCAGATAATATACAGCTGTCACTTTTTGGAATGGACCTTCCAGTAGCAAGGAAACTTAATATTACAGATGGTGTGTTTGATGCAGAAAAGTATAAGACAGGAAGATATATTTTAACAACAACAGAATTAACAGATGGCATGGGCAGCAGTACAAGGGAATATTACCCAAACCCTGGAATGGCAGTTTATAATATTGGTGATAAAGTACAGATTAAAAACAGGCAGTATGAAGTTATGGCAACAGCAGAAGTCCCAACTCTTTTACATGCAATGATAACTTGTAATGAAATACCGTTTATAATGCCATCAGAAGAAGTATACAAGTTATACCCGGACAGCGTTATGGTATATGGGGAAATATACAGCGGTACAGACAGTGAAATAGAAGAATTAGAAAAGGAGATAGCAGGTTTTACAAGGAAGAACAGGGGGATTGAAATCTCTTCCATACACTCTGTACGTGGGGAAGTGGCTTCTTTTTCAAAGGTAGTCCTTCTTGTATGCGGTATATTAAGCGTCTTTACAGGTATTGTATTATTTATGCATTTTGTCAATACAATAGTTTCCGGGATAATGCACAGGAACAGGCTGTTTAATATGTTATTAAATATTGGTATGAAAAAGAACCAGCTTAAAGACGTGTTAAAATGGGAAATATTTATAGAAACAGGTATAGCAATATTGTTTTCCTGCATATTGGGAAGCCTTTTTTCAGTATTTGTATTAAAACCCCTTTGTGAAGAAACAGCAATATTTGTATACAGTTATTCCATTATCCCTGTGTTAATTCTAGGAAGTGCTATAACCGTAATAATGGCAAAAGTTTCAGATATTACACTTAAAAAGGCAGTCCGGAGAGGAGAGGGGAATGAAACTTATATATAAAGGGAAATACAATGGCAAATTCATACGGGCGTGGCAAGAAATAAAAACAATATAGACGGATAAAAAAATTAGTGATATAATATCGTGGTATGGGAAAATCTTGTGAAACATGTATTAAGCAGTGATGCTTTACAGAAAATATATATTCTAGGAGGATGACAAATGGGTTTATTTAAAGATGATGACATAAGCGGCATGGAGGGTCTTGGCCTGGATGATGGTGAACTCGAGGGTTTCGGGGATGACAGCATTGACAAGGATTTATTAAACCAGATTTTTGCTGATGACAGCGGCAGCCCTGATGACGCAGAGGATGCACATCTTGATGTTGACAGTGAGGATTTCTATCTTGATGATGATGCAAATGCCATAATTGGCGGGGCATACGGGAAAGATACTAAGGAAGAAGCAAAGGAAGAAGTTATAGAAGAAAAAGCAGCAGAAACTGTAGCCGGGGCGGATAACGAAGTACAGGCAGAAGAGAAAGAAACTGCCGTGGAGGCTGTGGAAGCGGAAAAAGAAACAGAAAGTGGAAAAAAAGAGGAAGGGAAAGCGGCAGCAGAAGTAAAGCCAGCAGAAGAGGTACAAGCAGAAACCCCTGCCCAGGATGCTATATCACCTATTTCTGTTAATGATGATTTTATAAATAATGAAGCCATGAAAGCTATGAATGAAGAGCGCCTGAATGGTACAGTAACAGTAATTACCCAGAATACAACTATTACAGGAAGTATTTCTTCTGATGGTTCGCTTGAAGTTATGGGTACAATTACAGGGGATATTGAGTGTGCAGGCAAGGTATATATACATGGCAGGGTATCAGGTGGTGTAGTTGCATCTGAAATATATGTAAATACACCTAAGCTTAATGGCGGGCTTATAAGTGAAGGCACTGTAAGGATTGGCGTAGGTACTGTGGTTTTAGGTGATGTTACAGGCACTTCTGCCTATATTGCAGGGGCAGTAAGAGGGAATATTGATATAGAAGGCCCTCTGGTTATTGAATCAACAGCTGTTTTAAAGGGTGATATCAAGGCACAGACAATTACTATAAAGTCTGGCGCAATAGTAGACGGGTACTGTTCACTTTACCAGACATCAGTTGATATGGAAAAGATTTTTGAAGAGTAAAAGGTATATAAATACCTGGTCAGGAGAAAGACAATGGCAGAATATAAGAGAGTGTTACTTAAGTTAAGTGGTGAAGCCCTTGCCGGCCCAAATAAAACCGGTTTTGATGAGGCTACCTGCCTTGGTGTTGCAAGACAGGTAAAGAAGCTTATAGATGCGGGTATAGAAACCGGGATAGTTACTGGCGGCGGGAATTTCTGGCGTGGGCGTACAAGTGAAAATATTGACCGTACAAAGGCAGACCAGATAGGCATGCTTGCAACTGTTATGAACTGTATATATGTTTCTGAGATTTTCCGTTCTGTGGGAATTATGACAAATGTGCTTACTCCATTTGAATGTGGTTCATTTACAAAGCTTTTTTCAAAAGACAGGGCAAATAAATATTTTTCAAAGGGAATGGCAGTATTTTTTGCAGGTGGTACGGGACACCCGTATTTTTCAACAGATACATCAACAGTCCTGCGTGCTGTTGAGATAGAAGCAGATATAATTCTTTCTGCCAAATCAATTGACGGGGTTTATGATTCAGACCCTGCAATTAACTCTTCAGCTAAAAAGTTTGATGTGATAAGTATAGATGATGTAATAAACAAGCGTCTTGGCGTTATCGACCTTGCAGCAGCGGTACTTTGTATGGAAAACCATATGCCTATGATGATTTTCGGGTTAAATGAAGAAAACAGTATTGTAAATACTGTAAACGGTATAACTAAAGGTACCCTGGTTACTGCATAAATAAAAGAAAGCCGGTTGCGGCAGAATGGAGAATAAAATGAGTGTTGAATTAAAACAGTTTGAGGATAAGATGGAGAAGTCAGTTGAAAACCTTGCAAGTGACTATACTACAATACGTGCAGGGCGTGCTAACCCACATGTGCTTGATAAAATTACAGTGGATTATTATGGTGCACCGTCAAACCTCCAGTCAGTTGCAAATATTTCTGTATCAGAAGCACGTACCCTTGTAATACAGCCATGGGAACCGAGCCTTATTAAGGAGATTGAGAAAGCAATACTTGTATCTGACTTAGGGCTTACCCCTAACAATGACGGCAAGGTTATACGCCTTTCATTCCCTGAACTTACAGAGGAAAGGCGTAAGGAATTAGTTAAAGATGTAAAGAAAAAAGGCGAAGACAGCAAAATTGCAGTAAGAAATATACGCAGGGATGCCAATGATATGGTAAAGAAACAGCAGAAAGCTAATGAAATCTCAGAAGATGAGCAGAAAGATGCAGAAACAAGCATACAAAAGATGACAGATGAATATGTAAGTAAAATTGAAAATATGGTTGATGAAAAATCAAAGGAAATTATGACTGTATAGAAAAACCATATATAACCAGATGCCAGGCGGCAGAAACCGTTTCTGGCATTCTTGGGTTTAAACAAGGAGGAAAAACAAATGGGAATGACTATGACACAGAAAATCCTGGCGGCACATGCAGGTCTGCCATCTGTCGAGGCAGGACAGCTTATAGAAGCAAACCTTGATTTAGTGCTTGCCAATGATATTACAGGGCCTGTTGCAATCCATGAGGCAGACAAGCTGGATAAAAAGACAGTATTTGATAAAGATAAGGTAGTGTTTGTGCCCGACCATTTTGCACCAAATAAGGATATTAAATCCGCAGAACATTGCAAATGTGTACGTGAATATGCAAAAGCACATGATATTACCAACTATTTTGAAGTAGGGCAGATGGGCATTGAACATGCACTCCTTCCAGAGAAAGGGCTTATAGTTGCAGGTGAAACATGCATAGGCGCTGATTCCCATACATGTACATATGGGGCGCTTGGGGCATTTTCTACAGGTGTAGGCAGCACAGACATGGGATGCGCTATGATAACAGGGCAGACATGGTTTAAAGTGCCATCTGCAATTAAGGTTATCCTGACGGGCAAGCCTTCTAAATGGGTAAGCGGCAAGGATGTTATACTCCATCTTATAGGGATGATTGGTGTTGACGGGGCTTTATACCGTTCACTTGAATTTACAGGTGACGGCGTGGCAAACCTTTCAATGGATGACCGTTTTGCCATTGCCAACATGGCTATTGAAGCAGGTGCAAAGAATGGCATTTTCCCTGTTGATGACAAGACAATAGCATATATGGAAGAACATTCCAAAAAGAAATATACTGTATATGAAGCAGATGCAGATGCTGTATATGATGAAGAATATACTATTGATTTAAGCGCACTTGAACCAACTGTGGCATTCCCGCACCTTCCTGAAAATACTAAAACTGTAAGTGAGGCTGGTGAAGTTAAAATTGACCAGGTTGTTATCGGTTCATGTACAAATGGGCGTATAGAGGATTTGCGTGTTGCCGCAGAGGTAATTAAAGGGCATAAAGTTGCGGAAGGCATAAGGGTTATTGTAATCCCTGCCACACAGGCAATTTACCTTAAAGCTATTGAGGAAGGGCTTGTACAGGCATTTGTGGAAGCTGGTGCAATCGTCAGCACACCTACATGCGGGCCTTGCCTTGGCGGCTATATGGGAATACTTGCAGCAGGTGAAAGGGCAGTTTCTACAACAAACCGCAACTTCGTGGGACGTATGGGCCATGTAGATTCAGAAGTTTACCTTGCAAGCCCTGCGGTTGCAGCAGCAAGTGCAGTAACAGGAAAGATTTCGCAGCCTTCTGACTTAGGCTTATAATACATTAAATGGAGGAATTATTATGAAAGCATGTGGCATAGTCCATAAATATGGTGATAATGTAGATACAGATGTAATTATCCCGGCAAGATACCTTAATTCATCAGACCCTTCTGAACTTGCCAAAAGCTGTATGGAAGATATAGACCCGGATTTTGTAAAACGTGTTAAAAAGGGCGATATTATGGTTGCAAATAAAAACTTCGGCTGTGGTTCATCACGTGAACATGCACCTATAGCAATTAAAGCATCAGGCATAAGCTGTGTTATTGCAGAAACATTTGCAAGGATATTTTACCGTAATGCAATTAATATAGGGCTTCCTATTATTGAGTGCCCTGAAGCAGCAAAGGCAATAGAAGCAGGCGATACAGTTGAAATTGATTTTGACAGCGGCATGATTTATGACAAGACAAAGGGTACAGAGTATAAAGGGCAGGCATTCCCGCCGTTTATGCAGAAAATTATTGAAGCAGAAGGCCTTGTTAATTATATTAACCAGAAAGAAGCATAAAAATATAGAACAGATAACTTTATAAACAGAAAGAGGTACGTTAATGGTTTTTGCCCTTGTACTGGCAGGCGGGACGGGAAGCCGTATGGGAAATAATGGTAAACCAAAGCAGTTCCTTAACGCCTGTGGAAAGCCGGTAATAATCCATACACTTGATAAGTTTTTAAAACATGGCGGTTTTGAAAAGATTATTGTACTCTGCCCCTCTGAATGGGTTTCTTATGCACAGGAAATTATACAAAAATATTCTGGCGGGTATATGGAAGATATAGCTGTTATTACTGGCGGCAAGAGCCGTAATGATACTATAATGGCTGGTATTAATTATATTGCGGATAATTACGGGCTTGCTGGTGACACAATAATTGTTACACATGATGCAGCAAGGCCTTTTATAAATAACCGCATAATTGATGAAAATATAGAAATGGCATTAAAATACGGGGCAGCTACTACAGCTGTGCCTGCAACAGATACAATACTTTACTGTCCTGGTGGCAAAACCGTGGAAAGCATTACTGACAGGTCTGCATTATATATGTGCCAGACCCCTCAAACCTTTTATGCAAAAAAACTTTATGAACTATATAATGCTTTAAGTGACAGTGAAAAGGAAAAGTTTACAGATACATCAGGCATATTTGCCAGCCAGAAACTTCCTGTAGGGATTGTACAGGGGGAAATGTATAATTTTAAAATCACATATCCTAATGACCTGGTAATTGCAGAGGAGTATATAAGGCAGGGAATTGTGCAATAATATGCCAGGTGTTATTACAATAACTATGGAGGAAACATTATGGAAGTTACAGTTTTATGTTATTCTAAATGTTCTACATGTAAAAAAGCCCTTAAATGGCTTGAGGAAAACGGGATTGCATATAATGAACGCCCTATAAAGGAAGAAAACCCATCTAAGGAAGAACTGGCAGAATGGTATAAGAAAAGCGGGCTGCCTTTAAAACGCTTCTTTAATACAAGCGGCACTTTATATAAAGAATTAAAGTTAAAGGATAAGCTGCCAGGTATGGGTGAAGAAGAGCAGTTAGAGCTGCTTTCCACAGACGGCATGCTTGTAAAAAGACCACTGGTTATAGCAGGTAATACAATTTTAACAGGATTTAAAGAAGATGAATGGAAGGTTCTTCTGGAGGATGGCTTTTAATGAAAACTTCTGATTTTTACTATGACCTGCCAGAAGAACTTATTGCACAGGACCCGTCAGAGCGCAGGGATGCATCAAGGCTTCTGGTTATAAACAGAAAAACCGGGCAAAGGGAGCATAAGGTTTTCCATGATATTACAGATTACCTTGTACCTGGTGACTGCCTTGTAATAAATAATACAAAAGTCATTCCTGCAAGGCTTCTTGGACAGCGTAAGGAGACTGGCGGCAAAGTTGAGGTGCTTCTCCTTAAATGTAAAGGAAATGATATATGGGAAACCCTTGTCAAACCTGGCAAAAAAGCAAGGCCTGGTGACAAGCTTGTATTTGGCGGGGGGCTTCTTAATGCAGAAGTCCTTGAGGTAATAGATGATGGCAACCGGCTTGTAAAGTTTGAATATAATGGTATTTTTGAGGAAATACTTGACAGGCTTGGACAGATGCCGCTTCCCCCGTATATTACACATAAACTTAAGGATAAGAACCGTTACCAGACAGTTTATGCAAAATATGAAGGTTCTGCTGCTGCACCGACGGCAGGGTTGCATTTCACAGAGGAGCTTTTAAAAGAGATTGAAAATAAAGGTGTAAATATTGCAAAA
Source organism: Lachnoclostridium sp. UBA7097 (assembly GCA_002499945.1). Classification (GTDB taxonomy): domain Bacteria; phylum Bacillota; class Clostridia; order Lachnospirales; family Lachnospiraceae; genus Butyribacter. The sequence continues at coordinate 21,831 of DKYP01000152.1, forward strand.
GTCACCCTTCATGTAGGGCTTGGCACTTTCAGGCCTGTTAAATCTGATAATATTGAAAACCACCATATGCACACAGAAGAATACCATGTCAGTAAAGAGGCAGCAGATTTAATTAATAATACTAAGAAAAACGGTGGAAGGGTTATATGCACAGGGACAACAAGCCTGAGGACAGTTGAAGCGGCAGCAGGAGAGTATGGCATTATAAAACCTGGCGGAGGGGATACAGATATTTTTATCTATCCCGGCTACCAGTTTAAAATTGCAGATGCACTAATAACTAACTTCCACCTGCCAGAGTCAACACTCCTTATGCTTGTATCTGCACTTGAGGGGCAGAATGAAATTATGGCAGCTTACAAAGAGGCAGTTTCCCTTAAATACCGCTTTTTTTCATTTGGTGATGCAATGTTTATGGAAATAAGAAGGCTGGTTTATAATACTGATGGCACATATAACCAGAAGTATTATACAGAAAATGGGGAGCTTAAACTTCCATACAGCCAGTATTTGCAGGAAGAAGACAAATACAGGGAACAAGCATTACAACAGATACCTTAACTTTGGGCTTTGTGGTAATATAAATGGCAGCAGGGGGGATTTCTATGGACAAAAAAATGTTATTTGTATACAATCCTATGGCAGGTAAAGAGCAGATACGTAATAACCTTTCAGATATTATACAGGTTTTTTGCAATGCAGGTTTTGAAATTACAATATTTGCTACACAAAGTACAGGTGATGCCACAAGAATAGTAGAAGAGCATGGAATGGATTATAACTATGTTATATGTTCCGGTGGTGATGGTACTATGAATGAAGTAGCAACAGGGCTTATGAGGCTTGAAAGATGCCCTGTCTGCGGTTATATACCAGCAGGCACTGTAAATGATTTTGCATCAAGCCTTAAAATACCTAAAGTAATGAAAGATGCTGCTGAACTTATAACTTATGGAAGCATATTTGAATGTGACATGGGAAAGTTTAATGATAAAAACTTTACATATGTTGCAGGATTTGGTGCATTTACAGAAGTTTCATACCAGACACCCCAGGAATGGAAAAATGCACTTGGCAAAGCCGCATATTTTGTGGAAGCATTAAAGCACATAGCAGATATAAAACCACACCATATGTTAATAAAGAGTGGTGATGAGTTATATGAAGATACATTTATATTAGGGCTTATAAGCAACTCTGTGTCTGTTGCAGGATTTAAGGCATACAGCAAGAAAAACATTAAAATGGATGATGGCAAATTTGAAGCTATTTTTATACGCAACCCTAAAAACCCTATAGAAATACAACAAGTTTTAAATTCCCTGCTCTCAAAGCAGCTTGATGCCCCGCAGATACTATATTTAAGCAGCCGCAGTATTTCTATTACAAGTGATGATGATGTACAATGGACACTTGACGGTGAGGACGGCGGCATATGCAGTTATGCAGAAATAGAAAATTTAAAACAGGCACTTCCGATAATCTGTGACAGGTGCGCATATGCAGAAGTTTCATGCAAATATTAAAAATTATAAAATAACAAGTGCAATGGATGACGGTTTGTCATCCATTGCACTTGTAAACAGGAAGTTCCACATAAAAACAGCTTCCGCCGCTCTTTACATCTTCAACCCATATCCTGCCATTATGTGCAGAAATTATTTCTTTTGCAAGGCACAGCCCGAGGCCTGGATGTGTCTTGTCTGAGTGTGCATTATCTGAACGGTAGAAACGGCCAAATACCAAAGTTTTTTCATTATCTGGTATGCCACGGCCAGTATCTGCAAATGAAAATACCAGAAAAGATTTTTGTTGTTTAAGCCCTATATGTATTTTCCCGCCAGAAGGAGTATATGAAAGTGCATTATCAAGCAATATGCAAAATACCTGCTGTATCCATTCTTTATCACAATAACAGCATGGAAATATTTCTTCTGTAAGGTTTAGTGAAAGGGAGAGTTGTTTCTTTTTGGCAAGCGGGCTGTATTTCTCATAAATATATATAAGAAGCCCGTCAGGCTGGCATTTTTCTTTATGCAGTGGTAAATGGCCAGAATCTGCATTGGCAAGGAAAAGCATATTGCTGACAAGGTTCTGCATACGGTTTGTTTCACCTGCCATTAAATCTATAAAATGTCCTGTTTCACTGGAAGTATCTGTTTTTCTTATAATTTCAAGCCCTGTTTTTATTACAGCCAGTGGCGAGCGCAGTTCATGTGAAGCAGATGCAATAAAATCTGCCTGCCTCTGTCTTGTGTTTTCAAGAGGTATAATCATACGTTTTGTAAAGAACCATGAAAAGATGAAAAGCAATAAAGCTGATGCAAGCCCTGTAATGCAGACAGCAAAACACAGTTTAAATTCCTGTATATGCTGTCTGGCAAGAGGAAAAAGTACAATAAAACTCAGATAACCGTTTTTTACTGGAATAATTCCAGCAGAAGCATAATAATCCTGTCCATTGGATGAAGTAAAATTAAATTCGGTATGTTTAGTAATATTTCCAGGATTTCCTGAAAAAATATCAATACCATGTTTTACACGTGCAGTATAGACAGCCTCTTCTTTTAATATTTCTTCCTGCCTGGTGCTGTGGTAACTCTGGTAACATAAAGGAATATTATTATCATAAAGATATAAGAGGAACTGTTCATTTTTTTGCAGCTGGTTTAACCACTGGTGTGATATGGTATTTTGTTCTTTTAGATGTATAAGGGCAGAATTTAACTGCCTGGTAAAAGAAGCATAATTATTTGTTTTAAGGCTGTTTGCTGCCAAAAACATGCATACAAAAACCAGTGCAAAAAAAATACTTCCTGTTACTATTGTACAAAACATTGTCATCTGTATGTGAAGCTTATGGAACATAATAATCCTCATTTCTTTTTATGCAGCATTTTCTAAAATATATCCAATTCCGCGTACTGTCTTTATATTCAGCCGGCTTCCTGTAAATGCAAGCCTTTTCCTGAGAAAATGTATATAGGTATCAAGGTTGCCTTCTTCAACAGGTGCATCCACACCCCAGACACGTGAAAAAATAACCATGCGGTTAATAACCTGCAAGGGATTTCTTATAAATACTTCAAGAAGAAGCCCCTCCTTGCCTGATAACTGTAATTCATATTCCGGTCCATATAAAATACGTACAGATGTATCATAGGAAATATCACCATACTTTAACAGGCTGTTTTCTTCCCATCTGCCAGTCCGCCTTGCAAGGGAACGTATGCGTGCTGAAAGTTCTTCATATTCAAAAGGTTTTATAATATAATCATCTGCGCCACTGTCAAGGCCTTCAATCCTGTCATAGAGTTCACCAAGCGCAGTAACAAGTATAACAGGTGTCTTAATACCTGCTGCCCTTGCTTTTTTAAGTATAAAAAGCCCGCTCATAACAGGAAGCATACGGTCCAGCAAAACAATATCATGTGCATCCTGTAGCAATAAATCCAGCCCGTCCCTGCCATCATGGCATAAATCAACATGGTATTTTTCATTTTGCAGCTGGAACTGTACCATCTCACATAAATTCTTGTCATCTTCAATTAATAAAATTTTCATAATAACCCCCATGCCGCCTCCGGTGGCTCAAATAGAAATAATCATTTTTCACACTAACTATCTTGTAATATTATTTTAATAAAACAATGTATCATATTTACAGCATATTCTTTAAAAATTTTTATAATTTAAAGGTTTTTTAAAGATTATGCTGTTATGATATTTTAAAACCATAAATGAAGGGGGAAAGATATTATGAGGAATAAGAATACATTTATTGCCCTGGTGGCAGTATTTGTTATGGTTATGGCATTGCTTGGAGGCTGTGCAGGTGGCGGCAGTAAAGGAAACCTGCCAGAAAGCAGTAATGTACAAATCCAGGATAACAATGTTACTAATGCTGGTTATGGCAATGCGGGCACTGGCAGGTTTTTTGAAAGTGAGATACCAGTTCCAGGAGGGCTTGAAAATATTAATTCTTTAAAGAAACTGGCAGATGGAAGCATAGTTCTTGCAGGCAGTAAGAAGAATGGTAAGAAAACCGGCAAAGAAAACAGTTACAGTTACTATATTTTTAAAAGCACTGATAAAGGGCAGACCTGGAAAGGGCAGGAAATAAAAGGGTTAAACGGAAAGTTTATGCCAAAGGCTGCTATTGCACCAGATGGGGGCGTGGCAATATTTGATTATGCAAAGGATGGAAAGATAAATACATATATTTCAGATACAAAAGGAAATACAACCAGCTTTTCATTTGGATTTCCAGGTGGAAAAGATAACAGCCAGGTAATGTGTGCAGATTATGATGCGGAAAAAAATCTTGTAGTGCTTGATGAAGAAGGTTTCCTTTTTAAATTAAGCAGTGACGGCACATGCCAAAAAGCTTTTGACACACAGGGGGAAAGCGTTAATTATTTTTATATTACAGGAAATACCCTTGTAGCAGTTAATGACAACGGTGTACTGCTTTTTGATGCCAGTGGCGGGAAAATGGCTGGAAGTGAGGATGTATTGGATGGTTTTATTGCAAAGAACCCGTTACTTGCTTCTGCTGATACAAATTCAGGGCTGCCAATGGTATTTGCAGAAGGGGCAGGGGATGGTTCTGGAAGCCTGTTTTTTGCTGATGAAGAAGGCATATTCCATTTCCAGAGAGGGGGAAGTGTCGCTGAACAGCTTGTTGATGGTTCACTTGTAAGCCTTGGCAGTGGTAATATTATATTCCAGGGCATGGCAGTAACCGGTATTGAAAATTTTATTATAGCAGCAGGAACAAGTGCTGGCTGTAAATTATTCCTGTATTCTTATGATAAGAAGGCAAAATCTGCACCAGACAAGGAAATTACAGTTTATGCACTTGATGAATCAGTTTTCTTAAGAAAGGCTGTTTCACTTTTCCAGAAAAAGAACCCTGATATCCATGTAAACCTGGATTTCGGGCTGTCTGGTAATGATGGTGTAACGCTTGAAGATGCGCTTTCTGTACTTAGCACTAATATACTTGCAGGAAAAGGGCCTGATGTACTTATCCTTGATGGCATGCCACTGGACAGTTATATTGAAAAAGGGGTTCTTGCAGATATTAGTGATATAGTTGAAGAAATAGATAAAAAAGAAGGAATTTTCCAAAACATTAAAAAATGCAGCCAGAAAGATGGAAAAATTTATGCAATGCCTGTACGTTTCCTTATCCCAATATCAGAAGGAAGGGGAGCAGCTGCCAAAGCAGGGAAAAGCCTTAGTACACTTGCTAAAACAGTTAAACAGTTAAAGAAAGAAAAACCTTCTGTTAATGCAATACCAGATAAAGGGACAAGGACATTATTAAGGGATTTATATTATGCAGATTCTGCTTCATGGCAGAAGGAAGATGGAAGTCTTGATGAAAATGCTGTAAAGGAATACTTATCATATGCAAAACAGATTTATGATGCAGATTCATGCAGCCCTGAAAAAGACAGCCAGGACAAATACTTTGGGGACGGTGCTTTTGAAGGTGAAAAAGTTGGCACAAACCAGAGTTCCGGATTAATAAGCAACAGCTGCCAGCTGTCATTTGGCACATTGGCAAGCATATATGATTTAAAGGTTTCCCAGGATAAAAAGAGAAGGGAAAAGGAGATTAGCAGGGCAGAAAAGGATTATGAATATATAAGGGAAAAGAACAAAAAAGCTGTTTTGCAGGCAGAAAATGAATTTATAAAGGTAAGGGAGGCTTTAAGGAATTATAAAAATAAAAGAAAGCAGGAGGGTGCAACAAAGGCATCACTTAAAGCTGCAGCAGAAGAAAAGAAAAAAGCTTTAAGTGATTTAAAAGAGCTTGCAAAACAAGAAGAAAAGGCAGCTAAAAGGGCAGTTGAAGATGCAAAAGAGGCGGATGTTACAGGTAAAGAAACAGAAATTAACAATATTTCAATAAAAGAATTTGAGAAAAAATTAAAAAAACTTTATAAATTAAAAAAGCAGAAAGGCAGGATTTTAGCACCGAGGGACGGGGTTATTACAGCGGTATTGGTTAGTGTGGGGCAGAAAACACCAGATACAAGTATATTTACTATGACAGATGACAGGGCAGGGCTTAAATTTGCAGGGCAGGTCCTGCCAGAGGATGCAAAGTATATTAAAACAGGTGATGAGGTTACAGTGAGTACAGCAGACAGGGAAGAAGGCGGAATTGAGGTGACATCATTTAAAATGGATGAAAGCGGGGAATTTATGGATATTATGGCAATACTTCCAGCAAAAACTTTTTCTATTGGGGAAACAGCTTCTATAAAAGTAGTACAGGAATCTGCAAAATATCCATGTACAATACCAGTTACAGCGGTATACTATGATAATGGAAAGAGTTATGTGTTTATAGTGCAGACAGAAGATACTGTACTTGGAAAGCAGGAGGTAGCAAGGAAAATGGAAGTAAATGTTTTAGAAAAGAATGATGTTTACGCCGCATTAGATGCTAGTGCACTGCCAGATGGCAGCAGGATTATTGCAGATACAGACAGGTATGTGGAAGATGGCAGCAGGGTGCGTGTAATGGAGGAATAGAATTGGCAGGGAAAGCAAGAATAAAAAGTAATTTTATTATGGCAGCAGTTTGCATTTTGATTTCATGTGTTTTTATAACAGCAGGGCTCTGCCAGTTTAAAAATGGCAGCAGTTTTTTACATAACCTCACAATCCTGGCAGATGGCAGCGGTTTTTCTACAAGCTGGTTAAAGGATATATTTGTTAAAAGTAATACAGAAGAAGTTTCTTTTGCTGCCTGGACAGAATTAAAAGGTGAACAGGTTTTTGAAAATAATGGCAGCAGGCATTATAATACAGATGTATGTGCTGTTTATGGTGAATCTGGCTGTATACTTCCATTTGGCCAGAATCTTCCTGTATCAGACAAGCAGGGCTGCATTATTGGTATTAAATTGTCGGAAGAACTGTTTGGGAACCATAATGCAGAGGGACAGGAAATTGTATGGAAAGACCGTGTATGGATTGTAAGGGGAGTAGTTAAAAAGCCTTCAAGCCTGTTTATGGCACAAGTTTCAGGAATGGCAGATAAAATAAAATTTGACAGGATTAATATAAGGCTTGAAAGAGAAAAGGACAGGCGCAGGACAGGTGAAGATTTTATTAACAGGCATGGGCTTTATGCCAGTGTGCTAAGATGGGATTACCTGTATAGCATGGCATGGCTGGAAGAAGTAATTCCTGGCAGATGGTCCGATTTCCAGGGATTTAAGGAGAACTTAAAAAAGCATGGCAAAGCGGCCGGATTAGTAAGGAATACTGAAAAAACATCAATAGAAGCGGAAGGGCTTTCCTGTCAGAAGAAAGGCAGGTGGCTGGCTGTAACAGGTATATTTTTTCTTATAACAGGCAGTGTTTTTTATTTTAAACAGCCATTATATAAAAAGAAAACCGGGCTTACTTTAAAATAAAAGGTTATATTTCCAGATTCTTAGCATATAATTAACAGGCAGCAATTAATATGCAGGATATATCGCAAGAATGGAGGAAATATGTGCGGAATAGCAGGATTTTTTAACGCTTCGCTGGATTTTACCCAAAACAGCCAGTTGTATAAAAGTGTACTAGAGGAAATGAAAAACAGCATTGCCCACCGCGGGCCTGACAGTGAGGGCATACGTCTTTTTAAGAATTGCGGGATTGCGCATACAAGGCTTGCAATTATTGACCTTTTAGGCGGAATACAGCCTATGTGCAGGAAACTTGACGGATATTCTTACCATATAGTATATAACGGTGAGATTTATAATACAGACAGGCTCCGCAGGAAACTTATAAATGCAGGATGGAGTTTTGTATCTGGTTCAGATACAGAGGTTATCCTGCTTTCTTTTTTGCAGTACGGGCCAGAATTTGTCAAAAAACTTGACGGGATTTTTGCATTTGCAATATATGATGAGAGACATGAAACAATATATCTGTACAGGGACAGTTTTGGCATTAAACCACTGTTTTATACCATTAAAGACGGCACTATTGTATTTGCATCAGAACCAAAAGGGCTTTTTAAATACCCAGGCATTGAGGCAGTCCTTGATAAAAATGGGATAAATGAAGTCTTTGGAATGGGGCCTGCAAGGATTCCCGGTTCAGGCATATTTAAAGGTGTTTACGAAGTAAAACCCGGCTGTTACCTGAGCTGTAGCAAATACGGAATAAAAAATAACTGTTACTGGCATCTTAAAAGCAGGCCACATGAGGACAGTTATGAGAAAACAGTTGAAAAAACAGGCTTTCTTGTAGAAGATGCCATTAAAAGGCAGATGGTTTCAGATGTGCCAATATGTACATTCCTGTCAGGCGGTGTTGATTCAAGCCTTGTTTCTGCAATATGTGCAAAAGAACTGGCTAAAAAAGGGGAACAGCTTGTTACGTATTCATTTGATTTTACAGGAAATGATAAATATTTCAAGGCAAACAGTTTCCAGCCATCACAAGACCGCCCATACGTTGAAAAAATGGTGGAATTTCTTGGTTCAAAACATTATTACCTGGAGTGTTCTTATGAAACACAGGCAGACCTTTTATATGACTCTGTAGATGCACACGACCTTCCATGCATGGCAGATGTGGACTCATCACTTGTACATTTCTGCCGGGAAGTAAGCAAGAACCATAAAGTAGTGCTTACAGGTGAGTGCGCTGATGAAGTATTTGGCGGTTATCCATGGTTCCATAAAGAAGAATTTCTAAAAAGCCATACATTCCCATGGACACCTGATTTATCACCAAGAAAGGAACTAATAAAAAGGGATGTATTACACGCCCTGCAAATGGATGGATTTGTACAAAAAGCATATGCAGACGCTGTAAGTGAAACTGCCCTGCTGCCATGTGAAGATGAAACAGAAAGCAGCAGACGCCAGACAGGATACCTTAATATAAGGTTCTTTATGCAGACACTTCTAAACAGGATGGACAGAACAAGCATGCATTCAGGGCTTGAAGCAAGAGTCCCTTTCGCAGACAGGAAGCTTGTGGAATATGTTTTTAATGTTCCCTGGAATATGAAAGCATATGATGGTGTAGTTAAAAACTTGCTGCGCCAGTCTGCACGTGGCAAACTTCCTGATGAAATATTGTTTAGGAAGAAAAGCCCTTATCCTAAAAGTTATAACCCTTATTACGAAAAACTTCTTACAGGACGCCTTGAAAATATAATAAAAGAAGGGGATTCACCATTATTCCAGATAATAGACCTTAAAAAGCTTGAAACATTTATGCAAAGCGTAAAAGACTATGGAAAACCGTGGTACGGGCAGCTTATGGCAGGACCACAGATGCTTGCATATCTTATACAGCTTGACTACTGGATGAAGAAATTTAAGATAAAAATTGAATTGTAAAATGTAATATAATGTTAATATATTAAAATATATTGGCTGGCAATTCCAAAGTGTTTCCATGAAAAAAGCATGCCGCAGGCATGGCTTTTGCACGCATTCCGCTTGGACGGGTTCACGCAACGGATGCATAAAGCCCTAAAAGACAGGGCTTAAGCACCGGCGGCCCCGTACAGCCGTTCATTGGAAGCACATTTGGAATTTGCCAGCTAATTTACTCTTTGGAAATTAGACCCCTTAATCAAATTACATTGTGTCTAAATGATTTGGCTGTTTTGTCCGTTATATCTTCTGTTGATTTACATGAATATGAAAGTATATTCGTGTCCACTATATTCCATGCATTTTGAAAAGACCTGCCATTTCTTCTGCAGATTCTTCCATTCCCCTTTGAAACCATGTTTCAGTCCAGCCATACAGGGAGTAAGCAAAAAACGCCTTAGCATATGTTTCAATTTTAGGAAGCCCTTGTGTCAAACCGAAGATTTTAACAATAACATCTTTCAGCAGATAAGTCAGTCCACGTTCATTCATCAGGCTGTAAAAATCCCTGTATTTTTCAAAATGGGAAAACAGCAGTAGAATTAGTTCGTCTATTGGTTTATCATCACTTTGTTCATACTTGCTTATCCATTCAGAAAACAGTCTGTTAATGTATGTTTTTATAATATCCTCTTTATTTTCAAAATTACGGTAAAAAGATGCCCTGCCCACACATGCAGTATTACACAGTTCGCTAATAGAAATACTATCAAGCGTTTTATCCTGAAGCAGCAATAAACATGCGTCTGTCAAATGCTCTATTACATATGCGTTTCGTCCCTCGTTACTCATTGGTGATACAAATCTGCCTGTTTGTCTCATTTTCGTTCCTCCTCTTGACAGCAAAAGAATATGCAGATATATTTGTATTGTCGATACAAATGTATTATCAAGATTTTAATTCATATTACTCGTAATGTCAAGAAAACAATAAGAAAGGATTTGGTGGACAAAATGACGCTTACACAAAAACGTATCATTATTTTACTGGTAATTATTGTCATAGCGGCAGTTTTAGGACGGCTTGCTGTCAGGGCAGTTATGAATTTTATGCTTGGCGGCACTATGTTTGGAGGAAATTTCTTATGAACAGAGAAAAAAAGAAGGACAGAGTTATGTGGGGATTTATCTATGTTTTTGTGTTTATTGCTGCTTTTGCAGGGTCTGTGATTTTTAAAATGACCTATAATCCTTATGGCAGCGAGTTTTCGGTTCATTGGGACAATTCCGTTGGCATAGCCTATACTGATATTTCCTATGACAGTGGCGGTGCCAACAAATTTGACCTTTATGTTCCCTCTGACAACTCAAAAGACAGTTATGGTCTTATCGTTTATCTTCACGCCGGCGGGTTTACAGGCGGGGATAAATCAGACGATACACAGATACTTCAATGGCTTTGTGGAAAAGGCTATGTAACGGCAGGCATTAATTATACCCTGTTTAGTGAAACACACCCTGATGCAAGCGTTTATTCCCAGTCAATAGAAATCAGGGAGAGTATGGTGTCAGTAATAGCAGAAGCTGAAAAACTGGGGTATCCTATTGATGAAATGGCAATCGGGGGAGGTTCTGCAGGCGGCTGCCTTGCCTTGCTTTATGCCTATCGTGATGCAGAAACTTCACCGGTTCCCGTAAAGATGGTTTTTGAAGCCGTCGGACCTTCCTCTTTTTATCCTGAGGATTGGAAAAGCTATGGTCTTGATAAGAATGCCGATGCTGCGAGGGAATTGTTTGGCACAATGGCAGGAAAAGAAATTAAGTCGGAATTTGGCACGCTGGAATATGACGAGGAAATGAAAGATATTTCTGCTTTGCTCTGGATAAATGAAAATACGCCGCCTACCCTTATGGCTTATGGAAAATACGATAAATTCCAGCCTTATGAAGGTTCGCTCAGGCTTTTGGCAGCACTTGAAGATAACAATATTCCCCATGACTATTATCTGTGTGAACATTCAGGACATGGCTTACAGAATGACAATAAGGTATATGTGGAGTATATGCGGAAAATACTGGAATATCTTGATTCCTATATGCCTGTAAATTAAACAAAATATAAAATCGTACAAGGAATATATTTATTTTATAAGTAAGACACAATAAACCCTTTAGGCACAATGCAATTTAACTAAGGAGTTTAACTACTCAAAGAGTAAACGGCTGGCAAATTCCAAATGTGCTTCCAAAAGACAGCTGTACAGAACCGCCGGTGCTTAAGTCCCGTAGTATGGGACTTTATGCACCGTTGCGAGTGATGTCCAAGCGGAAGCGTGCTGTCTTGGTTTGTCGAGGGACACTTTGGAATTGCCAGCCCCAGCCCATCTTTTTTGATACCCTCTTAATTAAATTGAATTATCTGTTTACAACCTGTCAGCAATTTCATATATAAGCCTTTCTGAATCTTCCCATCCAAGACATGCATCTGTAATAGATTTTCCATATGTGTGTTCATGTATGGACTGGTTTCCAGGTTCAATATAACTTTCAACCATAACCCCTTTAACAAGTTTCTTTATATCAGAAGACACATTGCGGCTATGGAGGACTTCATATATTATACGTGGCTGTTCATAATAGCATTTATTTGAATTTGCATGGTTAGCGTCTATTATGCAGGCAGGATTTTTTAAATTAAGTTCCTGGTACATTTCATTTAAAAGCATAAGGTCTTCATAATGGTAGTTAGGGAGTGACTGCCCGTGTTTATTAACAGCACCACGCAGTATTGTATGTGTAAGGGGGTTGCCGTCTGTTTTTACTTCCCAGCCCCGGTACATAAATGTATGCCCTGACTGTGCCGCAATACATGAATTAAGCATTATGCTTAAAGTGCCACTTGTAGGGTTTTTCATGCCGCACGGTATGTCCAGCCCGCTTATAACAAGCCTGTGCTGCTGGTTTTCAACAGAACGTGCGCCTATTGCAACATATGAAAGTATATCCGACACATAAGGCCAGTTTTCAGGGTAAAGCATTTCATCTGCTGCAAAAAGATGTGTTTCTTCTATTGAACGCAGGTGCATTTTACGCATTGCAATAATCCCTTCTAACAGGTCAGGCGCTTTTTCAGGGTCTGGCTGGTGTACAATTCCCTTATAGCCTTCACCTGTTGTACGCGGCTTGTTAGTATATATCCTTGGGACCAGTAGAATCTGTCCTGCAACTTTTTCCTGTACTTTTGCAAGGCGGCTTGTATAATCGCATACAGCATCTTCATTATCTGCGGAACATGGTCCTATAATTACAAGGAATTTACTGGATTTGCCTGTAATTATATCTGCAATCTCTTTATCCCTTGCAGCTTTAAGCTCTGCTAAATCTTTTCTTAAGGAGTATTCTTCCTTAAGTCCTTCAGGTGTCTTGACCTGTGTTATATAATTAATTCCCATTGCTGCCTCCTGTCTGGTTTATAAAGTAATGGTTAATATTACTACTTGAAATTATCCTGAAATGTATTATTATATAAACAACGGCCGGCATCCAGCGCATAAATAATCCATAACCACACTGGATAACAACCAAATATTTATTCTATTCAATATTAAAAGCAAAGTCAAGTTTAGTTATTAATTTATAAAAGATTAATAAATATACACTATCAATCCCAATTTTTTTTAATTAAATATGGTAAAAATATATATAGTTTTCTTTACTTTTTAGACACTAAGTGATAAAATGTTATAAAGAACTTTATTAAGGAGGAAAAAATTAAGATGGCTAGAGCTAAACAATCAATGGATGGAAATACAGCCGCAGCACATGTAGCATATGCTTATACAGAAGTTGCAGGCATCTATCCTATAACACCTTCAAGCCCTATGGCTGATTCTGTAGATATGTGGTCAGCAGCAGGACAGAAGAACATTTTTGGAAACACAGTTAAAGTAGTAGAGATGGAGTCTGAGGCAGGCGCTGCCGGCACAGTACATGGTTCACTTGCAGCAGGTGCACTTACTACAACATTTACCGCATCACAGGGTCTTCTTCTTATGATACCTAATATGTA
>DKYP01000152.1:35497-36484 GCA_002499945.1 Lachnoclostridium sp. UBA7097
GTTTATGCATGCCGCCAGACAGGTTTTGCAATGCTTGCAGAAACAAACCCACAGGAAGTTATGGATTTAAGCCCTGTTGCACATCTTGCAGCATTAGAAGGCAAAGTTCCGTTTATCAACTTCTTTGATGGTTTCCGTACTTCCCATGAAATACAGAAGATTGAGAAGTGGGATTATGAAGACCTTAAAGAAATGTGTCCTATGGATGCAGTTGATGAATTCCGTAAGCATGCACTCAATCCTGAGCATCCTTCTGCACGTGGTTCACATGAAAATGGTGATGTATTCTTCCAGCACCGTGAAGCATGTAACAAAGCTTATGATGAACTCCCGGCAGTTGTTGAAAAGTATATGGACAAGGTAAACCAGAAGTTAGGTACAGATTATGGTTTATTTAACTATTATGGCGCTCCTGATGCAGAACGTGTAATTATTGCTATGGGTTCTATCTGTGATGTTGCAGAAGAAGTTATTGACTACCTTACAGCAGCAGGCGAAAAAGTCGGGCTTATAAAAGTACGTTTATACCGTCCTTGGTCTTCAGAGGCTATACTTAAAGTCCTTCCTAAGACAGTTAAGAAAATTGCGGTACTTGACCGTACAAAAGAGCCAGGTTCATTAGGCGACCCTCTTTTCCTTGATGTAGCTGCTACACTCCGTGAAGCAGGGCTTAGTGACATTGTGCTTACAGGCGGACGTTACGGCCTTGGTTCAAAGGATACACCTCCTTCATCTGTATTTGCAGTATACAAGGAATTGGAGAAAGACGCACCTAAGCCACGTTTCACAATTGGTATTGTAGATGATGTTACTAACTTAAGCCTTCCAGAAGTTAAGCCGGCTCCTATTACATCAGCACCAGGAACAAAAGAGTGCAAGTTCTGGGGTCTTGGCGGTGATGGTACAGTTGGTGCTAACAAGAACTCTACAAAGATTATCGGGGACCATACAGACAAGTATATACAGGCATACTTCCAGTATGACTCC
>DKYP01000073.1:0-130 GCA_002499945.1 Lachnoclostridium sp. UBA7097
TGCTGATACGCAGGCAGCCCGTCACTACAGCAAACCCAAGGCTTTCATTTGTCTTTAATGCAGATTCAAAAAATGAACGGATAAAGGAAACCATTTCATTATAAAAGCCATTAAAATAAGCATTTTCAAG
>DKYP01000073.1:479-7693 GCA_002499945.1 Lachnoclostridium sp. UBA7097
GTGGTACTGTTCAAGGCATTCCGATAAAAACTGTAATGCCGTGGCATAATCTGACAGCTCTGCTTTTTGTTCAATAAAAGAATTAAAATATGCCTTTTGTACTGGCAGCAGGGATTCGCTGTTAAGTATATACCTGTGCCTTATAAATTCCTTTGAAATGCTTTGTTTAAGGACTTTATATGCCATTTCATATGTTGGCTGTTTTGCTGATTTAAGTGAAAGGAATACCACAGGGTACTGGCCCATATGCTTAGTGTATTCTTCACCCGCATCCATAATCTTTTTGCCTTGGAAATATACAGAATTATCTGCTTCTGTCCCATCTGGCATTATTTCCTTTTCAAAAAAAGCCTTTAACATGCTCTGGGCAAGTGTCTTGCCAAAACGCCTTGGGCGTGTAAATAATGTAACTTTATTTTTATTTGCTAATAAATCACGTATTAACAATGTTTTATCTATATAGTAATACCCGCCACTTGTTATTTCTTTATAAAATTCTACACCTATTGGTACTGGCCTGATATATTCCATTGAAGCATACCTCCTTTTAACTGGTTTAATTGTAACACAGGAATTATATTTATTCCAGTGTATATCCAGCTCCATATAAAAAATTTTCCTGGACAGCATAAACCGTCCAGGAAACCACCCGTCCCTAAAATAAATTGTCAGAACTTATAATCAATTTCGTAGTCATCAATAAGCTTTACTGCATCTTTTTTCTGTTCTTCTTCAAAATGTATGTAAGTTTTCCTGCAGACGTCAACGCTGTGCCCAAGAAGTGCAGCAATAAGTTCAGTCCTGACACCTTTCCTGAAATAAAGGCTTGCGCATGTATGCCTGATTATATGTGTACCGTATGCCTGTACTTTAGTGCCTGCTGCCTTTTCTATCTCCTTTATATTACTTGACAGGTAAGAAACCGCTGCATGGTTTCCGTCCCTTGTGCAGCATACATAATCATCTGGTGCAGTATATCCAGAATATTTTTTCTGGAGTTCCAGGAAATGTTTTGCACTGTTATTCATACGCACAGTACGGTTCTGGTAATTCTTAAGCGACTGTGTTTCATATACCTGTGCTGGTTTTTTGCCAGGGTTATTCACCAGCTGCAGGTTTTCATGTACATAAACTGTCCTGCTGGCAAAATCCACGTCTTTCCACTTTAATGCTAATATTTCCCCGGCACGCAGTCCTAAAAATATATTTGCACAAAGGCAGAACCCGTACTGGTACTGCGGTTTTTTGCTCCATTTCCTTATTGCTGCCGCCTGCCTGGTAAATTTCCTGATATCCTCCTCCTCAAAAAACTCTATTTTTTTAGTTTCCTTGATTATATTTTCCCTGTTAAGCATTACAACCGCCTGCATTGGGTTTACCTCTATTTTGCCGCCTGCCAGCCTGTTCCTGTAAAAATCATTTAGTGCATCATAGCACTTTTTGACTGTTGAATAAGAAAGATGTTCTTCCTCATTTAACATATTCAGGTGCTTCTGTATCATATCTGAATCAACCACGCTTAACCTCATTGAGCCAATATCATAAGCAGCAATCCTTGAACGTATAGTTTTTTCAAGGGTATCATAGCTTGTCTTTTTAAGTCTGGGTTTTTTGTATATCTCCAGCCAGCTGTACATTGCATCTGAAAGGGTAACTGCCTTCTGCACAACAGTTTTTTTATTGCTTTCCTTTTCTATGCGGTTCATCTCTGCCATAACTTCTTTTACTGTATTTCCCAGGGCAGATTTTCTCTGTCCGTTTATGCTTTTCTTGTATAAATACTTATTCCTTCCTGGAATCCATGAAATGTTTCCCTGGCCATGTGGAAGTTTAGGAATCCCCTGTGCCAGGTCTTTATCATTGCTGCTGTTTTTTGCCATGTTTCTGCCTCCTTCTTAATTTACAATAACTTCCCAGGTTAAGATAAACAAACCCAGGAAGCCAGTATTTACAAATATTGCAATATTACATTAAAACATATTCTTTGCCAGTATACTTTTTAATCCAGTTTTCAAAAGCTGCTTCTGGTATGTAGTATATCCTCCCAATAGTTATTTTGGGGAAATCAGGCTGCTTTACAATCCTGTATGCTTTTTTTATGGAACAGCCCAGGGCTAACGCGACATCTTCTGTTTTTAGCATTTTCTCCATGTTCTCACCTCCTAAAACTATAGTATATTATCCTAAATTTTTTATTTTACTGCCTGTTACTTGTCTTTAACGGCTTACTGTACCTGGTATTTCCAAGCACCAGGCTGCCAGATGCTACAAATTCACCCTTTTTAAGGGACTGGAAGATTTCCACCCATTTTTTTACATTGCCAGGGTCTGTAAACCTTGCTGTTGCATTTAACTGTTCCGCACATGGATTAAAAAGAAGGACAAGGCCGCTCTGCATAAACCCCTGTGCTGCCTGCTGTGTCTTTGACGGGAACTGCTGCGTTGCAAGTATAAGGTTTAAGTTAAATTTCCTTCCTTCCGCAATAATCTGGTTTAATGCACACCTCTTACCAGAAATAAGGTTATGGAACTCATCAGCAAAGACAAACAGGCCGTTCCCCTTAAAACCTGAAGCTGCTGCCATGCGCCACAGGTATGACAAAACCATTTCCGAAATAATTTCCTGTGTCATTAAGTCAAACTTGCCCAGGCGTATTACATTGATTTTTCCCTGCCTGATAAAAGAGCCGCCCAGACGGAACACATTATGTGCTGTAACCGTATAAAGCTTATCCTTCACTTCCTCTATGGCAGATGTACAATTACTTCCCAGTTCATAATCCAGCGCCCTTATGCCGTATTTCCCATAAAGGTCTTTCTTAAGGACTTCCTCTGCTGCCTTTCTTAATATATTTTTTTGTTTCGCCCCCATTCCTGTTGTACGTGCAAGGACTTCTGTAACTGCCCCTGCTGTGTCTGCAGGCTTTTCAAGCGTACCATCTGGAAATTTTACTGGTGCAAAAAGGTCACATGGAATGCCTGTATTGTATACATCAATTTCATTAAGGTACATTTCTAAATCCTGCCTGTATGCATGGAAAATTTGTTCATTTGAAAAAACGGAATGGATGTCCAGCACAATTACAGTCCCGCCCTGCCGTGCAAGGTTTAATATGATATTCTGTGCCTGGACGCTTTTTCCACTGCCTGAACTGCCAATAAGCAGCATGTGCTTATTCGGCGCTTCCTGTGTATCAAAATACACGGGGACACCATTAGATTTGCCAAGGTAAATTTTTTTGTATTCCATTTAATTATTCCTCCCGCTAATACTATTTGATACTTTTCTTGCCTGCTAACCTTGGACTTCTTTTCATATTACTTTTTGCGCTGCTGAATATTTCTACAAATCCTGCTTCACCTGCTTTGTCAATTTTGTCCCTTGAAAAACGCAACATGCGCTCACTGCCAGGATTACCAGCAACATCACGGTATAACATTTTAACTGTATAAGTATTTGTGTTATCAGTACATATTATACCATCATCTAAAAGTGATTTTTTTAATATATTCACAGGATAACCACTTAAAAGTGATGATGATATTTTCTTAAACAGCTCATCTTTCATATAAATATATCTATCATCAAAAAGTATAACTTCATGCAGCCTTTGTAATACAAATGTTTTAAGATAAGGCAATTCATATATCCTATAGAAATTTGTTTCAGCCTGCCACCTGTAAAGTTCATCCACAAAAAAGCTGCCTATACCATTTAAGCTGTGGATATTCTCATCAAGTTCAACAAGCTTTTTTGCACAACATAGCAAGTCTGCAAATTCTTTTCCAAGGCCATTGTCCCTAAAGTAAGGATAAAGGAAACAGGCTGCTGCCAAAAAGGCACTTTCATCATCTGTAGCATCTGCTGCTTCCTGGTTAAATTTATCAGATACAACTGTAATTTCATCTTCCGGCGGCACGACACAAAACCTGTCAAAAGCCATATCATTAAAATCATCAATACAGATGATAAAGAAACGGTCTTTATTGCAGCCGTAAGGCATTTTTTCTGCAATAACCACTGGCAGGGCATTAAACCTTTCACCGCCTATGCCGCCTGATGTAACAACGCCTGCAACCATTTCTAAAAATCCAATGCCTCTCTTTGACTGTACAAACTTGCAGAGCACAAAATCGGAATTGACATCATTTAAAACAGCCATTAATTTTTTAACGGACAGGTATTCATCAAGCCTTGGTGTGCCACTGTCTGATAAAATGCCAGCAGCCTTTTCCAGGTTTCCATCACCCGTAATAATAAGAAACGGCTTTTGGAGTACCATAAAATTTTCCCTGAGGACCGGGTAATTTATGCCAATAGATACCAGTATCTGCAACGTATGTTTTATAAAACTTTTACCATTCATTTTTTCTACATATCTCCTTCATAATTATATTTTTTTCATCTTTTCTTGCAAAATGCCATTTTCTTTCCATATCCATCCACCAGCCGTAGTCAAACGGGATTTCAAGTTTTTCTGCATTATCTACTGAATAAGCCAGCAGTGCAGAACCTGCATCCTTCTGCATCCTTCCTGATACCATCAGGCGCAGCCCGTGTGAATTAAGCTTGCGGATAAAGGGGTTTGCATCAATACCATAAGGAAAGTAAACTACATGCTCACCATAGTTCCAGGAAACAGCAAGCACTGCCTGTGCATATGGATAACCTGAATAGTATACAAATGCCCTGTACCCCCTTGCATTTAAAAGTTCCCTGGACGCCAGGTTGCCAGTATCCGGTTTTCTTAACGAATATATGAGCCTGTCACCAGAATCTGTATAAATTTCTGATGAGGTAAGCAGTTTATTAGCACTATTTTTGGCTTTTAATTCTGCAAGAAGTTCCTGGTAATGAATATTCTGTTCCAAAACAGCTGCTTTCTTATACAGTTGCATCCTATCTTTTTCATAACTAGAGTATAGTTTGCTTTGGTAGTCCTGGTATGGACCACAATCAGGCTGTTCTTGTATACTGTGTGGCTGTTGCCGTGTTACAAGGCCTCTTTGCATATGGCTGTCAGTTTCATCTTCAAAATATACAGGCTGCCTTGCTCCATGATTAAATATTAAAGCATCATTCATAAAAATCCTCCTTTTCCAGTGCACTGGTTTTTATTTGCTAGCTGTAACCATAATATAGTAATTTATTACCATTTTCTAGAAGCTGTAAATAAATTTTTTTATAAAGGTTTTAAACTGTAGACCAGAAAATTATATGCTATAATAGTAATAAGTGCAGTTAAAAAGGAGGAATTTTTTTTATGAATAATAATTGGAAATATTTGGAAATAAACCGCCAGGTAATAGACAGGATTGAAAAACAAATACATGAGGCATCATCAGTACTGAAATATTCTTTATATCTTAAGCCAATTGAGATAACAACTACAAAAGAAGTTTTTTCTAATTCACTAATTGAAGATGCTAATAATAAAACTTTTGAAAACTTAAAAACCTTTACAGAAGATAAACGATATGATATTTTTGGTTATAGGGAAATAAACAAAAAAAATGGTTTATCAGGCCTTTCATGGCAGGCTGCATTCTGGGAACACATTTTTAAACAACATGCTATTCTTTCTGCTTATGACAGATTAAGAAAAATACTTGGACAGTCTGTAAACCTGTCATCATATTATTTTTGTAAATATTCAAACTATACAAATAATAAAGATAATTTCGATAAATGCCATCATGGTTTAGATTACCTGTTAGGTTTAAATGAAAAAAATGCCTGCCAGGAATTGGATTTTGATAAATTACGTGTGAACAGAAATTATATGGCTGGACATATTACAGACGAACTCAGCCGGTATTCACCAAATCATGCCAAACGGATAGTATCCCTGAATAAGCAACTTACGAGCCTGGGTTTGCATGGCTTAATAACACCAATACAGGAATCCCAGCAGACTGCCAGACTGGATTTATTAGAATTTTATGAATTTTCTGTACGCCGGGAAATTAAAAAAAATAATCACAATGAATTTAGTGTATGCCCTAAACATGAAAAAACTAATAAAAGTAAAGATGATGATGAAACTGACGACAGTTTTAAAATACTTAAGATATTAAATACATATAAAAAAGAGTATCTTAGTTGTGAAGATTACCACATGTATAAAAGTTATATTGGCAAAATGTTTGATACTATTAAATTTGGACATACTGGTAAAAACAGGCATAAATTATCGCTATCCGACAGGATTTATTTAGCATATGAAATAAAAAAATTTTTAGCACCTGTTACTATTGACTGTTTACATCAGAATATTTTTAATATACAAAAAGGTAATCCCCTTAAAGATGACTACAATTATATAATAAATTCCTGTTTACAGCTTCCAAATGTATTTACACGCCAATATATATTACAGATTGCTGTAGATACCATCACAAAACATTTTGATGAAAATTTCACAGATACATATTTTTTAAATAAAATCACTGAAAATCTTGAATCAGTGGGAATATTTTTTGAAAAAAAGGACTTTATTAACCAACAACAAAAGTTTTATTTTCTGTTAAACAGGTATCAAACTTTCATTGATTATATGGCCAAAATTGTTTTTCCTTTATATGAAAACTATTTTTTCTGTACATTATGGGATTCAATATCGAAATCCTGTAAAAACAATACAGCTACATTTATTAATTTTTATAAGAAATTAAGTATATACCTTAATAATCCTGAAAATGTTGAAAAAATATTTAACACCGAAAAAATAATTGAAGACTGTGGCATAAATGTTGATAGCATTATTAAAACAGATTTTATAAATAATAAAGATATTGATTGTCATTGTCATTGTAGTAACTGTACAAAACAAGTAAAATATGATAAATATAATAGAACTTTATATTCCGAATGTTTTAAGGCATTAAAAATATTTTCTAATGAAAACCATATACCTGATTTTATCACCCTTGATTATATAACTGGAAACTACTCTGGGAAAAAAACCAGACAAGAAAACAAAGAACCTAAATTTAAAAAACTTGCAAGGGCTAATGTTATTAAAAACATGATGGATAATTAATATGAACTGCCCACTACCTAAAGGTAATGGGATTCTAAATTGCTAATGCTCCTGCTTTAACTTGTTAAACCAGCAATAAACTTAAAAAGAACTGGCAAAATCCCTGTGTTTTGCCAGTTCTTTCTTCTGTTATCTTTTACAAGCATAATTCAAGTTTTTGGAATATAAAAG
>DKYP01000073.1:7994-9697 GCA_002499945.1 Lachnoclostridium sp. UBA7097
GTATCCTGTGGCAAATTAATTGATGAATAACCACTATCTGGCGTTTTTATAATTTCCACAGCTTTTTGTTTTACGATATCCGGGGTTCTCCGTTTTTGTATATAAACCATTCTTTATACCCCCGCTTCCATTTCATACTCGGATTTCATAGCAAGCACTTTGGGATGTTCTGTTCCTAAAATACTAACCAGCTTTGTTAGTTCCTCTCCTGCCTTTGTATACTCGTCTTTATCCATATAATCCTCAAAGTTTTCTATCAGGTTCTCCACATTTTCCGGCCTCATGTGGTATCCAAGCATATCCCTTAGTATTTCATTAACTGAAAAGGCATAGCTTTCTTTCATATACTGGATGTTTTGTTTATCATCAATACTAATGATATTAGCCCTCTTACATGATGAAACAATAATTGGTGAATGTGTTGCTGCAATAAACTGTATATTTGGAAAGGTTTCTGTAAGGGCCTCTACAATCCGCCATTGCCATTTTGGATGTAAATTGGAATCAATTTCATCAACCAGCACAATGCCTTCTGTATTACTGGTATCTGGCCCGGCATCAGGATTTAAAATTGCCATGCGGTATGCCAGGTCTATTACAAGGTTTAAGACAGACTGGTATCCTGCACCCATGTCCTCAATTTCCTTAAACCCTTCTTTTTCTTTATAAAGCAGTTTTTCAGCATTAAGGTCAAATAAAACACCACTAGCCTGCCCGTCATTCATGGTACTCATAAACTTTGATATAATATCACCAAAAGCAGCATAATTCCCAGGAATGTGGCGTTTTTTTACACTGTTCCATTCCATTTGCCTGCACCAGCCATAAACAGACTGCATATCTACTGGCCTGTCTAAGCATCCCAGGTATCCGCACCGCCTGTCATGGAGCTGTTTTCCTTTTTTCCTGTATGCATAACTCTTTGCAGTAACCCAGTGCCTTGATGTGCTCTGGTAACTGACCAGGGGCAGTGTTTTCACACCGGGGTCATTAACCAGTTCCTGCGATATCTTTACTATATCCTTTGGTATAATAGTTGTCCTGCTGTTTCCAGTTGCGTCTTTTTTTGTTCTTGTCCATGTATAATCTGTCCCGTTATATTCCAAAGTCCCTGAAACCTCTGCCGGGCTGCTATATGATTTATTCGGAGTACCATTGCTGTCCTTAACAATTTGGTATCTTACATCATTTTTATAAATGCTGCGTGCATAAACATCTTCCATACCGACAAGAAAACCTGACAATACAACAGAAGCTGCTTCAAGAACCGTTGTCTTTCCAACACCATTATCCCCAAGTATCAGGTTAAATCCTGGGTCAAATGCCAGTTCCAGGTGTTCAAACATCTTAAAATTAGAAATGGTTATTTTCTTCAATACCATATATTTCTTCTCCTTTTAACAAATCTGTTTAAATATATTTTTACACATATTGTAACATGTATAATATACATATGGAAATAATTTTTTATACTGTTTGTATCCAGTTACAGTTGTTCATTTTATAGCTACAATTCTTTTTTGTTTTTCCGTAAATATACAAAACCTGGATGCCACTGTATATCTGTATCATTCATTTGCATCCTTCTTCTCTGTATATATATTATAACATATACAATGTCCATATGGAAATGCTTTTTCCTTCATCCTGTTTCCATATATTTACAGTTGTTCATTTTTTATGCCATGCCCATATTTTTGGCA
>DKYP01000108.1 GCA_002499945.1 Lachnoclostridium sp. UBA7097
AAATCTTAACGGCCGTCAGTATAACAGTAATTTCCAGATTACACCAGTATCCTGGAAGTATTATTTAGAAACCGGAGGAAAAGTAAATGGCAGAGAAAAAGAATATTTTAACATATGAAGGCTTGAAAGCTTTAGAGGATGAATTACAGGATTTAAAATTAAACAAACGCCAGCAGGTTGCCATAAAAATAAGGGAAGCAAGGGAACAGGGGGATTTATCAGAGAATGCAGAATATGATGCTGCCAAAGATGAACAGCGTGATATCGAGCTGCGTATTGAAGAAATTGATAAAATCCTTAAAAATGCTATAGTAGTTGATGAGGAAGATGTTGACCCTGATGCAATAAGCATAGGATGTACAGTTACACTAAAAGACATTGAGTTTGATGAAGAAATGGTATATAAAATTGTAGGTTCTACAGAAGCAGACTGCCTTAATGGCAAGATTTCTAATGAATCACCTGTAGGCATAGCACTTATAGGGTCCAAAGAAGGTGATAAAATAGAAGTAGAAACACCTTCAGGTGAAATGGTCCAGTATGAGATAATCAGCATAACAAGGACTACATCAGAATAAATCCAGGAAAGGGGCATTAACAGTGGCAGAACAGCAGAAGAAACAACAAACACAGGAAGAATTAAGTACGCTTCTTAAAGTAAGAAGGGAGAAGCTTGAAAATTTACAGAATGAGGGCAAAGACCCTTTTACTATTACAAAATATAATGTTTCCATACATTCACAGGATATAAAAGACAGGTTTGAGGAACTTGAGGGGCAGGAAGTAACAATTGCCGGCCGTATGATGTTTAAGCGTGTAATGGGAAAGGCATCTTTTTGCAATATACAAGACCTTAAAGGAAATATCCAGTCATATGTTGCAAGGGATGATATTGGCGAAGAAAGTTACAAAGATTTTAAAAAATATGATATTGGTGATATCCTTGGAATAAAAGGATTTGTGTTTAAAACAAAAACAGGCGAAATTTCAGTACATGCCAAAGAAGTCCTGCTTCTGTCCAAAAGTTTGCAGATACTCCCGGAAAAGCACCACGGGCTTACTGATACAGATATAAGGTACCGCCAGAGGTATGTTGACCTTATTATGAATGCAGATGTAAAAGAAACTTTTATAAAGCGTTCCAAAGTAATCAGCAGCATACGCCGCTACCTTGATGCAGATGGTTTTATGGAAGTTGAAACACCAATGCTTGTATCCAATGCAGGCGGTGCAGCAGCAAGGCCTTTTGACACACATTTTAATGCACTTGATGAAAACCTGCACCTGCGCATATCACTTGAACTTTATTTAAAGCGCCTTATAGTAGGCGGGCTTGAAAAGGTATATGAAATCGGGCGTGTATTCCGTAATGAAGGACTTGACACAAGGCATAACCCTGAATTTACACTTATGGAATTATACCAGGCATATACAGATTACCATGGCATGATGGATTTAACAGAGAATTTATACCGCCATGTAGCAAAAGAAGTAACAGGTTCAGAAGTATTAACTTATGGTGAACATACAATAGACCTGTCAAAGCCTTTTGAACGCATTACAATGCTTGATGCAGTTAAAAAATATGCAGGTGTTGATTTTAATGAAATCCATTCGGCAGAAGAAGCAAAAAAAGTGGCAGATGAACATCATATTGAGTATGAAGAAAGACATGGAAAAGGTGATATATTAAACTTATTCTTTGAAGAATATGTGGAAGAACATTTAATACAGCCTGTATTTGTAATGGACCACCCTGTAGAAATATCACCACTTACAAAGAAAAAACCAGATAACCCTGAATATGTAGAGCGTTTTGAATTTTTTATAAATGGCTGGGAAATGGCAAATGCCTATTCAGAGCTTAATGACCCTGTTGACCAGCGTGCACGCTTTGAAGCACAGGAAAAAGAATTTGCCGCAGGAAATGAGGAAGCAAACCATACAGATGAGGACTTTTTAAATGCATTAAGCATAGGAATGCCCCCGACAGGTGGTATAGGCTTTGGAATTGACAGAATGGTAATGATAATGACAAACTCACCAGCAATAAGGGATGTCCTTCTGTTTCCGACTATGAAAAGCCTGGATAAATAAATTTTAAACAAAAAATTTTTTCCTTAACCCGCCCCCATACTGGCAAAAATCCAGTGGGGGCGGGTTTTTCTATGCATGGTTTCTTACAAAATATAAAAAGTGTTGACAAAATAGCAATAATTAGATAAAATTAACTATAGTTAGCATTCACTAACTATAAGGCAGTTTATAAATATTTAAATTATTTTATAGAAAGGATGGGTAAATATGAGTGTTGTTATTGTAGGAGGGCATGACAGAATGGTCTGCCAGTATAAAAAAATCTGTAAGGATTACCATTGTAAAGCAAAAATATTTACACAGATGTCAGGAAACCTGAAAAATATGATTGGTTCACCTGATTTGTTAATTTTATTTACTAATACTGTATCCCATAAAATGGTAAAATGCGCAGTTGATGAAGCAGGGAAATGCAATGCAGATATTGTAAGATGCCATACCAGCAGTGGCGCAGCATTAAATGAAATTCTCCAGAAAGCCTGTTCATAAGTTAAAAGTGCTTCAAATGGTTTTCCATAAGAAGCACTTTAAAATTGCTATGCTGTTAATAAAATCTTATAACTGTCTATGTACTTTATCCCTTCTTTTAAAATAATTGCTTATAGCTTTTTTAATCTGTTCTGGAGGCAGGCTCTTTAAAATATAAGCTTCCGGGTTTAACGGAAGTATTTTCTCAACAGTTTCCCTGTCTGCCCTGCCAGTCAGGAAAATAACGGGTATATCTTTAAATTCCTTTTCAGAACGTATCATCTCCAGCACCTGGAAACCATTGCATACTGGCATGTCATAATCCAGAAGTATAAGGTCTGGCCTGTCCAGTGTAATGCTCCTTATTACAGATAAACCAGAATCTGCCTGCATAACATCATAATCTTTCCCAAGCAGTTCACTCATAGATTTACGCATAAATCCAGAATCATCTGCAATAAGTATTTTATTCTTGCCATCTTCTTTGTTATTATCGATATATTTCTTAACCTCATTCATTGCATTTTCTGCTTTGATAGGAATTTCCCCAATGTTATGAAGAAGATGCGGTGCGATTATACAATATGCAAAATATCCTTCACCTGTATTAAACAGCAGGCTGTACTGTGGGTTCTGTTCATCAAAAATGGCACGGAACTGTTCATATTCAAGAAGGTTTTCCTCCACAAGGTCATGTAAACCAAAGGAAGGAAAGGTTTCCCTGATATAGTTTGTAAGCTGTTGTGCCACATATCTGGCAGCATTAACCAGCATAACATTGACTTCATGTGACTGTATCCCCATAATTACTCCTATTGTATTAAGAACCAGTTTTTCTTCTAAAGCTAAGATTACCTCCCATTTTTTATCTTCCCCGGTATCATAAACCAGACGGTAGTATATCCCTTTTCCAAATTTTTCACCACCATAACTTTCACTGACCAGCTTTGCATCCAGCTGGAACAAATCAAAAAGAAGACGGGTTATTAAATGCTTCATGGCTGCCTGCTCATCATCTGGCATAAGTTTATTCCATCTGCTTGTTGTTTCGCCTGTAATTGCATGGTCCTCTATCAGTGTATGCCCGATAAGCCATCCGGCGCATACTCCCAGGAAATGGCTGATTGAATCTGCAGAATACTTTGTCTGTTCCAGTTCAGTTTCAAGCGATGGAAGAATTTTTTTACGGAAATCATCATGCAGATGCCTGTGTGTTTCAAATCCACTATAATTAATAGATGCCATATACTGTTCTTCTTCTATAAAATGTTTTAATGCGTGGTCTTTAAAGTATTTAATCCCTTCCCTGCAGGCCCACTGGCCTTTCGCCTCATGGTCTTCATACATAAACATCCTGTTTAAAATACCAAAAAGCTTCTTATGTTCATCATCAATAAAATCTACACCCATATTAAAGCGTTCCTGCCATACCAATTGATTACCCATATTTTTCCTCCTTAGACACAGCATATACAATATCCGCTGTGAATGTCCCCCACGCAATAATCATTTGCCTGTTCACTGCGGAATTTTGAAAAGGTCTGCTGTCTGTTTTCATAATAATATTCTTATATAAGTATATCACATAATTATTGGAAATAGTTATTTTATTTTAAATTTTATTAATA
>DKYP01000149.1 GCA_002499945.1 Lachnoclostridium sp. UBA7097
TATGGTAAATTGTAAATAGCTTTATTTTTTATTGTAAGGAGATGGTTTATTATAATGACATATGAAGAATTTAAAGATGAGTTATGGGAACAGGCTACTAAAAAGAGTGAATGGGGCCTTTCAAAAGACAATGTAAAATTTTATAATGATGGATTTAGTGCACCAGATGATGAAAATGAACAGAAGTTTATAAGAGATACCAATATACGGTACCATAAAACAGAATCGGATGTATTAATTGGTGATTTTATGGTAATTAATATCCAGAAACCTGAAGAAGATATTAAACACCAGTGCCGTCTGGATTTAAATGCCTTATATGAAGATTTTGGAAAACTGGGATGGGAATTTGTCTGGAAAGTTGTTAAAAATAATATAGATTTAGGCAACCAGTTATTTGAAACAGGAATTGTATCATTAATAAATGATTACAATGCAGTTAAGGAAAAGTTAATTATACGCCCAATAAATTATACAGATAATAAATATAGTTTAAAAGAAGCTATATATAAGCGGATTGGTGATATTGCGCTGGTATTATATCTTGTTATGTACGAAAACAAAGTGCAGGGCCTTGGTACAACCAAAATCCATAAAGAAACATTCCAGAAATGGGGAAAGGATTTTGAGGAAGTATGGGAGGCAGCGCTTACTAATACTTATGTACTGGCCCCGCCAAGAATGTATTTAACCCCGGCTGAATGTACAGACCCGCCATATGAAAGGGGCGCATTTATGGCACTTGGAAGTAAAATGAAATCATTCGGGAAACTACAGACACCTACGGTAACGACAACTAAGCAGGTAAACGGCGCTATTGCGGTATTTTATCCAGGTGTTAAAGAAAAAATTGCAAGTATGGCAGGCGGAAGTTATTATGTTGCATTTACAAGTATACATGAAGCGAGGATACATTGTGTAAATACTGTACCGCCAAGGACTATATTAAGCAGCATAAAAAGGGTAAACAAGGCATTTGACCCTGAAGAAATCCTTACAAGAAAAGTATATTATTATGATGCAGAAAAAGATACTTTTGATATGCTGGAATTATAAGGGATGGTTTATAATGCACAGATTTACTATTTTGTAATCTTTGTAAATCTGTGCATGCAGTATCAGATATTTTTTTTATTTTTGCCTGCTTTAGCAAGCTGTGATAAGTCCTGTCCTTTTAATGCTTTTTCAAGCAGCTCTGGCAACAGCTGCGGGCTGCATGCAAAACATGGTATGCCAAGCCCTGCAATTTTTTGTGCCATCTGTTCATCACAGTATGGTTTGCCGCCATCTGCCAGTGCAAGAAGGCTGATAACTGTTACACCTGATGATTTCATGTCTTCTATACGTCTTAATAATGCTGCCCTGTTCCCGCCTTCATAAAGGTCAGATATTAAAAAGAACAAAGTTTTTGAAGGGTTTTCTATAAATTGTTCACAGTATGCCACTGATTTATTAATATCTGTGCCGCCGCCAAGCTGGAAGCCAAATAGAAGGTCAACGGGGTCACTGCTTTTTTCTGTTAAATCCACAATATTTGTATCAAATGCAACAATCCTGGTTTTAATACTTGCCATGCTTGCAAGTATACAGCTTATAATAGAGGAATAAATAACAGACTCACCCATTGAACCGCTCTGGTCAATATCAAGTATTATTGTCCATTTATTGGCAGCTGTAATGCTGCTTCTTTCAAAGAAGTAAAAATGTTCAGGTACAACTGTTTCTAGTTCTTTATTGTAATGTTTAAGGTTGCGTGTTATTGTCGTTTTAAAATCAAGTGCTTTGGCAGATGGTATTGGTGAATGTTTTCTTTTATTTACTGCGGCAGTTACAGCATGTTTTATATCCTGTTCAAGAAGTTTGTTTATCTGTTCTACAATTTTTTTAATAAATTCCCTTACGCTTTCTTTGGAACGCTTTGGTATCTGGTCTTTTAACATTAATATAGTGGCGGCAAGGTTTGTATCAGGCTCTATATTTTCCAGAAGTTCGGGTTCTAAAACCAGCTGTTTCAGCCCGCAGCGGTTTATGGCATCATTTTGTATTACCTTAACCAGCTCTTTATCAAATAATGACCTTACATCACCAAGCCAGTGGCTTATCTGTGGGTCTGATGGCCCGTGTCCCCCGCTTTGTGAAGAACCGCTGCCCTGCCATGTATGCTTGTAATTATATATAGCAGCAAGTGCCTGGTCCATTAAATCCTGCTCCGGGCTAAGGGATGTATCTGCCATGCCAGAGAAACGTTCTTCGCTTTCCTGTCCTAAGACCAGCCGCCATCTGCGGATTTGTTCATTAATTTCCATAGGATTCCTTTCTTAAATTCTGGTATCATTATATATCAAAATCAAAATCACCAAGGCTGTCTATTATCTGCTGTGAACTTTCATCAAGAACTGTATTGACAGCTTCGCTGGTTTCCTGTCCGTTTAACCCGAGTATTTCACCAAGGTTTTCGGCAATCTGGTCTTTTTCTGCTGCTGAAAAGCCAGCAAATGCACGTCTTAAAAATACAAGTGCTTTTTTAAATTCTTCATCTTCAAGTGCCATAAGATATATATTCAGGCTCTCCCATAAAGAAAGCCTTGCTATTAATGCATATTTATTCTTCATGGCAAGGCCTTCAAACCAGCCAGCCCCAAGGTCCGCAGGAGTTCCAGCAGAAAGCCGTCTTGATACTTCTGTACGTAACTGTTCTGTATTCATATTGCCACGTTCCATAAGGATTGCAGCTGCAAAACCTGAAAGCCGGGTATTTAGGTTGTCATGCCTTGAAATATTGCCAAGGACTTTAAGCCATTCTTCTTTATCAAGAAAATCATGTGCAAGTTCTGCATTATCCAGTTTTGTAATTGCCTCTATAATTACATTACTTGCGGAATCATCACAGATACAGGCACTTTCAAGTACAAGGCATGACCTGTAGAAAAGCTGGCAAAGCATTGGCTTTAAAGGCTCTGGGTCTGCCTTCCTGATATTGCCATATTGTATTATTACTGAAAGCCTGTGTGCTGTTTCTGCAAGGTCTTCTACAGATACAGTATCTACTGCCATTTTCTGTAGTGCTGCTGTAGCATAATTTGCTGCCTTTTCCATTCCGCAGTAACAGGCATCTTCTATAACAAGTGCAATCTGTCCCATGCCAGTGGCATTTTCTACACGCTCTTTCATTTCAAATGAAGCAGCACCTGCTATGGTATCGCCTTTTAAGGCGGATTCTACAAGTTCAATTTCTGCTTCTGGTGTCCAGTGTATACTCCATTTCTCCTGCCATGTGGCATTGTCCTGGCTTGTTATTTCCAGCTTTGCAAAGCTTACGCCCAGTACCCTTAACTGATGTAAGAAAAACGACCTGTGTAAGTCCATAAATGCGGATTTTTCAGATTTTACACGCCTGTTTTCACGCAGGTCAAGTATTAAATCCTGTAATATGATAGTGCGGTATTTTTCAAGTTTTAAGTCTTTTAACTGCCTGTAGAAATCCTCCTGTATACTTGTACGGCTTACTCCGTCAGGCAGTGTGCCAATTGCTGTGCCAATCTCGGTATCTGCCACACCCATGCTTATTGCGGGAAAACTTCCCTCACCTATACATGTTACTGCGGCATCACGCAGGTCACGTAGTGCCGGCCTGCTGCCATTCCTTAACATGGCAAGTGCTTCTGCAAGCCTTACTGCTTCTATAACTGAGGCAGCTGAAACAGGATTGCCGGTTTTTCTAAGGTATGCAGCAAGTTTAACCATATAACTGTAAGAGGAATATTCTGGTTCATTCCTGTTAAAACCTTCCCATAGAAGGGAGTAGTAAGCTGGTGCTTTATTGCCTGCACCGTAGCCGGCTCTTGTAGAAAGCCTGTAATAGGAGTATGGCATAAGAGTATGTACAGCTTCAGTTTTTGGCATCCGTGAGAAATCCCCGCCGCCATCCTGCCAGTTCTTTAAACCTTCTATATGGTAAGAGCCAGTTATAACTACAATATTTTCTGGATTTATTCCAGCATCTACGGCATCTTTA
This sequence comes from Lachnoclostridium sp. UBA7097, assembly GCA_002499945.1. GTDB lineage: Bacteria > Bacillota > Clostridia > Lachnospirales > Lachnospiraceae > Butyribacter. The sequence continues at coordinate 4,016 of DKYP01000149.1, forward strand.
ATCTGCTGGCGCATATATGCTTCACGTAATACTGTTTCAGCCCAGTCATTTTCTTTTCCTTCTGTAAGGCTTCTTAAATTAGCACCAAAACTTTGTGTGCCTTTCTGGTAAGCCTCAAAGTCTTTTGCCTGCTCCATTGTACGTTCCCAGAATGTTTCCTGCCCGTCCTCACCGGATATTTTATCAAGCCCCCTGTATATATTGTATACATTGTCCATGCCTTCTTCACCTTCTGTACTTCTGGTGCCATGTTCTGGTATTGCCAGGAAAGTTTCTGATGGCAAATCTATAAAACGTAATTCTGTATCTGTTTCATAGCACCATAATATTGCCTGGTATTCTGGTGAATATTCTGCAAAAGGGTACAATATGGTTTTTACTGGCACTTCCTTTGTATACGCAAGGACTGCTACTGGAGGTGTTGTTTCTTCACTTGTAATATCTTTTAAAATATCATTAAAATCAGAAGGACCTTCTACAAGCACAAGTTCTGGCTGTTTTTCATTAAGGAAACAGCGTAAATAATATGCACCTGCCGGGGATAAATGCCTTATTCCGAAAAAATTTGGGTTATCCATTATTATTCTATTCTCCATTTAATTCTTTACATGCCCTGTAAAGTCCTGACCAATCTGAACCACGTTTTTTCATAACATTTTCCAGATATTCCTTCCATGCCACATTATCTTTTTCCTCATCTTTAATAACAGCGCCCTGTAATGCTGATGCCAAATCCATCTCTGTTATGCTGCCATTCCCGAAACTGCCTGCAAGTGCCATGCTGTTACATAAAAGGGAGATTGCTTCCGCTGTAGATAATACACCAGATGTTCCTTTTACCTTCTGCTTGTGGTCCAAAGTTTCACCTTTGCGCAGTTCCCTGAAAATTGTACATACTTTTTCTACAACATCTTCTTCAGGAAGTTTTGCATTTAAATCAAGGTTTTCTGAAAGCTGTGATACCCTTGTCTTTACAATTTCCATTTCAGAATCAAGGGTTGCAGGTGCTGGAAGTATTACAATATTAAAACGGCGCTTTAATGCGGCAGACATTTCATTAACGCCTTTGTCCCTTGTATTTGCTGTGGCTATAACAGAAAAGCCTTTCTTTGCTGGTACTTCAAGTGCAAGTTCTGGTACAGATATACGTTTTTCAGAAAGCAGCGATATAAGTGCGTCCTGTACTTCAGAAGCACAGCGTGAAATTTCTTCCACACGTGCAATAGTCCCTGTTTCCATAGCATTAAATACAGGGCTTTTAAGCATTGCGTCAAGTGAAGGCCCTTTGGCAACAAGCATTGCATAGTTCCATGAATATTTAATCTGTTCTTCGGTTGTGCCTGCTGTCCCTTGTACTACTTTAGTAGAACAACCATTTATTGCAGCCGTAAGATGTTCTGATAACCAGCTTTTTGCAGTACCAGGTTCTCCAATTAAAAGTAATGCACGGTCTGTTACAAGTGTAGAAATAGCAATTTCAACAAGGCGTTCATGCCCTATATATTTTGGTGTAATTTTTGTTCCTTTAACTTTCCCGCCGCAGATATATGTTTTAACTGATTGTGGCGACATATTCCAGCCTGCCGGGACAGGATTTTTTTCTGCTGCTATTAATGCGTCAATTTCCTTTTTAAATAACTGCTCTGCTGGCAGCCTTAATATTTCTTCAGCCATATTTCCCTCCAAGGTATTAGTATAATAATCTTATTATCTGCTTATCAGTGATAATGCTTAACGGCTGTGCCTGTAACCTGTGGTTTTTCTTATTATAATAAAATGCCACAAGCATTACCTGGTCTTTTAAAAGATATTTGCCAGGAAGTATTGGTATACGTGTAGTTGTTTCTTCCATCTGCGGCATGTTGCCCATTAAAATATTATCACCACTATTTGTTACAAGCACAAAGCCATCATCACATTTACCAATCTCTTTGTATTGTATAAGTTTCATAACCATTGGCTGTGCAAGTGCGTTTTTTAAAGTATTTTTAATGGCTTTTGCTTCACTGTTTATTGATGGTGATGCAAAACTCCTGATTTTTGCACAGTCATCTTCTGTTAAATTACGCACCTGGGCATTATCCCATCTTATACGCAGGTTGCCATCCCCTGGATATGTAACAGCCCTTTGCACATCTGCCACACCAAATACAGAGTCCTCCTGTTTAATATATTTGATAGCTTTAAGGGGACGGTAATTATAATTAATGTAAATACTGCCATCTCCAAGGTCAATCCAGTAGCCGGTGTCTGCATACTGTCCTGCTGCTGCGTCAAAATCTATCCAGAATGAAAGCTGTGCAAAACTTTTATTTTCCATTCCCCTGCCAGCTTCTTCAAGTTCACTAAGCTTCCATATACCGCCAAGTTCTTCATAAAGCAGGTTATCATCAAGTCCTGTATTATCATTTGCCAGCTTGTCCTCTATATATTGGCGTGATTTTTTGCTAAGTGTATGCAGCTTTTTTAATATATCTATTGCATTGTCATAATGTTCTTCATTGCCATCCTTCTGGAACTGTGTTATCTCAATAAGAAGCCCGTTGCACAGCCTTTGCGGGCCAGTAAGGTAATAATCGCCCATCTGTTTTACAAGGTCTTTATATGTTTTAAGTGAAGCACTGCCTATAGTGCCAAGCCCTGCCATAACAAGCCCGTCAGTCATTTTATCTACTAAATCCAGTCCTTCAAGCTGGCTTTTAAGTTTTTTGGCCCTGGCATTTTTAGCAGATTTTGCTGCGGAAGCTTTTTTCTTTTCGGCTTTTTTGCGTTCCTCCTCTGTCATTTCACTTAGAGGTTTTGTTGTTTTATTATCCCTTGCCATTTTTTTATTACGCTTTCTGGTAATATCTTCTGGCACTTCACAGATTGTAAATTCTTTTCCATTTAAAATTTCATATAAACTTAAAACAGAAATCAGCA
>DKYP01000105.1 GCA_002499945.1 Lachnoclostridium sp. UBA7097
TTTCAAAGATTTTTCCAAAAGGCAGTGTATGGAGCCGCTGGTGCTTAAGTCCCGTACTTAATGCTTCAAATGTTTTTTTGAAGCATAGGGACTTTATGCACCACTGCGTGCTTCGTCCAAGCGCAAGCGGCTGCCGGCTGGAAAAATTTTGAAATTGCCAGCCCATTAACAAAGTTTATTACTTTCTATTTACCGTATGATAATATGTCTTTATTTTATTTCTCCATTAACCAGAATGCTGCTGAGTATGGTGGCAGTTCACTTCCACCGCCAAAGTCATGCGGCTCTCCTGTAATTAAATCTTCTGCCATGCCACAGCCCGCATCAAAGTGTGCTACATAAGGTTCACTTGAAGCATTAATTACAACCAGTATCCTCTCGTCCTCACATGCACGTTCAAATATGCACTGGTGGTTTGTAAGTAAAACATTACGGTAATTACCATAATTTAAAGCCTTGCTGCCTTTCTTAGCTTTAGCAAGTTTTGCAATCCACTCTGCAAGTTCCCCAAATACAGGTTCTTCAAAACATGCACGGAGTGCAGGGTCTCCCTCGCTTTTATGTGCTTTAGCTCCCCACTCACTTCCATAATATACACAAGGAATACCAGGCATTCCAAAACAAAGTGCATAAATTAATGGCAGATGCTTTTCATTTTCCAGGTTGCTTGCAATGCGGGTTACATCATGGTTGTCTACAAAACTTAACAAATGCATCCCTTTATAAAGTGTCCACTCTTCTGGTCCGTACTGCCTTGCAAGTGAATGGCATATTTCAAACATATTCATGCTGTTAAAGCTTGAATACAGCCCCTTATAACACTCATAATTGGTGACAGAATGGCACATTTCATTATTTGCCCACTGTTTATAATCACCATGCAGTGTTTCTCCCACAATAAAAAATTCTTCTTTAAGTGAATCTGTAAATTGGCGCAGCCTTTTTAAGAAATCCTTGTCAAGGCAGTATGCGACATCAAGGCGCAGCCCGTCGATATCAAATGTTTCAATCCAGAATTTCACTGCATCAAAAATATGCTGTATAACCTCTTCATTGCGCAGGTTCAGTTTTACAAGGTCATAATTACCTTCCCAGCCTTCGTACCATAAGCCGTCATTATAGTTTGAATTGCCACCAAAATCAATATGGAACCAGTCACGGTACCTGGAGTTCTCCCTGTTGGCAAGTACATCCTGGAATGCCCAGAAACCACGCCCTACATGGTTAAATACCCCGTCAAGCACAACCTTTATGCCTTCTTTGTGAAGCTCTTCACAAACTTTTACAAAGTCATCATTGCTTCCAAGCCTGCAGTCAATTTTCTTATAATCCCTTGTGTTATAGCCGTGTGTGTCAGACTCAAACACAGGTGAAAAGTATATAGCATCTGCCCCCAGTTTTACAATATGCCCAATCCAGTCAATTACCTTTAGAATACGTGGTTTTTCCACCTCGTCATTCTCAAACGGTGCACCACAGAATCCCAATGGATAAATCTGATAAAATACACTTTCATATGCCCACATAATATTGCCCTCCTTTTTTGTATATTATCTATAACATTTGTAGTATACCGCAAAATATCCATTACAGCAATAACAGCTTAACTTTTCTTAAACTCTTCCTGCTGGTATTTCTTCAATATATGCTTGTATAATGTCCTTGCTGCTGGTGCCATAAAGCCGGGGTTAAGTGTTGCAATCCCTATTATCCTGTAAGTTTCTGGTTCCACTGGATAACAGTCTGCTTCATATGGTATATCATTCATCACCATTTCAGGCATAATGCATATCCCAAAACCATTAGCCACCATTGCTATTGTTGATAAATCATCTACCACATGGTAGTTTGACTGTATATCCAGTGAGTTTTCTTTAAGAAAATTCTGTATATCAGCATCTGTTGACTCCCTTTGTGTGACAAACTGGTGGTTTCTCATTTCATCAATGCCCATATAACTTTTATTTCCCTGCTTTACTGTACCTTTGGGCATTACACACAGAAGCCTGTCCTTGTATAATGGCGTAATTGGTATATCTCCAGCACTTGAAACAGAAAGGAAGCCAAGTTCTGTAACGCCGGTTTTTATCCAGTATGCCACATCATCATATGTTCCCTGGAATACTTCTATTGTTATATCTGGATATAATTTTTTAAATGAATTCATTATCTCTGGCATCCAGTTAGTGCACACACTGGAAAAACAGCCCACTTTAACTTTACCTTGTTTAAGCCCGTTAAATTCTGCAACTGCCTGCTGTAAACTTTCATCACTGTTTAATACAGCGTTGACATAAGGCAGCAGGTGTCCGCCATAATTGGTAAGGGTAACACCCATTTTACTTCTTACTAAAAGTGAAAAGCCAAGTTCTTTTTCCATAGAAGATATTGCATGGCTTATAGCTGACGGGGTAAGTCCCAGCATATCTGCTGCTTTTCGGAAACTTCCCTGTTCTGCTACTGTCTTAAATACCTGGTATGTTAATAACGTCATATTTTAACTTCCCTTGAACATTTATAAAGTAAATCTTCCCAGCGCCTGTCAACTTCTGCCTGGAACTGCTCTATAAGCCCCTCATTTCCTTTTTTAAATAAATGTTTAAATCTTCCCTGCACCCTCAGGAAATCTTCTATTGGCAGCTTATTCTTAGGTTTGTATGATAATATCCAGTTGCCGTGGTCAACTTCAAAAAGAGGCCAGTAACAAGTTTCAACTGCAAGCCTGCATATCTCCATAATTTCAGAAGTTTCATACCTCCAGCCACGCGGGCATGGTGTCATTATATTAAGAAATGCTGCCCCCTCTGTATATATTGCCCTCTCTGATTTCATATGGATATCTTTAAAATCTTTAGTAAGTGTAGTTTGTGCAACATAAGGCACATAATGGTCTGCAATAATGCTTGATAAATCCTTGCGGTTCTGCATCTTGCCATTTGACTTTTTGCCAACAGGGGTGGTAGTTGTATCTGCATACATAGGTGTTGCGGAAGAACGCTGTATTCCTGTATTCATATAAGCGCCATTGTCATAACACACATAAACCATATCATGGCCACGCTCCATTGCACCGGAAAGTGACTGGAAACCTATATCATATGTGCCACCGTCACCTCCGAATGTTATAAATTTAAATGTTTCATCTGCCGGAATCTTCCCACGTTTCTTTAATGCCCTGTATGCAGTTTCCACACCACTTAATGTAGCACCTGCATTTTCAAAGGCATTGTGTATGTAACTGTCCTCCCATGACGTATATGGATACATAAAAGAAGAAACCTCAAGGCAGCCTGTAGCATTGCCTATAACAGCCCTGTCACCTTCATGCAGGGAGCGCAGCACTGCACGTACTGCTATTGTAGAGCCACAGCCAGCACACATACGGTGTCCTGGTGCAAGCCGTTCTGGTTTATCCATCATTGTTTTTAAACTATAATCCATCATTGTTTTTTCTCCTTTTAATTGCATATCTGGTCAATTATTATACCACTGGTTTTCACAGGACACAAGTGCAAAATAACGGCTGGAAGTTTTCATATTTTACTAAAAAAATACATTGTATATTTATATTTTAAATGATAAAATTATATATGGCAGCTTACAATCCACAAAATATAAAACTATACAGGGGGGAAAAATTTTTATGAAAAACCTTAAAATACTTACAAAAATGGCACTTATTGGCATTGCCGTACTTACTTTCACAATATTTAGCATACTGTTCTCCATAAGCAACATGAATGCAATAAAACAGCAAACTATAAAAACTGAAGAGGAAAGTATAATAGCAGACTATGACAACAATATTAAAAACGAAGTTGAAACGGTAATAACACTTCTTGACAGTTATAATTCAGATATCCAGGCTGGATTATATTCAAAAGAAGAGGGTATGAAGCTTGCTGCTGGCAAAGTCAGGGCATTAAGATATGGTACGGACGGATATTTCTGGGCAGACCAGTCAGACGGCACCAATGTTGTCCTGCTTGGAAGCAGTACAGAAGGGACAAACCGTATGGACACAGAAGATTCCGAAGGCTATAAAATGGTTGAAGACTTTATTACAAACTCTGTCCAGAATGGAAGCTACTATTGTAACTACAAATTCCCTAAAGAGGGTGAAACAGAACCAAAACCAAAAAGGGCATATACACAGTATTATGAACCATTTGACTGGGTAATCGGAACAGGAAATTACATAGACCATATTGATGGGCAGATTGCAGCTTCTAAGGCAGAAGCTGATACATATGCCAATGCAAAAACAAAACTGTTCCTTGCTATATGTATTGTTTTTGCAGCTGTTATTATCCTTTTTTTATTATATATGATTACAAATATAACAAAACCTCTTAAGGCAGTAGGCGAAAATATGAAAAATATGTCTGAAGGTGATTTTTCAGACAGGGCAGATAAATCACTATTGAAACGCAAAGATGATTTTGGAATACTTTTAAATGTTGCAGAAAAGATGCGTACTGATATCGGAACGCTTGTAAACGGCGTCAAAAAAGAAACTAAAACAATTACTGACAGCATAGATGGCATAAGGGCAAGCATGGATAACCTGAATAATGAAATTGATGATGTATCTTCGACAACAATACAGCTTTCTGCTTCTATGGAAGAAACATCCGCTGCATCTGGTGATATAAGCGTGATGACAAGGGAAATTGAATCTGCTGCAAGAAACGTAGCAGAACGTGCACAGGAAGGCGCAGAGCGTGCACAGGATATATATAAGAAAGCTGCCAGTGCAAAAAATTCTACTAATGAAACTAAAAACAGCCTGATGGAACAAAAAGAATATATTAAAAACAACCTGAATTCTGCCCTTGAAAATGTAAAAGTAGTTTCTGAGATTTCTACATTAGCAGAATCAATTATGGAAATAACCTCACAGACAAATCTTTTATCACTTAATGCAAGCATTGAAGCAGCAAGAGCTGGTGAGGCAGGAAAAGGGTTCGCTGTTGTTGCAGATGAAATCAGGAAACTTGCAGAAGCTTCACAGGAGAGCACAGAAAATATAAAGAAAGTCACAGAACAGGTAAATGAATCTGTCCAAAGCCTTGCAAAAGATTCAGAAACATTGCTGTCATTTATTGATGACCAGGTTATGGACAGTATACATTTATTTGACTCTATTTCAAATAATTACAATGAAGATGCAAAAGAAATTGATTTGCTTGTGGCAGACTTCAGTGCAATTTCAGAAGAACTCCTGGCATCCATCAGCAATATTACTGAGTCAATAGACGGGATATCACAGGCTGCCAGCGAAAGTGCAGCTGGTACTGCAAATATTGCAGACCGTATCGCTAACATAGTAGACACATCCAGTTCAGTTAATGCATCATTACAGGATTCAGATAAAACTGCCTGCAGGCTTAAAGAGGCAGCAAATAAGTTTAAATTATAGTTAAAACCAGTCTGGCTGCGCCCTGGTACAGGGCACAGCCAGTTTTGCCTTCTGGTAATTTATGTTTCCTCTTTCATAAATCTTGATATATTTTCCATAACACCTTTAACTTCACCTGTTGAGCGTATGGCACACATAACTGTGTCGTCCCCTGCAATAGTCCCTGCCACGCCTGGTATTTCAATATTGTCAATAGCCGCCGCTACTGCCATTGCCATGCCTGAAAGTGTCCTTATTACAAGTATATTTTCTGCCTGTTCCATCCATAAAAAACCGTCCCTTAACACACTTACATATTTGCTGTAAAGATTAGTTTCTTTCTCCTGCAGCTGTGTATATTTCTGGTGTACCCCGTCTACTGTAACTTTAGTAAGTTTAAGCTCACGTATATCCCTTGATATAGTTGCCTGGGTAACTGGAAAGCCGGCACTTTCAAGACGTATGCCAAGTTCCTCCTGTGTTTCAATCTGGTATTTTTCAATAAGCTCCAGTATCTTAGCCCGTCTTTCTATCTTCATAAATACCCCTTCCTGTATTAGCGTTTCTATGCCTGGTTAAGCTTTTCACGCATCTTTTCATAAAATCCTATTCCAGAAAGCTTTATAATCTGCGTTACGGCGTGTGGGACTTCTATTACAAGCCTGTCCCCTGTAGAAATTTCCCCGACATTCCTGCCGTCTGCTGCCACTACCGCAAGGTCTGCACCTGTATCTTTTGTCTGCCCGGTTTCTAGTGTTATCTGGTCAGACGCATCTACAATCAAGCTTCTTTTATTCAGTGAATGTGGGCATATAGGCGTAATTATTACTGCTTTAATATGTGGCACTAAAACAGGCCCGCCTGCTGACAGGTTATATCCTGTTGAACCGGTAGGTGTTGATATTATTATGCCATCTCCCCTGTAAATATCGGCAAGTTCATTATTTAAAAATACTTTTATTGTTATAAGCCTTGCGCTGCCCCGTTTACTTACAACAATATCATTCAGTGCATAACATGAAGAACGGCTGTCTGGCTGTTTAAAATAAGATATTTCTTTAAGCATTATACGGTTTTCAATAGTAAAATCATTATTAAAGAGCCTGTCAAGTGCAATATCAACATTATTGCCCTCTACCTCTGTAAGAAAGCCAAGGTTTCCTGTATTCACGCCAATAATGGGAAGTTCCCTATGTACAAGGTCTATTGCTGCCTGTATCATTGTACCATCACCGCCAAGGACTATTGCACACTCTGTATTTTCTGGTATTTTGGACACATCTGTAAAATGCCTTATGCCTGCTGAGTCTGACATACGGTTTTCAAGTATAATGCACTTTTTTCCATTTACTTCCATATACTCCATAATATGGTGTACCATATCATGGTTTGCTTTTTTATCACTATTTGTAATTATACAAAACTGTTCCATTATAGACAATCCTCACTTATCCAGGCTTTTATGTGCCTGTTCTACAATATCTTCTGCAAGCTGCCTGTACTTAGTGTCCAATTCTTCCCTTGCCATCTCCACGTTTCCTTGCCCTGCTGCATTATCCGCTGTCTTTTCTAAATACAAAAGATACTCTATATTTCCTTCTGGCCCTTTTATTGGCGAGTAACTTAAATCTATTATACCAAACCCCGCAGATAATGAATATACCATAATATTTTCCACAACTTCAAGATGTACTGCCTTGTCACGTACCACACCCTTTTTCCCGACCTTCCCACGCCCTGCCTCAAACTGTGGTTTCACAAGGCATACTATCCTTCCACCGTCTGCAAGAAGACTGCGTATAGGAACAAGCACCTTGGACAATGATATAAATGCAACATCTATTGAAACAAAGCTTATGTCCTCCGGAATATCATTATGCGTTATATATCTTATATTAGTCCTTTCCATGGAAACCACACGGCTGTCTTTACGCAGTTTCCATGCAAGCTGGTTTGTACCAACATCTACCGCATAAACTTTTGCTGCACCATTCTGTAACATGCAGTCTGTAAAACCTCCTGTTGAAGAGCCGGCGTCAAGGCATACAAGACCTTCAAGTTTAATGTCCCACAGTGAAACCGCCTTTTCAAGCTTAAAGCCGCCACGGCTCACATATTTCATAGAAGCAGCCTTTACTTCAATAGCTGCATCTTCTTCAAATGTACTTCCTGCCTTGTCCTCACGCTGCCCGTTTACAAAAACATCCCCTGCCATTATTACTGCCTTTGCCTTTTCCCTTGATTCCGCAAGACATCTTTTAACAAGCAGTACATCAAGCCTTTCCTTTTTCTTCTTCATATGTCTCTAGCACCCTTTCAGCAACCTTGCCTGCACTGATTCCATACTTTTCCTTTAAAATGCTGGCAGAACCATGTTCTAAAAACTTGTCTGGAAGTCCTATGCAAAGGACTTTTACATTATTATCCCTGCCATTAACCCATTTTGCCACAGCCTGTCCGAAACCTCCTGTAACAACACCTTCTTCCAAGGTAACAAAAAGCCTGTGCCCTTTTAATGCTTCCTCTAAAAGCCCTGTATCAAAAGGCTTTAAAAAGCGCATATTAACAACAGATATATTAAAGCCCTTTTCCTTTAGCCTTTCCCTGGCCTCCACTGCTGTTTTTACCATGCTGCCGGCAGCAAGAAGCACTATATCCTTCCCCCGGGCAATCCATTCCCCCCTGCCATGCCTTACTGGCTGTTTAAAGCTTAAAAGCCCTGTATATGCTTCACCTCTTGGGTAACGTATTGCCACAGGTGCATTATAGCTTATTGCAAATGAAAGCATTTCCCCAAGCTCCCATGAATTTTTAGGCGCCATAATAGTCAAGCCTGGCATTGGCATCATAAATGCTATATCAAAAATACCCTGGTGTGTTTCCCCGTCACTCCCGACTATGCCTGCCCTGTCTGCCATAAATACAACAGGGAGCTTGCAAAGACATACATCATGTAATATCTGGTCATATGCCCTCTGCAAAAATGTCGAATATATTGCAACTACAGGATGAAGCCCGCCTGCTGCCATTCCTGCTGCAAATGTAACAGCATGTTCTTCTGCTATTCCTACATCAAAAAACCTTCCAGGAAACTTCTTCGCAAATGCTGCAAGCCCTGTACCAGCAGGCATTGCTGCCGTTACTGCTGTAATCTTTTTATTACCTTCTGCAAGCTCTGTTATCTTTTTGCTAAATACATCTGTATATGTTTCCTTTGCTTCTGCACTCTTCCTTGCAGAGCCGTCACGCACAAAGAAAGGCGCAACACCATGGAATGACGAAGGGTCTTTCTCTGCTGGCGGATACCCTTTCCCTTTCCTTGTACATACATGCACAAGAACTGCCCCTTTTACCTTTGATGCACCATCAAATGCAGCAACCATCTTTTTAACATCATGCCCGTCTATAGGCCCTATATACTTAATGCCCATATCTTCAAAAAGCATCCCGGGGATAAACACCCTCTTTAAAACATCTTTAAAACCTCTTATGCTTGTAGTGATTTTCTCCCCTACATGGGGCATTTTTTTCAGGATATTTTCAATATCCTCTTTAAGCTCCATATAATTTGTATTTGTCCTTATATTGCCAAGATAACCTGCCATCCCCCCTACATTTTTAGCTATTGACATCTGGTTGTCATTTAACACAATTATAAGGTTTGATTTAAGCCTTGCAGCATTATTTAAAGCCTCATATGCCATACCGCCTGAAAGTGCACCATCCCCAATTACTGCAAAAATCTTCTGTACACCGTCCCTTATATCCCTCGCCTTGGCAAGACCAATGGCAGCACTTATTGAAGTTGAACTATGTCCTGTATTAAATACATCACACGGGCTTTCCACACGCTTTGGGAAACCACTTATGCCGCCATACTGCCTTAAAGTTGCAAATTCCTCTTTCCTGCCTGTAAGTATCTTATGTGTATAACTCTGGTGTCCTACATCCCATATAATCTCATCATATGGAAGTTCACAGCACAGATGGAGCGCCATTGAAAGCTCTACAACACCAAGATTGGAAGAAAGGTGTCCCCCTGTGCGGCTTACATTCTTAACAATAAAGCGCCTTATTTCCCATGCAAGCCTTTTATAATCACCAGGGTCTATATTTTTTATATCATTTGGCTGGTTTATCCTGTCAAGTAATTCTTCCACGTTAATTTCTCCTTACTTTTTACGCTTAATAAGCATCTCAACTAATGTATTAAGATATAAATTCTGTACAGGCATACTATAAAGTATCCCAAGTGCTTTTTCTGAATAATCCTTTACTGCCTGTACTGCCTTGTCCATTCCATACAAGGACACATACGTCGACTTTTCATTTCTCTCATCACTATGGACTGGTTTCCCAAGTTCCTCTGGTGTACTTATAATATCAAGTATATCATCCTGTATCTGGAACGCCATGCCTGTATAATGCCCTGCCTTTTCAAGTTCCTTTACAGTACCATCATCTGCCCCTGCAAGCACAGCACCAGTCATAAATGCAGCTTCAAGAAGCGCACCTGTTTTTAAACTATATATAAATAAAAGTTCCTCCTGCGAAAGAGGCTTCCCTGTTTTTTCAACATCCACCACCTGGCCGCCAAGCATACCATAAATGCCAGCCTTATCTGCCAGGATTTTTAAAGCCCTTGCCTTTAATACAGGGCTGCCGTTATCTTCAAAACCTGACAATGCAGTTTCAAAAGCATAGTTAAGAAGTGCATCCCCTGCAAGTATACCCATATCCTCACCATAAACTATATGTGTGGTTTTCCTGCCACGCCTGTACTCATCATTATCCATTGCTGGCAAATCATCATGTACAAGGGAATATGTGTGCACCATCTCTATAGCAGCCATAAAAGGGAGCACAACGCATTCGTCCCTGCCGCCTGACATCTTATAAGTTTCCCACATAATCATAGGACGCAGCCTCTTGCCGCCTGCCATAAGGCTGTACTCCATAGCATCACTTACCGTTTTCTGGTAGCGGATGCCCCTTGGCAAAAATCCCTTAATCTTTTCCTCAATCCATTCCGTTTCCTCTTCCAGCTGTTTATTAAAAACTTCCTTATCCATAAAAATTTCCTTCCATGATGCTTTTAAAATTAAACATTGTATGTGCTGGCAGTTCCAAAGTGTTTCCACAGCAAAAGCATGCCACAGGCATGGCTTTTGCACGCATTTCGCTTGGATGAACCACGCAATGGATGCATAAAGCACCAAAGTACGGTGCTTAAGCACCAGCGGTTTCATACAGCTGTCTTTAGGAAACACTTTGGAACTTGCCAGCTAATTTACTCTTTGGCAACTTACAAAAGTATTTACCCTTAAACTCCTTAACTAAATGGCATTTAATTTATACATGCCATACAGTGGTGCTTACAGATACCTATGTTTTCCCAGCAAGTGGCATATCTGGACTTTATACCTCATTATCTACCACTATCAATTTCTTCTCAACCTTATCAAGTGCATCATTACAGTTCTTGACAAGTTTCATGCCTTCTTCGTACATTTTAAAGGACTCCTCAAGTGTAAGTTCCCCGCCCTGGAGCTGTCCTATAATATTATCAAGGCTTTCAAATGATTGTTCAAGTGTCATTTTCTTTACTGCCATAACTAAAACCATACCTTTCTTAGTCTGGGTTTTCTGTGTTTTTACAAAATATAATACTGCCAGTTATTAATTCTCCAGATTTGCAGGACATAATGGATATTACCCCAATGCCAGATATTCCAGCAATTCCAAAGTGTCATTTTGCAAAACAACAAGCTACATCAAACCGCCTGGATATAATGCCATTTAGGTGATGTTTTAATGGAAAGTGTTTTTGAAAATTCCAAAAATGTAGATTACCTGGCAAATTCCAAATGTGGTTTTAAAGGACAGCTGTATGGGGCCGCCGGCGTTTATATCCCGTACTCAATGCTTCTTTGAAGCATAGGGATATTATGCGCCGCTGCGTGACCCATCCAAGTGGGAACGTGCTTGTCCGTAAAACCACTTTGGAATTGCCAGGACATCATATTTACCCAATTCCCTTAATTAATGGCATTATGTTTTATTTACTATGCACCTGTCTGCTGTAGCAAAGACCTGCCCGTCCTGCATATGCATTACAAGTTCCTGCCCTTTTTTTATATCCCCTGCCGATTTTATATTGTTCCCATCTTTATCTGTTACATAGGAGTATCCTCCTTTAAGCTTATAAAGTGGTGACAACCCTTTAAGTTCCTCCACATACAATTCCAGCTGGTGTCTTGCTGCAACTATCCTCTGCTGCATAACAGCCGACAGCTTGTCCTCACAATCTGCAATGTAAAGCCTTTTCTGCCTTAAGATATCCTGCGGGCTTAGATGCTTAAGCACTGTATGGTACTGTTCCAGCTTTAATTTCTTTATTTTTAAAATATTATTTATCTGCCATTTAAGTGAATATGCAGCCTCCCTTAATGCAGCTTCCACTTCCTTGTATGGATATACTGCAAGTTCTGCGGCAGCTGATGGTGTGGGTGCTCTTAAATCTGCTGCAAAATCTGCTATGGTTGTATCTGTTTCATGCCCTACCGCAGAAATTACAGGTTTATCACATGCATAAATTTCCCTTGCAAGTTTTTCTGAATTAAACGCCCATAAGTCTTCTATTGAACCCCCGCCCCTGCCTATTATAATTGTATCAACATCTGTTTTAGCAAAATACCTGATTCCCTTTATAACTGTATCTTCTGCACCTTCCCCCTGTACTTTGGCAGGGTAAAGGTAAATCTGCACATAGGGGTTGCGCCTCGCTGCAACATTGCATATATCATGTATAACCGCACCATCTGGCGCAGTTACGACACCAATGCTTTTAGCATATGCTGGTATCTTCTTTTTCCTGTCTGCATCAAAAAGCCCCTCTTCTAAAAGGCGCTTCTTCATTTTTTCGTATTCTTCATATAACCTTCCGCCACCGTCCCTTATAATCTTTCTGGCATAAAGCTGGTACCTGCCATCACGTTCATATACATTTATGCTTCCCTGCACTATAACGCCGCTGCCTTCTTCCATCTTAAACCCAAGACCACTGCGCATTGAGGCGAACATAACACAGGAAAGCTGTGATGAACTGTCCTTAATAGTAAAATAAATATGCCCTGATGAATGATACTTACAGCCAGACACCTCTCCCCTTACTAAAATATTATTAAGCGCATACTCCCTTGTAAACATATTTTTAATATAAAAATTTACCTGGGAAACAGACCTGGCTTCTTCCATAATGTTACTCCCCTGTACAGCCGGCTTTGGCGCCTGCTGCATTATTTTCTTTGCTGCTGCCATCTTCGGCAGGTGTGTTGTTTTTGCTCTTTACAACTGATGCGAGTATCCCGTTAATAAACCCCTTGGACTTTTCTGTACAGTAAAGCTTTGAAAGTTCTACTGCTTCATTGATTGCCACACTGTCAGGCACATCATCCGCATAAAGCAGTTCAAAGACAGCCAGACGGAGAACTGTAAGTTCTGCCTTTGCTATCCTGTTTACTGTCCATCCTTTGGATTTTGACTCAATCTGTGCATCAATTTCTTCAAGATGCTCTAATACAATACTAAATTTATTACGTAATTCCTTTTTATCTTTTTCAGATGCATTCTCTATCTCTTCTTCAAGATATATATCTGCCTGGTCTTTAACTTCCTCTCTGTTATAAAAATCCAGACGGAACAACATAATGTATAAATTTTCCCTGATTTTTCTTCTTGTCATAACTCTATTGTACCTTACTTTCCCGGATTACCGTGCTGTGCTGTTTATACATTTACATTATTCATCTAAGTCCACTCCTGCAACCCTGACATTCACTTCAGGGACTACAAGCCCTGTCATAGTTTCAATCTGCTGGCTTACCCTGTTCTGTACCTGTTCTGATACATTTTTAATACTATAGCCATATTTTACATTAAGCATAATATCAACATGTACAAGGCCTTCTTCCATAGTTACCTTGACCCCTTTGGACAGGTTTTTCATACCGAACTTGCCTATAAGCTCATTGGTCATATTTCCTGCCATTGAACTTACACCCTCTGTTTCCGTAGCCGCAATCGCAGCTATAATTGCAACAACATCTGATGCAATCTTAACTTCCCCTGTTCCTCTTTTTTCCATAACATACTCCTTTGGTTCCTGCTCTTTTGACACGCCAGTACCCCCTCCTTAGTCCTCCATTTTGGCAATTTAATAAAACTGTATCTAATTTATTATACCAAAATGCCAAATATTTGCAATCTCTACTTTGTTGCTATTCGTTATTATCTGTAACTTTTACAGGTGTTATTACAATTTTATCTGCCTCTATGCCTGTTTTTCTCTTAACAATATCTTCTATCTGTGCAATCTGCTGTTCTGACAGCCCGTTTGAGTCAATTACAACATCTGCATTTCCTTCATTTATGCTTACAACTGCATTCTGGAAGCCCTTTGCCTGGAGCATAAGCTCAGCTGCATTCTCCTTTTCAGAATTTTTAGTAATATTTGCAACCTGCCTTATTGCAGATTTCTTGTCGGCAGAGGCAATAGTCTTGTCATTAATAATATTCATAAGTGTTTCTTTATTCTTTGCGCGTGTCTGTTCCCTTGTAAGCTTTGCAGATGCAAAATAATCTGCCCCTATTGTATTTGAAACCATTACCGCTTCACCCGGGTTTTCTTCTGATGCCACTACCTCGCCACTGTCGGCAACCACATAATCATCATTTCCTATGTCCTCTGCGGAAATATCTTTTGCATCTTCATTGCTAACAGAATCCGGGTTCTCTGTGGATTTATCCGCCGCTGTTTCCTTATTGCTTTTAGTAAGCCCGCTTGTACTGATTTCCTGGCCGGTAAAATTAAGATACCCTGCTACTACAATCATTACAGCAAGTGCAGTAATAATAATCTGGTTTTTGTGTGACGTTTTCTTCATTTCCTTAAAATCCTTTCTTTGCATTATTCCATCTTCATTACTTTGATTTTATGAGGCTCGATTGAAAATAATGCCACAACTGCATCAATTATTTCACTATCTTTTTTCCCACTGCCTGCCCCCTCTGCCACAACTGCCACACCCTCTATCTTAGGGGAATTTACCTGTACAACATAAGGCTGCCCGCTGCCGTCCTGTGAAATTATTACATTTTCACTTTTCATGCTGTATTCCTCATTAATCCTGCTGCCGCCGTTACTGTCATGTTCCTCTGTACTGCTTTCTTTATTATCTGTATCCTGAAGCACCATATGTTCTTCTGAAGAAGCAAGTGTAATCATAACCTTGACTTTGCCAATCCCCTCAGCCTGTCCAAGGATTTTCTCAAGCTTCTCCTCCTCTCTTGCAGCATACTCTGCCATTGCACCAAGGGCAGCGGACTCGTTTAATCCCCCGGAACTCCCTTTATTCCCATTGCTGCCCCCGCTATAACCTGTATTATAATTACTGTCCCTGTATACCTCATTATTCCCTTTTTTATCTGTAACAGACGCTATAACAAGAATAATTCCTGCCAGTATAATTAATGCAATACGCCAGATTCCTATTTTCTGTATAACCTGCCCCCTGTCCTCCATAAACCTGTTAAAACCATCCCGGTTTATTCCCATATAGTCACCGCCTCCCTATTTATAACAAAATAATTGCTTATATCCTCCTTTAATTCCAGGGCATCCTTTCCAGTTGCTATTTTCCTGCTGCCATCATCAGACATGGCACTGGCTGCCTCTGCATCTTTGCTGGCACCAATATTTCCTATCTCCCCTATTTCAATATTTTCAATGTTGCCAATGCTGCCATCTTCCTGCACAGGCGCATCACTGCCAAGCTCTATATCAACTGACACAACCTGCAAAGAACCATCTTTTTCAGAAAGCCCTACATCAATATTTTTAACATCCATATTCCTGTTCTCTGCAAGCTTTTTAGCCTGCTCTTTAATCTCTTCTTTACATTCTTCCCTGACAATCTCCCCGAACATGCCATCTGCTACCCCGAGTTCATCATTTATCCCTTCCATGCCAAAATTAAAAATCTCCTGTTCAAGCAGGCTGTACCAGCTGCTGCCACCTGACAGGAAATTTACGAGAGGGCTTAACATAAGAAGAATTAGCACAAGCCCGCTGAAGAATTTAAAATACATCCTGAAACTGTCACTGTTTACCATGCCCTTCATTACAGTTACAATAAGTGTAAAAACCAGCACATTTTTAATAAAATCTGCCATAGCCCCTCCAATATATTATTTTATGTTGTCATTGCACTTATAAGTGCAATAGAAACCACAAATATCATACATCCAGTACCCACTGCATATATCTGCATCTTCAGGGAATCAACAACAGCATCAATACAGTTTACAAGCCTTTTGTCAGATACCGGCTGGATAAATGCAGAAATTAGCTGGTACAGGAATTTACTTATAAGGATTTTTACCAGCGGAAGCACACAGATAACCACAACAACAATTATACCTGTTATCCCGACTGCATTTTTAACAAGTTTGCCAGCATACAGCACCGTACTTGTAACACTCCCTACTGTATTGCCAATACCAGGGATTGCACTTCCCATTTTAACAAGCATTGAATTTTTAGCCTCTGCAGCAACAGGGACTACAAGCCCCTGCACAACATTTATCCCCATAATAATGCCAAACATTGTTTTAATCCCTGTACTGACAACATCCTTAACCAGCTTTGCAAGCCTTGAAAATACATCTTCCTCTGAAATCTGGCTTGCAATGCGCAGGAAAAAGTAAAACTGTATGGCAGGCAGTGCAAACTTTACTACCACATAACTTGTTACATTCATCATAACAAGCGTAAATTCATAAAAAACACTTCCAGCCATGCTTCCATTGGTAAATGCAATGCACGTAAAATATGCAGTTGAAAATATTTTTATAAAATCAGAAACATTTACAAGTGTATCTGATGCAATACTGCATACCTCAGTAAATGAAACTGCAAGCACTGAAAAAAACAGCATGTACACCATATAAAAAGCCGTTTCTGCAACCTTTTTCCCTTGCAGAAGTTTTGAGAAATTAGCAATAAGCGCACCCATAACCGCTATAATAACCAGATATATATAAATATTTTTCTCATAGACAATATTGTCATGTATCCCATTTAAAATATATCTTGCTGCATCCTCAAAAGAAAAAGGGCTCCTGCCGTTTATAAGGCTTCCTACATAACCTGCAAAGTCAAAGGACTGCCCTTTAAGTGTTTCATCCATAATTTTTTGTATTTCATCACTTGATATCTCCTGCATAATATTATCAGTAACACCATTCATAATTACACGTTCCCTTAAGCCCTTAAAATGCTGAAATAGTCTGTATAAGTGACCTGATAACAGGCATACTCACAGCAATAATCATAACTTTGCCAAAAAATTCAATCTGGTTGCCAACTGCGCCAAAACCGGCGTCCTTGCATAAATTAGAAGAAAATTCCGCAACATATGTAATCCCTACCATTTTAAGCAGGATATTTATATATAGTGAATTATTGCCAAGGTAATCCTCCACCATATGTATAACTTCAAGGACATCATCAATCTTTGACAGGGCAAGTCCAAGAATAACCAGGCTTGCGGCGAGAATAACAAGCATTGCAAATTCCTGCTTGTCATTTTTAACAGCCATTGCAAGAAAAATGGCGATAACACCAATAACGGCAACTTTTACCATAATAATCCCCACCTATCCGATTGCAAATAATCTTTGTATTGTTTCAAATAAATCTTCTATATATGGCACTATCCATAACAGCACAAGTATAAGCCCTGCCAGGCTTACTAAGAATGCCTGTTCATCCCTCCCTGAATGTTTAAGGACCTGTCCAAGCACCGATACAAGTATTCCCACGGCAGCAATTTTAAAAATAAGATTAATTGTCATCCTAATCCCCCTAGTTTTCCTGTTACTGTAACCAGTTTATGAAAAACGCTACAGCATTTATGCTGTTGTTTTGCGTTTTTCCAGGTTGAAACCGTAATGATTGTTGGGCTGCGTTCTTTGCTGCCCTAGAATCATTTTTCAACCTACACAAGCAGGATACTTAAGAAAATTCCTGCTGCCGCCCCCACTGCATGGCAGGCTTTTGCCTTCCCTTTATATTCACTTCTTGCCGCAAGTATCATACCAGCCAGCCTTTTCTTAAATATATCCAGTGTATGCAGCTGGCTCTGCCTGTCCAGGTTGCCGGTATTTTTTCCAATTTCTTCTAAAAAAAGCCGGTCCTCATACAAAAGATACCGTACCCACCCGCTGTTACTTAACCCTTCCTTCCATATACTATATAAAGTGCCACCCTCATTTTCCAGAATCCTGTCATGCATATAAAGCCAGAAATTCTTACAATAACTGCTTCTTGCCGAAAGACCTCCAAATACCGTTGCAATATCAGCCGCAGCATATTCTATTTCACCATACATAAACTGCAGTGCCTGCTCAAGTTCCTCTAAAATATGTATACGTATAAGGCTTTTCTCTGCAAAATAATGCCCGGAAAGTATGCCCCCTGATATTATAAGCACCATTCCAATAAACCTGGTCACGCACTTTTCACCCCGTTATCTGTATTCCCCTGTATAAAACAGTCCTGGTTATATATAACTGAACCCCTTTCATCAAATACCATGCTTATCTTCCCTATTTTGCCTGCCTCAAGCAGTATATACCTCTTAAAAGCATGTTCCTTTACAAGGCTTCCAAGCACAGGCTTATTCCTTATTTCATCCATATCAAGCCCATGTACTGTAGCAATTACACGTATCCCGCAGTTCATTACATAATCCACTGCACTGACATCTTTATTAGAACCAATTTCATCAACAGCAATAACTTCAGGTGACATTGAACGCACAAGCATCATCATACCTTCTGCCTTAGGGCAGCCGTCCAGCACATCAGAACGGCATCCAAGGTCATTCTGCGGGCACCCCCTGTAACATGCCCCTAACTCCGAACGTTCATCTACAACACCAACCGTAAGCCCCCTTGTATTGCTGTCACCATTGGAAAGTATACGTATCATATCCCTTAAAAGTGTAGTTTTCCCACACCTTGGCGGTGAAATAACAAGCGTATTATAAATACTGTCACCGTGCCTTATATACGGCATAATCTTTTCACTGCATCCTAACATCTGGTGTGCCACCCTTATATTCATAAATGATATGTTTCCCATATTTTTAATTCTCCCGTTCTCCCATAATATTTTTCCTGCCACCCCTATCCTGTGCCCTCCCTGTATTGTAATATATCCCTGCCTGAGTTCTTCCTCAAATGCATATCTCGAATAATTACTTATATAATCCACAGCTTCCCTTAACTCACTTGCAGAAACATAATATGCCTTTTTTATATTATGCGTAAGACCGCTGTTTATACCTAAAAAATACTCACATCTGCCATACACTATTATAAGCGGCCTGCCTGTCCTTAAACGTATTTCCTGTACATCAGATAAATCCCGGAAAACCTCTGTAACCCTTTTCCTTATGGCAACAGGCAGTATTTGCAGGACTTGTCCTGTAATATCTTTCTCCATGTCCATAAAAACCCTCCATTCTGTTCTCCTGCAACACATATTCAATATGTCTTTACACAATGTATATGAAACGGAAATAATTTTATGCTTATTACAAATAAAAAAAGCCTGTGCCACTTCTTTGCAGCACAAACTTTTTTAAAAATTATATTCTGAAAAAACATCACAAAACAACTTATGGATTTTAGCCCCGGGATGCAGGCTGTGTACACAAAGCCTGTATACCCAGTTAATTATCTCCTCCCAGTTTATCCCCCTGCTTCCTATAGTAAAATACCTGCTAAAAGCTGCTATATAAACCAGAATCATCTCCCCAAAAACCTGGCTTGCCATCCCACGTTCCTCTTCTTCTGGCAACTTAAGGTACCTGCTAAATATCCGGTATACCAAATAATTATCCATTATCTTGCTATATTTTGCTTTAAAAAGCTTGTCAAATTCCCCAAATTGTGAAACAATCTTTTCCACGCTTTTTTCATCTTCAAAGTAATCAAAACACCCTTTTAAATAAACAATTTCCCTGCTTTCTATTATAACTTCCAGCACATTATCTGCAATATCCATAAATAATTTATACATATGTATATAATCTTTTGCTGTCCTTATGCCTGCCATATAATTTTGAAGCATTCCTGTATATTTCTGTATCCTGGCAGCAATAAAAGGAATATCCTGTACTTTCATTGCAGAAATATCCCCTTTATTGCCAGCCATATAAAATTCTATTTCCTTATTTACAATATAATCTGCTGTTACAGGGCATGAAGCCGCCATAGAAACCCATAACAGCCCGTTATGCTTTGAAACTAGCCTTGGAAACTTGCGGCATGTATTGCAAAGCATTTCTTCACCTGCATTTCTTTGTATATGGCAAAGCCCGTCATCATCAAGCATACTGCACCTGCCATCACTTCTGGTAGAAAAATACTTTTTGCCATCTGCTTCATAAATATTTGACAATATGCCATCCCTTAAAGCCTTATCCTGGATACCAGAAAAACGCCTGTATGCTTCATTATCAACTAAAATCCGCCAGCCGGCACAGCATGTATAATTACATCTCTCGGCAAGGCAGCTGAAACCATTACAAAGCCCAAGAATTATCCCTTTCAAAAAACATGTCCCTCTAAGTTACTATTCATAGTAACCCCTCTAAAATATAATCTCTGATTTGTCCTTAAGAAGCCTTGCACCATTAGTAATAACAAGGATACCAGTACAAATTCCCGTTACAATCAAAAGGATTCCCATAACAAGATTAAAAGCACCAACTGATTTCATAGTTTTATATATCTTCTCGCCCATAACTCACCTTATTCCTTTACAAATTATTTATGCCATACTGTTTATAATACTCATCAATAGCATTTTTTATATTATCATCAATTAAGACCTTGCCATTACATTCTTTGTTATAAAGACATTCCACAACCTCTTCCATAGTCACAATGGCATTAGCAGGAAAACCATATTTATCCTGTAATTCATCCAGTGCACCTTTATCTGTTGACAAACCTCTTTCCATTCGGTTTAAAGAAACAACAAGCCCTTTAATCTCCACATCTGCCTGTGCTTTAATAACCGGGAAAGTTTCCTCAATGGATTTGCCAGAAGTAGTTACATCTTCAATAATAACCACCCTGTCACCGTCCTTCAGGCTGCTTCCAAGCAAAATCCCCTTATCACCGTGGTCTTTAACCTCCTTTCGGTTAGAACAGTATCTTATCTCCTTTCCATAAAGCTCACTGTATGCAATGGCAGCAGCAACACTAAGCGGTATTCCCTTATATGCCGGTCCAAAGAATACATCAAAATCATCACCATAATGCTCATGCACCGCCTGTGCATAATACTTTCCAAGCCTTAAAAGCTGTGAACCTGTAACATACAGCCCTGCGTTCATAAAAAAAGGTGATTTGCGGCCGCTCTTTAAAGTAAACTCACCAAACTTTAAAACGCCACACTCTGCCATAAATGCAATAAATTC
The DNA here is from genome assembly GCA_002499945.1 of Lachnoclostridium sp. UBA7097. GTDB lineage: Bacteria > Bacillota > Clostridia > Lachnospirales > Lachnospiraceae > Butyribacter. The sequence continues at coordinate 20,959 of DKYP01000105.1, forward strand.
TTCTTTATACTGTTCCATTCCTTAAAACCCCTCCTTATTCTTTCTATACATTAAATGCAGCACTTGCGCCATCAATAACAATGCGGTACTTGCCAGACGGAAGTTCCCCATATGCGGACAGGTCATATGTCTTTTTTGTTCCCCGCCCGGCTCTCATTATATTTGCAATAGCAATAAAATACATATCATCCCTGGCAGGTATGCAGTACCAGCTGCCATCAAGCTTTACCTGTAATGAAAAGCCCTCACCATAGTACAGTTCTTTTTTAGTCTTGTTCTTTAACTTTACAACCAGCTTTGTCCCGTCAAACTTTTTAGTTGTAACCTTCAAACCATTAGATTTTAACTTTTTACTTTTTTCAAGGAAACGCTGGTTCCATTTCCCATTATTTTTAGCAATGTAGTACATATTCGGGAATGATGACAATGGCATTTTATCTTTATCCTGCCATGAATAATTGTTTTTAATCCTGCCAAAATCAATATCCGCTTTATACACACTTCCATCTTCAAGGAAAACATAACCATCACACCATGCAAGCCGTATCCAGCCATCCTTGCTTCCTATGCCGATTCCATACAGGCCGCCACTCAGGCTGTCTGTATCAAAATCTTTTACTTCATCACTAATTTCTATACCATTAATATAATCAACAATCTCCTGCTCACCATCCTTGTCAAACAGCCAGCAGTTCTCCGTTATACTGCCATTATGCTCCCATAAACACATGGCACTTGTTTCCACACTTGCATCCTTTAAAGGCTGTATAGAAACCTTGCCTTCCTTTCTTGCTGCCTGTGCCAAAGTATTCTCTGGCTTAATCCCTGTTAAAACATTACCTCCTGTATATGCAGAAGAATTTACAGATAATGCTATACAGGCTGATAAAACAGCTATCCCTGATATAAACTTCCTCATAAAACCACCCGCTTTCCATAATCTTTTAAAAACGCCCAGTCCCTTGTAATGCTATTGTATTATATAACACATGGAAATGCAATCATTTTGTGCCAGTTTTTACGCTGGTATCCCAAAGTGCCACTTGGACACAATGTCATTTAGTTAAAGGAGTGTGCCAAAAAATATGGGCTGGCAGTTCCAAAGGCTTCCATGAACAGCACGCTTCCGCTTGGACGGGTACACGCAACGGCGCATAAAGCCCCACAGTACGGGGCTTAAACGCCGGCGGCCCCGTACAGCATGTTCATTGGAAGCACTTTGGAACTTTGCCAGCTAATCTGCTCTTTGGCAGTTAAAGAGGAAATACACAGTAGTAATTATATATTTTCCTTCATTCATAGAAGAAAGCAGGACAGTAATCTATATTTCACTAAATCCCGTTTTTGACAGATAAAAAAGAACAAGGATACAAAAAACTTCTTGCTTCCTGTTCTAATATATGTTATATTAAATATATAAAAAAGGAGTAACTGCCCACAAAGTGGTTAGCCTCCCAAGTTGGTTATATAAACCTGCCTATACTCGGCTAAGTAACAAGGCAGGTTTATTTATTTTCGCTTATTATTCCTATCTATGTAGGTAAGCAATGCAACGAGAAACGTACCACCTAAAAATAACAGGCTTAAAACTTCGTATGTACTCATTTGCACCACCTCCCCTCTTTTTCAAGTTTAGGGAGGCTTTCCACCTTGTAACACAGTTACCCTTAATGACAATATATCACAATTTCTATTACCGGGCAATATGCTTTTTGTTTCCCGGTTTATTTTCGTTGACAAATTATAAATTTTAATTATTGTACTGTTTCCACAATCCCCTTTAATATTACCAGCTTTATATTAGAATTTACCAGCTAATTTACTCTTTGGCAGTTAAACACCTTAAAAACTAAACAGCATTACGTCCAGACCTATATATCGCAAAAAATAATTATACAATTTTTGATTAAGATAATACTTGAAAACTGGGCAACACCATGATATAGTTATTTTATATAATATTAAAAAGGAGTTATATCTATGATAAGGAGTATAAAAAAGATTATAGGATTTTTATGCAGTTTAGTATTTTGTACTGTTATTGCTGTAGGTATGCCACAGATGGTAAGGGCAGCAGATGTCACTATTGATGAAACTAATTTTCCAGATAAAACATTTAGGAATTACGTGAGTAATCAATTTGATACAGATAGTAGTCATGGATTATCAGAAGAGGAAATTGCAAACATAACACATGTAATTGTTGGGGACGAAAATATAATCAATCTTAAAGGAATAGAGTATTTTACTGCCTTGACATATTTGTATTGTTGTAACACCAATATAACAAGTTTGAATTTAGAAAACAATACTGCCTTGACAGAATTGTGGTGTGGTTACGCCAAGCTAACAAGCTTAGATTTAGAACGCAATACTGCCTTGAAAACATTGTATTGTCAATGCAACAGGCTAACAAGTTTGGATTTAAGAAGCAACACCACTTTAGACACATTGTATTGTCACGATAACCAACTAACAAACTTGGATTTAAGAAGCAATACTACCTTAAGAGTGTTGAATTGTTGCTCCAACAAGATAACAAATTTGAATTTAGGAAACAACATCACTTTGGAATATTTGTATTGCCACAACAACCAATTGACAAATTTGGATTTAGGAAGCATTACTACTTTGGCAGAGTTGATGTGTTACAACAACAAACTTACAGAATTAAAATTAAATAGCCAAACATATGATAAATTGTCATTAAGTACAAATTCTTTACATGGTGACAGTGCAAATTTATCTGATTTACAAAATGTAACCAAAACAACAAGCCTTAAAGTAACCGACATTACAAAACCTGCTACATATAAGGTGAATGGTAAAGATTTTACAATTATTTATTCTGATACAGTAGTAATGCCAAGTGCTTCCCCATCAGCAGAACCAAATCCTTCACCGTCACCTGCACCAAGTGCTTCACCGTCACCTGCACCAAGCCTTTCACCGTCACCTGCACATATATTCATTGATTATGGTTATACCAGCCCTGTGACTGGTTCATCAATAATATATGGCAATGGCATAAATAAAAAAATAAACGGTACAAGGGCACTAACCCTTTATACGGACATACTTGCATCATACAAGTATACACTTAGCAGCAATGGCACGGTAAAGCCATCTGCTAGCAAGGTAATTGTGGCAGTTACCAAAACTAATGTAAAACCAGAAGTAAATAGCAGGAATAAGGTTACAGATACTTCTACATCTAAGATAGCGAGGGCAAAAATCAAGAATGGACAGATAACAGTTACAGCAGTTGGCAAAGAAGGCGGTCTTGTTTATTTATGGGTAATAGATACTGGCAGTAAGGGTGTTTCTGCAAGCTGCCCTATAGATGTAAAATTAGCACCTAAGAAACTTGAAGTGCAGAGTACATCAGGAACTAAGCTGACCAATACTAAGCTTCAGAATGGAACAACCCTTGATGTGCATATAACAGGACTTGCAGGTTCAGTAAAGACAGAGGACTGTACATATACAGCAACAGTTGGTTCAAAATACCAGTCATATGTCCAGATTGTTCCAAAGGGTACTACAGGCCAGGACTTTACAATAACAGCAAAAGGTCTTAAAAATAATAAAGATACTAAAGCCGCCATCACCTTTACTTGTGACCAGAATGGCAAGAAAGTTAAATTTTCTTTAACAATTACAAAGTAACTTACAGCAGACCACCAGATATACCATTTAGCGTTAAAGGTGTTTAACTGCCAAAGAGTAAACCAGCTGGCAAATTCCAAATGTGCTTCCTAAAGACAGCTGTTTAAATCCGCCGGCGTTTAAGCCCTGTATTAAATGCTTCAAAGATGTTTTTTCTTTGAAGCATAAGGGCTTTATGCGCCGTTGCGTGGTTTATCCAAGCGCAAGCGTGCTGTCTGTGGAAGCCATTGGAATTGCCAGCCCATCCACCTGGCATCCCCTCACCCAATACCCGCCATTTCCACTGTTTTTTCCAATTTATCCCACGCCTGTCTTATTTCCCCCGCCTGTGCATATGTTATTTTCTCTGGTCTTGCCTTAACTATACGTTTCTTCAATTCAGATATATCCGCTTTAAGTGCAGAACGCATATTCCTGTCAAGCTTCTTTCCCATATCATGGTAAACCTGTTCTATTTTATACAAATAAGCTTCTGCATTATTCCTTATATCTATTGCCTCCCTGCGTGTTTCATCTTCTGATTCATACATCTTTGCTTCTCTTTCTGCCCTTGCAATTTCTTCCTCTGTAAGATTTGAACTGGAAGTTATTGTAATCTGCTGCTGCCTGCCTGTTCCAAGGTCTTTTGCAGATACATTTACAATCCCGTTAGCATCAATATCAAAACTCACTTCTATCTGCGGCACTCCTGCAAGTGCCCTCTTTATCCCTGTAAGCCGGAAATTCCCCAGCAGTTTATTATCCCTTGTAAATTTCCGTTCACCCTGGAATACTTTTATATCAACAGAAGTCTGGAAATTACCTGCCGTTGTAAATATCTGGCTCTGCCTTGTAGGAACCGGTGTATTCCTGTTTATAAGTTTTGTAGCAACACCGCCTATTGTTTCTATTGAAAGCGAAAGTGGTGTAACATCCATAAGGATAATATCATTAGCCGCCCCCGCAACTATTTCATTGCCAAATTTGCCTCCCTGTATACATGCCCCTGCTGCAACACATTCATCAGGGTTTAAATTCCTGCATGGCTCTTTGCCTGTTATCCTTTTTACCATTGACTGTATGGCTGGAATCCTTGTAGAACCGCCTACAAGGATAACTTTGTCAAGCTCTGCCGCTGTTATGCCTGCCTGTCCAAGTGCATCAAACACAGGCTGTTCTGTACGTTTCACTAAATCTTCTGACAGGCTTTCAAACACAGCCCTTGTTATATTTATATCCATATGCTTTGCACCACTCTTGCCATTCCATAAAAATGGCAGGGAAACATTTGTTTCTGTTAGTTGTGAAAGCTCTTTTTTAGCCTTTTCGGCTGCTTCACGTACACGCTGCATTGCTACAGCGTCTTTTTCAATTTTTATCTTTTCAGTATTCTTAAACTCCTTTACCAGGTATTGTACTATACGCTCATCAAAATCATCACCGCCAAGATGGTTATCACCTGATGTTGCCAGTACCTCTATAAGCTTGTCACCTATTTCTATTACAGAAACATCAAATGTGCCGCCGCCAAGGTCATAGACAAGGATTTTCTGGCTTTCCCCATGGTCAAGTCCATATGCAAGCGCCGCTGATGTAGGTTCATTAATAATCCTTCTTACATTTAACCCGGCAATCCTTCCGGCATCCCTTGTAGCCTGCCTTTGTGCATCATTAAAATATGCAGGTACTGTAATAACTGCATCTGTTACACTTTCCCCAAGATAATCTTCTGCATCTTTTTTCAGCTTTTGCAGTATAATAGCTGATATTTCCTGTGGTGAATATCTTTTGCCATTAATATTTACATGGTAGTCATTGCCCATCTGCCTTTTAATAGAATATATGGTCCTGTCTGCATTAACTGCTGCCTGCCTTTTTGCCATGTCACCAACAAGCCGCCCGCCACTGTCAGTAAATGCAACTACAGACGGCGTTGTCCTGCTGCCTTCTGCACTTGTAATTATAACAGGGGTTCCGGCCTCTAAAACTGCCACGCAGCTGTTAGTTGTGCCTAAATCTATTCCAATAACCTTTCCCATACTTTATTCCCCGTTCCACATAATTTTAATAATTATACCAAAATGAAGCCAGACTGTTTTAATTATAGCCTGACTTAATTATTTTATATCCATATAAATGATTTGTATATAAAATATATGTAAACTATTATAAATTTTTTGCACTGCAAAACCTGTATATGGCACAGGTACAGGCAGTATTCCATGCCAGCAAAACATCAGGATACTGCCCATACTGCATTTTATGATGCTGGGACCTGCCTGTATTCAAGACGCAGTTTATCAGTTAAAAGTGCCATAAATTCTGAATTAGTAGGTTTGCCCCTTCCGGCACATATTGTATTTCCAAATACTTCCTCTAAAGTTTCCAGATTCCCTCTTCTCCACGCAACTTCTATTGCATGGCGTATTGTACGCTCCACGCTGCTTGATGTAGTTTTATACTTCTTAGCTATAGCAGGGTACAAAAATTTTGTAATATAATGAAGCATATTCCTGTCATAAAATGCCATAATAATCCCTTCACGTATATACTGGTATCCCTTTATATGTGCAGGAATGCCTATTTCCAAAAGTATATTAGTAATATCCATTTCAAGGTCTCCTGAATATGTATATCCTTTTTTAGCAATATTTTTCTTATCAGGTTCTTTTATGTCAGTTTCCGCAGTTACAGGATAATCCTCTGTTTTTACAGAAGACGCCATACTATACTTATTTTCAACCATCTGGTACATACGCTTAATCAGCATCTGTCCCGATACTGGTTTCATCATATAGTAATCAGCTCCGCTCTGTATTGCTTGTTCTACTAAATTCTCTGTACGTAAAGCTGTTTCTACAATAAATATAGGCTTGTTCTTCTGATTGCTGTTGTTTACCTCCTCAAGTATTCCAATACCATCAACGCCAGGAAGAATCATGTCCATAACCACAACATCTATCTTCTTTTGTTTAATTGTTTCAAGTGCCTTACTCCCATCGCCTGTTGAGAGAACCACCTTCATCCCCATGCCTTCCATAATTTTCTTTTTGCTTTCACGGTCTTGTACATTACTATCTGCTATCACAACATGCAAATCAATATTTTCCATTTTTTCCTCTCTTTCTGCCTTTTTCTATGGCTTTTCAGATATAACTTTCAATTTATATTACATTTCTACATTATAAACATATACCCTGGCTAAAAAACACCATTTATATCATACGAGCCACTAATATAGTGAATTGCAGTTGAATTTATAAAATTTTTTTGTTATTTTGTTGAAAACACTAAATTTTGATGCTTTGCTGTTTTATGTATAAAATGTTTGTATTATTTTGTCGAAAGATATCTGTCAAGCAACGCTGCCCTGTTTTCAGCCCAGCTGTATTCCATCATATACTCCCCAATATACCTGTCTGCCACATTTTTATTGCCATCAAGCATCTTGTATAAGTCACATTCAAACTTGCTTGTATCAAGGCTTCTTACACCTCTTGCTGTTATAAGCAGGTCTCCAATGCCATTATCATCCAGTTCTTTCTGTAAAGTTTTACAAATTTTGCAGCAAAGGTTCTGTGTTGAAACATCATTCGGCCTGTCCTCCCATAAAGTGCCAATAATCTGGTCTGTTGTAACTGTCCCGCCCTGCCTGTCAACAAGCATTGCAAGAAGTTCTTTGGCTTTTCCGCTTTTAAACATTACTGGCCTTTCATCAACAAATAAATCAAAATAACCAAATGTCCTTGCAACAATTTTTTTCTTGTTTCTTTTTGATAAAAGCCTTGCTGTTTCAACTGCGTACTTTAAGCTATCTGTAGAATATGGCTTTAATATATATCCTGCCGCACCACGCTTTATGGCTTCCATTGCATATCTTTCATCAGCTGTTATAAATATAATCATAATATTTGAATTTTTATCCCTGATTTTTGAACCAAGTTCCAGCCCGTCCATTCCATCACCTAGCCTTATATCAATAAATGCCAGGTCAATATTCCTGATTCTGTCATACTCCAGCACATCACTCCAATTATAAAATACGCCTTCGATATCAATATCTTCTATTTCTTCTGCCTGACATTTAAATGTTTCTACTGCTGTTTTCTCATCATCAACAATTATAGTTTTCATGCCTGCCCCTCCAATCTACGCCGGGATTTTTATTACTGCCTTTGTCCCTTCACCTTGTACACTTTCAATTAAAAGACTGCCTCCTGTCATGTTTTCTATGCGCAATGCAAGGGCAGCAAGGTTTCCAATGCCATTGTTACTGCTCTCTGGATACCTGCCGTTATACTCTTTTATGCCAGCACCATTATCACATACTTCCACATAGTGGTATAAACTATCCATGTATGTATTTACCTGTAATTTCCCGCCACCTTTCCTTGCCAGTATTCCATGATGTATGGCATTTTCAACCAAAAAAATAACGCTCATAGACGGGAGCGTAAAATCTGTATCTTCTAAATTGTATTCTGCATGGACATTTGAAAACCTTGCCTGCTCCAAATTAATGTAAGATTTCATATACCGCATCTCTTCACTCAAAAATACCATTTCAAATCCATAAACAGCCCTGATGCGGTAACGCATATAAGCAGCAATATCATCAATAAGGCCGCACGTACCAGGATTACCTTTAATAACTGAATATTTCAATGTATTTAATGCATTAAATATAAAATGGCAGTTAATAAGACCTGCCAAATCCGTGGAACCTCCACATATTTCTGTATTATCCATATTTACCCCCATTTCTACATCTATTATTTTATTTGTTCTGTATTATTAATACTATATCTTTTATATTACATTGTCAATTACCTTTTGTGCTTGCATTTATACAAATTTCATTATAAAACTTCTCATTGCGCTATCATTGCCATATACAACCTTTCATTTTTCTCTAAATTCCTTCAGTAAAGTGTCTTAAACGACATAATTTATAATATTTGCTTGCCGGTTATTATTAATTGCAGTATAATACCAGGTAATAGATACAGGACAAAAATATCCAATATGAACAATAGGCGCAAATATTAAATACAGGATGTGGACAATATGGGAATATGTATGACAGGGCTTGTGGATAAGCTTGCAGCGGACAATACACTGCCAGACTATGAAATGGCAGAACTTTTAAAATACAGGACTACAGAAACTACTAATTACATTTTCAAGAAAGCACTTGAAACAAAGCAAAAATACTATGGCAATGAAATATTTATACGTGGTACAATCGAAATAAGCAATTACTGCCGAAATAATTGTTATTACTGCGGGCTGCAAAGAAACAATAAGTTTATTACAAGGTTCAGGCTTGATGAAAATGATATCCTGGAATACTGTAGTAATGGATACAATAAGGGCATAAGGACTTTTGTGCTTATGGGCGGTGATGATTATTACTTTACTGGCGGCAAAATTGCAGAAATTATATCAATGATAAAGTCGCTTTATCCTGAATGTGCAATAGAATTATGTCTTGGTGAAAGACAGTCATCTGTATACAGGCAGTGGTTTGAAGCTGGTGCTACAAGATATATTTTATGGCATGAAACTGCCAATGAAACCCATTTTAAAAAGGTGCATCCCCCTGATATGTCCCTCCTTAAAAGGAAGCAGGCGTTGTGGGAGCTTAAAGAAATGGGATACCAGGTTGGGACCGGCTTTATGACAGGTACTCCTTTCCAGGGTGTTGCAGATGTTGTGGAAGACCTTAAATTCCTAAAAGCACTTGACCCGCAGATTGTACATATTTCCCCGTTCCTGCCTACAGAACATACACGTTTTGAAAAAGAACGCAGCGGAAATGGTGATATGACCCTCTATCTTATGGCTATTGTAAGGCTGATGCTTCCATATGTCCTTCTGACAGCAGACCCTTCCCTTGAAAATGTTATGCCTGATGCAAGGAAGAAATCATTTGATGCCGGGGTAAATGAAGTATTTGCAAGCCTTGCAACGGATGAAGTCAAAGGCTATTTTAATGTGTATAATAAACGGTATACACTGAAAAATTGCAGTGGTGATGATGTATCCCGTATTGCTGCCAAAATAGAAGAAAGCGGGAACACTGCCGCAGTTTCAAAAGGGGATTATATTTACCCGCCAAAGAAAGAGAAAATATATGGACAGTTCCATCATATTATGTGACCATGATTTATTATGGGACACTGAATTAAAGAAAGAACTAACAAATGAAAATATATTTATAGGACATGCAGACAGTATTGAAGATATATTCCCATTTATTACTATTGGCATTATAGTATGCTCTTTTGATGAATTTTATAATTTCATTGAATGTAAAAGCAGCCTGGATATGCACCATGCAGGGAGTAAAACCTCAATACTTGCAATAGCTGATGATTATTCTGCAAGTGATGAACTTACTGCATTAAGCCTTGGATGCTTTGACTACCAATTAAGGACAGTACCAGTCCAGATAATTGCACAGAGGATACGGAACAGGATTGCCGATATATCACTGGATAAAAAGATATATTACGATAAAGATACAAAAGATATTTATACAGACGGCTGCCTTATAAACCTTACAAGGCGTGAAAGGGATGTGCTGGATATACTTTTATGCAACAAAGGACTGCCTGTAGCCAAAGAAATTATACTTAAAGAAGTGTGGGGGAAAGGGTTTAGCGGCAGCATACGTGTTATTGATACAGTAATTAAGCAGCTCCGACAGAAACTTGCAGGATACAATATACAGATAATTACATACTATGGCAGGGGGATATCCATAGAAATACAATAAAACGGGCAGGAAACCTGCCCTGTTCCTAAACTATTTCAAATTGTTTTATTATACCCCGTATTGTCCTGTACAGCCCGGGTTTTAATTCTTCAAGTGTCACAGGCGATTTATATATTATAGCACTATGGCATGTAGAATTTACAAGCTCTACTATCATAAATATCATAAGTTCTTTTTTCTCAAACCTGCGTCCTGATTTTTCTATTAATTCTTCAAATATATCCATGCAGTTCCTGTTATCTTTGCCCGCTATGCGTATATTTGAAAATACTGCCCAGCTTAAATTCTTAGATATAAATTTAAGTAATGCCTGGTTTTCATTAAGCTGGTCTATAATATTATCTGCTATAAATACAACACAGTCTTCCAGGGTCTTGCAGCCGCTTTTTTCAAGTGCTGTATTAGCACTTTCAAAAAGACGGTTGCCCTGTTTTGTAATAAGCCGGTCCCTTATATCATATTTATCTTTAAAATATAGATAAAAAGTCCCTTTTGCAAGCTTTGCTGAGCTGGCAATATCCGAAATGGAAGTATTATTTATGCCTTTTTCTGTAAAAAGCTTAAATGCCGAACTAAGCAAAGCCTCCTGTTTTATTTTCTTTTTCTCATCTAATTTGCCCAAAGCCTTTTCCTATTCCTCTTCTTCAGCTGTTACTGCTGATGTTGACATTATAAATTTAACACTTCCGTCCATGCCTTCAGGTATGCCAGAGAAACTCTTATATTGTTCAGAAGCATTTACAATCTTTTTAAGCCTGCTGTGAAGGCCGCTGCCTGAATCAAGAAGGTCATCAACTGTACCTGTAAGTTTATTTACGCCATCCCTCCTGAACTCTGACATCCCATCTGCAAGTGTATCTGCGCCATCTGCAAGTTTTCCTAATGCGTCAGATACATCACCTGTCTTGCTTACAAGTTTTGTAACACCGCTTACAAGCTTTCCTGTACCATTTGCCATAGTTTTAATACCATCACGTAATGTACCACTGTTTGATGTCAGTTTTTTGCTATTTTTCTTAATTGTAGATGTATTTTTAATAAGTGTATTGGCACCATCTGCAAGTTTCTTATTATTTGAAACAAGTGTCTGACCTGCACTGTAAAGTGCACCTGTATTTTCATCAAGCTTCTGTATTCCTGCATCAAGCTGTGAATCATAAGTTGAAACAAGTGTATTTCCTGCTTCTTTAAGCTGCCCAAGGCTGTCTGTAAGGCTTCCTGCCTGCCCGCCTGCAAGTGCATTTACATCTGTCTTTGATTCTATCTCTGAAAGCCCGTCTGATACTGCTGAAAGCCCGCCTGATACTTTGGCAAAACCTGCTGCCATATCGCTTCCTGCACCTGTAGCTGCTTCTATTCCGCTTCCTGCCTGCTGTGCTGTGCCTACATAAGTAATAATTGCCATAATAGCAGCTTTTTCACTTTCATCCTCTGCTTCAGAATAAAGTTTCTTAAGTTCTGCAATATATCCTTCTACTTCGCTGTTATACTGTGTAATATTCTTTGCAGCAGCATTAATACCATCCATTCCTTCTTTTAAACTGCCAACCCCTGCACTTAACTGCCCTGTTGCATCTTTTAACTGTGCTGCACCTGAATTAATTGCAGAGAAACCTTTTATTACAGTAGAAAGTGTATCTGCTGAAAGAATCTGGTTTACTGTAGACACATATGTGTTTAACCCCTTAGAAAACTGTGATGAACCAGCGGCAAGGACTTCTGTGCCTTTTGTTTTAAGTTCACCTGTTTTATTTACAAGCTTCTTTGTATTCTTTGCATATTCCTTCGCACTCTTTGCAAGTGTCTTTGTGCCATCAACATAAGTTATAACGCCTTCAAGAAGCTGGTCAGCACCATTGGTATAAGAGTTAATGCCCTTCCTTAACTTCTCTGCACCCTTGTCAAGTGTACCTACGCTGTCATCAAGTGTATTAATTGCATCTGAATAATCACCAAACTTATTATCAAGCTTATTTAAATTTGATTCAATTTTGCCTGAACCATTTACAAGTTCCTTAGCAGCATCTGCCAGCTCATCCATTTTATCTGTCAGCTCATCAGTGCCTTCCACTTTGTCAAGGTCTATATCACTAAAGAACTCTGATGTTGCAACAGTATAAGAGGATTTCATTTCAAAATTTGTTACATCTGCTGTAATCTTAACTGTATCTGTAATTTTATCACTTAACTTGCCAAGGTCAATATCCACATCTTCACCCAGGTCAAGGTTATCAAGGTCAAGGCTTTCTTTAAGACCAGGCAGGCCATATGCAACGACAATATTGTTATCACCTTCAGAAATTACACTTCCGTTGTCAATAGAAATATTTTTAAACTGGTCTACAGGAAGTATCATGCCTGTTACCATAACAAACGGTGTATAAATATCTGTATTTTCCCCATCTATCTTTACAGTTTTCTTAGAAGAGTTAGTATACTTTATATTAATTTCAAGCTTCCCGCTCTGTCCTGCAATCTCATTAACATCAACATCTTTGCCATCAAGCTTATATGAAAGTTCAATGCCTACAGGACTCTCTTTATCTGTCTTGCCCTGGTAATAAATATCCTCACTGGCAGTATTCCATGTAAGTTCTTCGCCATTCTGTGTAAATACCTCGTCACCTTTCGTATTTGAAATATCACTAAGCCCTGAAATATCTTTTAATTCTGAATTAGTCCCTGAATTTTTAAGCCAGTCAGAAACTACAGTATCTGTAGGCTTTCCATTTGCATCAAGTGTCTGGTAAACTGTTTCCTGCTTAGAAGTCTTATCAGAATCAAGCCCTGATTTAGAAGAAGCCTTTATTTCCTCTGAAACCCTTTCAACCTGCTTTGCAACAGCCCTGTTTGTAAGTACAAACATATGTGAAGCATAATCAACACTTCCAACAAGAAGCCCTGCTGCTAAAAGCCCGCTCACACCAGTAACCATAACTTTCTTTAAATTTTTTCTCATAATAATCCCCATGCCTTTCTCTTTTTATTTTATTTATTTCCATTATTTGCCTTATTTGCTATTTTATTCCACAAGGAACAATTTTTATATGCTAATTTGATACAGATTTTCCATTTACAACAGGAATGTCATTGTCTTTCCTGTTTGCAACCTTTGCTTTTACCATATCAAGTGATGTCCTTGCTATAACCCCATCAAATATCCAGAGCATTGCCGGAAGTATAAATATAACAACCACCATGCTTATTACTGCACCTCTTGAGAGAAGTGTACATATTGAACTTATCATATCAATCTCTGAATATGCCGAAACACCAAATGTTGCAGCAAAGAAGCAGAAACCGCTTGTAAGTATTGATTTAATAGAAGTTTTATGTGCTATGCTTATAGCCTCCCTTTTACTGCATCCGTTTACTGTACGCTCTTTATGGTACCTGTTAGTCATAAGTATTGCATAGTCAACTGTTGCCCCAAGCTGTATTGTACCTATAACTATACTTGCCACAAACGGAAGCGGTGTATCTGCATAAAATGGAACTGCCATATTGCAGGCTATCGCAAATTCAATTACTGCTACAAGTATTACAGGTATTGATATTGACTTAAATGTGAAAAGTATAATAATAAATATTGCTGCTATTGAAATATAGTTTACATTCTTAAGGTCAATATCTGTAACATCTGACAAGTCCTTCATAAGAGGCGCTTCACCAATTACCATTGCATCTTTCTGGTATCCCTTTACTATATCCTGCAGGGCTGCAATCTGTGCATTTACTTCATCAGTTGCAGAGGCATAATCAGAACATACAAACTGTAATTCATAATTATCTGTTGCCAGCATTTCTTTAATATCACTTGGTATCATTGACTCCGGGAAGTTAGAACCAATAAATGAATTAATCCCTATAACCCACTTAACCCCGTCAACTTCTTCCATTTCCTTAATTATCTGGTTCTTTTCTTTAGCTGTAAGCCCGTCTTTTAAAAGAACCATATGGATATTGCTCATATCAAACTTTTCCTTAAGCCTGTCATTTGCCTCGGCACTTGGTATATCCTTTGGAAGTGACTGGTCAATATTGTAATAAATCTCATAATTGCTGTTGCCATGTATTGCTGGTACAAGCACTATAAGGAATAATATAATTGCAACCCAGCGTCCTTTTATAATTCCATGTGACACTTTATCAAGTGATGGTATTAATTCTTTATGTGTTGTCTTTTCAATAGCCTTGTCAAATGTAAGTATCATTGCCGGAAGCACTGTTACACATGCCACAACACCGATTACAACACCCTTTGACATTACTATTCCTATATTAGTACCAAGCTTAAATGTCATAAAGCAGAGTGCTAAAAATCCTGCAATAGTTGTTATTGAACTGCTTGATACTGATATAAATGTATTGCTTATTGCATGTGCCATAGCCCTTTTATTATCACCTGGATATCTTTCCTTATTGGCCTCGTAACTTTCCAGAAGGAATATTGAGTAATCCATTGTAACCGCAAGCTGTAACACTGCCGCAAGTGCCTGTGTAATATATGAAATCTCACCAAGGAATATATTGCTCCCAAGGTTGTAAACAATTGCCATTCCTATATTTAAAAGGAATATCACAGGCGTTAAAAATGAATTCATTGTTATAAAAAGAACCAGAAGGCTTAAAAGTGAAGCTATAACTACATAAATTGGCATTTCCTTAAGTGCAAGGTTCTTAATATCTGTAACAACACCTGACATGCCGCTTGCAAATACATTCTTGCCAACGGTATTCCTTATATCCGTAATGGCTTCCATTGTATCATCCGCAGATGTTGTATTATCAAACAATGCAATCATCATTGTAGCATCACCATTGAAAAATGCATCCTGCAATTTCTTTGGCATCATCTCTGTTGGTACTGAAATATCCAGGAAATCATCATACCATAAAACATCAGTTACATGGTTAATCCCTTCAATCTGTTTCTCTAAATCTGCCGCTTCTTTCATATCCATGCCTTCTGCTATAACCATCGAGAAAGCACCCATCCCAAATTCATCTACAAGAATGTCCTGCCCTTCAACAGTTTCAAGCGTAGCTGGAAGGTAACTCAATACATCATAATTAACACGTGTACTTACGTAACCAATTGCAGATGGTACTAACAAGATTACAGCAATTAGTAATATGATGTTCTTATGCTTTGTAATCCACTTGCCTAAAGTAATCATCTTCTTTATCCACCTTTCCAAAACCCTGCCAGATACCACACCTGTTATTATCTTCCAGATGTGATAAATGACCGTTGGTCATTTGCTGTTAAGTAAGATAACACAAAAATGACTAATAGTCAATATTTAAATTATAAATAATTTATAAACTTGTTGCTACAGGCTGGCAATTCCAAAATATTTCCAACAACAGCACGCTTCCGCTTGGACGGGTTCACGCAACGGCGCATAAAAGGGCA
>DKYP01000090.1 GCA_002499945.1 Lachnoclostridium sp. UBA7097
TTTTTTGTCGAACTCACGTTATATTAAAACATAATGAAGGAGTTGACCTGCTTCCTGCAAACATTGAATTATCAGGTGTTGAGGTATCGCTTGTAAATATCATGGGGCGGGAAAATATTTTAAAGGAGTATGTTTCCCTTGTGGCAGACAGATACGATTATATACTGGTGGATTGCAGCCCGTCACTTGGAATGGTAACAATAAATGCACTTGTATGTGCAGACAGTGTGCTTATCCCTGTACAGGCGGCATACCTGCCAGTCAAAGGGCTGGAACAGCTTATAAAAACCATAGGCAAAGTAAAAAGGCAGCTTAACAGCCGCCTGGAAATTGAGGGCATACTCCTTACAATGGTAGATGGAAGGACTAACTATGCAAGGGATATTTCCAGCATGGTACGCAAAGCATATGGGAACAATGTAAAGATTTTTGCAAACAGCATACCTTTTTCTGTAAGGGCGGCAGAAATATCTGCGGAAGGCACAAGCATTTACCAGTACGCACCAAAAAGCAAGGTTGCCCTGGCATATGAAGCACTGGTAAAGGAGGTGCTCCAGAATGGGTAACAACAGTACAGCGCAAGGCAGGAAACAGGGTGCAGACAGGATAAAAATAGCAAGCTTTGATGACCTGTTTGGCAATATGGAAGGACCGGACAGTATACAGGAAATCCCACTTAGTGAGCTGCACCCTTTTAAAAACCACCCGTTTAAAGTCCTTATGGACAAAGAAATGGATAACCTTGTAGAAAGCATAAGGCAGCATGGGAAGATACTTGTGCCAGGGACTGCAAGGAAACGTAAAGAGGGCGGCTATGAATTAATATCAGGGCACAGGCGCAGGGAAGCTGCAAAGCTGGCTGGTCTTTCCACAATGCCTGTAATAATAAAAGAAATGGCAGATGATGAAGCGGTACTGGAAATGGTAGATTCAAACATACAAAGGGAGAACCTGCTTTATTCAGAAAAAGCTTTTGCATACAAGATGAAGTCTGAAGCATTGAAACACCAGGGAAGCAGGATGGAAAAAAGGACAGCTGACCAGATTGGCGGTGAAGCAGACGAAAGCGGCAGGAACATACAGCGTTATATACGCCTGACAGAACTTACAGGGGAGCTTCTTTCACTCACTGACCAGAAAAAACTTGGATTCATACCAGCAGTTGACTTGTCATACCTGAAAAAAGAAGAGCAGGAAACAGTTTATAAAAAAATGAAAGAACTTGGCGTAATACCAGACGGCAGGCAGGCGGCAGAATTAAAGAAATACAGCCTTTCGGGTGAATTTTCTGGAAGTGTGGCAGAATTAATCCTTTCAAGGAAAAAAACTGCAAACAAAAAAGTTGTATTAAAGCCAGAGTGCATTAATGAATTTTTTCCAGACAGTTACAGCAAAAGCGAAATAGAGGAAGTAATATACAGGCTTCTTGAGGAATGGAAGCAGGAAGGGGGTGGTATGTAATGCCATACATAACAAGTGGGAATGATGCTGTTGACAGCATGGGAAGGATTAACATATCAGGGAATATAATACCACAGGTCTGGTATAAAACAGTTACCAAAGAAAATGGCAGGCCCCACCTGCTTGCCATCACACTCCTGGCTGACATTGTATACTGGTACAGGCCATCAGAGGTGCGTGAAGAAGGCACAGGGCAGGTAACAGGCTGGAAGAAACGTTTTAAGGGTGACATGCTCCAGAAAACATACCAGCAGTATTCAGATTTATTCGGGGAATCCAAAAGAAGCATAAAAGCGGCATTTGACATGCTTGAAGGACTGGGGGTTATAAAGAGGGTTTTCCGTAATGTAACCTGCCAGAGCGGGCTGGTGCTTAACAATGTCATGTTTGTGGGACTGGACACAGACATACTTTATAAGCTGACTTATCCAGAGGGCAGACCAGAAGACAAGGATAAATGCAAGGGTGGCACAGGGAAAGGAAATACCGTTGTTGATGGCGGGGTTACAGGATGTGCAGAAAGTATAAGCAAACCCTTTAAAGACATACAGGACAACAAAAATGGCAGTACAAAAATTCAGGAAAATAATGTAAACAAGGCAGGTGCTGTACAGAAAAATGAAACAGTAAGCGGCATGGGAAACAGTATAAAAGAGTATGCCACCCTCCCACAAAAAAATGTACCAGTCCCCATAAAAGATAATAATACATATAAAAAGACTACATATGCAGGAAATAATAACAAAGATACCAGAAAAAGCGGACTGGACGGCAAGGACAACGTGGACAGGACAGAAATTTACAGAAAAATTATAAAACATAACATAGACTATGAAACAATTAAATATGACTTAAAAAATGATACAGGGTATCTTGATGAACTGCTTGACATTATTGTTGGTATAGTAAGCTTTGACAGGGAAAGCATACGGGTAAGCGGTACAGAGCATCCATACCAGGAGGTAAAAAGCAGGATGTTAAAGCTGGACAGTTTCCATATACGCTATGTAATGGACTGTATGCAGAAAAATACTAAAAAGATTATGAACATAAAAGCTTACCTGGTGGCAGCACTTTATAATGCACCATATACAATAAAACACTATTACCAGTCAGTGGTAAACCATGATTTATATGGTGCAGGTGGATAAAAGCTGTGCAGGCATGGTACAAAATTTTGTACCACCCTCCCACAAAAAAATGTACCACCCACATGCAAAAAATTGTGGGACAGATACAAAGGTTATTATTACATAAACTGTTTACATAAACTTTATCAAATCAAACCATCAGGCAGTTACAGTATCCGATAAGGATTACAGAAAATTTTCCAAAAACAGGGGATAAGATGATAAGGAGGAAAGGACAGTGGACAACAGCAAGAAAAAAACAGAAACCAGCATAAACTTTAAGGAGCATAACCTTAAACTCAGAAAAGTAATGGAGGAACTTTCAGCCCTGCTTAAAGAAACACCACAGGAACAGCCAGAGGCTGTAAAAATGGCATATGATGCCATACCAGAACTTATGTATACATATGGCATGACTGCATACCACCTGGGTTATTCAGATGGCATTTTAACAGGGAATGTAAAAACTGGGGGCAGGACAGTTTTTACACTGGAGGACATGTGTAACCTGGTTATTATTTATGACGCTGTAAAACAGTTAAACATAACCGTTCTTGGGAGCATGGAAGCCAGAAGTAAAAATGAGGGGATACTTGGGGCACTGGACAGGGTGTATGATGTAATAGCCAGTGGTACAGGCATGGAAATAAAACTGTCTGGCGGTGAAGAAGAAGCCGGTTTTATAGGACATGTTCTTGATGACAGGACAAAAACAGCAGAAGAACGTGCAAAGCTTCTTCTTGGCATAACAATATAATTTGTTTTTTCTTCCTGCCTGTCTGTTTATTTTGCCTGGCAGGTTCTGTCAAGACCGGGCTGCAAGCCCGTTTATTACAGTCTTTACAGAACCTGCCAGGGCATAAATATAATATTACAAGAAGAAAAAGCATATAAAACTGGACAGTATGTTTATATAAACTTTTTAACTTTACGACAAATTGGCGCAAAGTTTACAAAAATATCTTTAAGGAGGGGGTGGCAGGATTTGGAGGAAGAAGTAAACCAGAAAGTAGTATCTTTATGTATAAGGAGTGCCAGGTTTACAGGCACAGAACTGGCAAAACTCCTAAAAATGTTCCTTGAAGCACAGAAGCAAAAAAGTAACCAGTATGCAAGGGGGAAACAAAGCCTTAAAGAACTTGTCGGGCAAAATGCAGGTGTGGTAAATATTGAAATAAGCGGTAAAAATATTAAACCATTTGAGCGTGTTGCAAGGAAATATGGCATTGACTTTGCATTAAAAAAAGATAAAAGCTGCCAGCCTCCTAAATATTTTGTATTTTTTAAGGGCAGGGACATGGACGCAATGACAATGGCATTTAAGGAATATGTTGCCTCAAACAGCAGTAAAAGGAAAATGCCACATTTTAAAAAAATGCTGGAATATTTTAAAGTTAAAAGCCAGGAATACAACAGGCAGCATGAAAAAATTAAAACAAAGGAAAGGGGTGAAAGCCTGTGAATAAAAGTAAAACTATGCAAAGAAGGGCTGAAAAGAAATATGTGAAGAGAAGAACATCACACGCAAGGGACAGACCTTTTGCAAGAAAAGCAGGGGGATATTTAAAGAAAGCGGGCAGTATAAACTGCAAAAAAATATTTTTGCAGAATTTCCCGTACATACTTTGTGCTTATGCTGGAAACCTGCTTTCGTGTTTTTATAATTCTACAGAAGGTGAAGCATTAAACAGGGTAATGGACACACTGGCAGGTATTAACCAGATAGCAGAAAAACCCCTGCCAAGTTTAAAACCCGTGGATATAATTGCTGGCATTATATGCGGGGCAGCACTGAAAATGGCAGTTTACACAAAAGGGAAAAATGCAAAAAAGTACCGCCATGGCTATGAATATGGTTCTGCAAGGTGGGGGAATAAAAAAGATATTGAACCATATGCTGATGATGTTTTTGAAAACAATATCATACTTACAGCCACTGAACGCTTAACAATGTCAGACAGGCCTAAAGAACCAAAGTATGCAAGGAATAAAAATGTACTTGTAATCGGGGGTTCTGGAAGTGGCAAGACACGTTTCTTTTTAAAACCCAAACCTTATGCAGATGCACAGTTCCTATGTAGTGACAGACCCGAAGGGGACGGTCATTAATGAATGTGGCAGAATGCTCGAAAAGGGTATGCCTGTAACAGATGAAAATGGTGCATTTGTAAAGGACAGCAGCGGGAAAGTGGTATATGAGCCTTACAGGATAAAAATTTTTAATACCATTAATTTTAAGAAATCCATGCACTATAACCCGTTTGCATATATACGTGATGAGAAAGACATACTTACACTTGTTGACACCCTGGTTGCAAATACAAACGGAGGTGGGAAACAGGATGCAGACGGGGACTTCTGGACTAAGGCGGAGAAACTTCTGTACCAGGCTTATATAGGGTATATCTGGTATGAGTGTATAGAGGAGGAAAAGAACTTCACAACACTGGTTGACATGCTTAACGCTTCAGAAACAAGGGAAGATGATGAAAATTTCAAAAATGCAATAGATATAATGTTTGAGGAACTGGAAGCAAGGGAACCGGAACATTTTGCAGTAAGGCAGTATAAAAAATATAAACTTGCGGCGGGCAAAACGGCAAAATCCATACTGGTAAGCTGCGGGGCAAGGTTAGCCCCGTTTGACATTGCAGGGCTGCGGGAAATACTAAGCTATGATGAACTGGAACTTGGTGAAAAAAGGACAGCACTGTTTGTAATTATAAGTGACACTGATGCTGCTTTTAATTTTATTGTATCAATAATGTATACACAGCTTTTTAACCTGCTGTGTGACAAGGCATACAATGAATATGGCGGTGTGCTGCCAGTACATGTAAGGATGCTCCTTGATGAATTTGCCAATACCGGGAAAATACCAGAGTTTGAAAAGAAGATTGCAGTAATAAGAAGCAGGGGTATTTCTGCCTCTGTTGTTTTGCAGTCAAAAAGCCAGTTAAAGTCAATTTATAAGGATAATGCAGAAACTATTGAAAGCAACTGCGACAGTGTACTGTTTCTTGGCGGCAAGGAAAAATCCACAATAAAAGAAATATCAGATATGCTTGGGAAAGAAACAATAGATTTGTACAATACTTCTGATACAAGGGGGACACAGCGTTCTTATGGGCTGAATTACCAGAAAACAGGGAAGGAGCTTATGTCACCAGATGAAATTGCAGTCATGGATGGTGGCAGATGTATTCTCCAGTTAAGGGGTGTAAGGCCTTTCCTTTCAGACAAGTTTGACATAACAAAACATAAACAGTACAAAAAACTGTCTGATTATGACAGGAAGAATACTTTTGACATAGAGAAATACCTGGAAAGGAGGCTGGTATTAAAGAAAAACCAGGAAACTGAACATTACGACATGGGTGTATTTCCTGGAGAGCCAGACTGGGCTGGCACAGAAACTTAAAAAACAGAATAAAACATATATAAAAAGCTTATGGCCAGCTGCCATAGGCTTTTTAAGTTATTATAGCAATCCAATAAAATA
>DKYP01000040.1 GCA_002499945.1 Lachnoclostridium sp. UBA7097
TATGTCCAAAAGACTAATTGAAGGATATGCCTGAAAAAACTTGACAAGCTGCATTAATCGTAATATAATTAGCAAATGTGGCGTGTTATATGCTGAACCATAAGCCCCGGTAGAGCATCTACGCGCAATTATTATGTAGATAGAAATTCGCAGTGATTATGATTAGGAGGTACTGGGATGAAAAGTTATATGGCTAGCCCATCCACAATTGAAAGAAAATGGTATGTAGTTGATGCCGCAGGACACACATTAGGACGTCTTGCATCAGAAGTTGCAAGTGTATTAAGAGGTAAAAACAAGCCAATCTACACACCTCATATTGATACAGGTGATTATGTAATTATAGTTAATGCTGATAAAGTAAAGGTTACAGGAAAAAAGCTTGACCAGAAGATATATTATAACCATTCTGCTTACGTAGGCGGTATGAAAGAAACAACACTCAAAGATATGCTCGCTAAGAAGCCTGAGTATGTTATTAACCATGCTGTAAAGGGCATGCTTCCAAAGGGTCCCCTTGGACGCCAGATGCTGAAGAAGCTCCATGTTTATGCAGGAGAAAATCATTTACATGAAGCACAGAAACCAGAAGTTTTAGAAATCAAAGAAAGAGCATAATTGAGAGGAGGAAAATACAGTGGCAAATGTAAAGTTTTATGGTACAGGCAGGAGAAAAAGCAGTGTTGCCAGGGTATATTTAGTACCAGGTTCAGGCAAGATTACAATAAATAAAAGGGATATGGATGATTATTTTGGTCTTGAAACATTAAAGATTATAGTACGCCAGCCCCTTGAAGCTACAAATACAGCTGATAAATATGATGCAAAGATTACAGTACGTGGCGGTGGTTTTACAGGCCAGGCAGGCGCTATAAGGCATGGTATTGCAAGGGCACTCCTTACAGTAGACGCAGAATTCCGTCCTACACTTAAGAAAGCAGGATACCTTACACGTGACCCTCGTATGAAAGAGCGTAAGAAATATGGTCTTAAAAAAGCCCGCAGGGCTCCACAGTTCTCAAAGAGATAATGACAAGAAATATAATAAATTTTATAAACCTCTGGAAGAGAGTATTTCCAGGGGTTTTCCTATTTATTAAAATAACCTGGAATACTATGACAAAGAAGATAACTGGTATTTTGTATCATGCATGGATATGCTGCAAAGAGGAAAATATATGGTTAGTTATGTAAAAGAAATTGATTTAAAAAGCAGGATTAATCCAGTTACAGAAAAAGGATATCAAAGTGATTGTATAATTTTTATACTGGAGGAGAATGAAAATCCTGGCATGGTTTGTGGAAAAAGTGCAAATGGGATTTACACAGCCAGAACAGGAACAGGTAATTTAAACTGGAAAATGGCTGTGGGAGATTTTATTAATTATAATAATATAATGGGACATGAAGCAGTTGTGTGCATATCCAGTAAAAGGCTTGATGAAGTAAAGGAATCATATTTGGGACATTCTTATAATGAAAGAAGGTTAAGGGAGTATGAACCATCTTTCTTAATCCATAGCACAACTTATGAAAATGGAAAGAGAATTTTAGAAGACGGATATATAGGAAGCTGGAATTTACTAAAAAAAGAAAAAAAGATAACCGGGGAAACGCAAGTTGGAAAAATTCTTGGAGATTTAGATTATTTTTCTGATTATATTATGTTTTCTTGTGGTGAAGTTTCATCAGAGATTGTAGTAATGTCAAAACAGTCTGGCAGGATAATTATGGATATAAATAACCAATATAAAACTGGAAACAGGTTTTACTTTGATGCAGCTAGAATGGCAGAGGATGGGATTATTGAACGTGATGGCATACATATTAAAGTTAGGGAAAAATTACCATTAAAACCTTATCTGTTATGGTGGACAGACTGGAAAAAGGCTGGCTTAAAAGACCAGGTTTCAACCCCGGCAGAATTTACAGATAAAGCAAATTCTGCATTTGGAAACTATATAATTTATAATTTCAGGAGGAAAAACATTGACTAACAAAGAGATATTAGAAATTGCAATGAAGCAGTCAGCAGCAGACAGCAACTGTAACTGGCAGGACTTTAAGGAAAAGCAGAACAAGGTAGTTATTTCAGGAAAAAACCAAGATGCAAGGAAATGTATTGAACTTCCATTTATTTGTGATTTAACATCATATGGAACGAATATTGTTGCATCAGTTTCTAAAGAATTAGAAGAAATTACAAAAGAATATATTAATAAATTCCAATTAGAACATTGCTTTGAAACGCCTAATCTGCATGAGTTAATGGGCAGTATACGCCCGTATGGGTATAATGTGTGTTTTATGGCGGAATATTCCCTCCCGGATGCAGATATTTTACTTGGAACAGGACTGGCGGACAAGTTACAGGCAAAACTTCTGGAAAATGGTTCTTATGAAATACGCATAATGGGACAGGATGATTTTAAAGAACTGTATACAGGACAATGGGACAATGCACTTTGCAGGCAGCGTAAGGAACTTGATGTAATTGCAGCAGGTGCATATAATTGTGGCAGGCTTGTGGGGCTTGCAGGGGCTTCTGCAGACTGCCAGGCTATGTGGCAGATTGGCATTGATGTACTGCCAGGATACCGCAGGCTGGGAATTGCATCTGCGCTTACAAGCAGGCTGGCTATAGAAATATTAAAAAAAGGGATAGTGCCTTATTACTGCTGTGCATGGTCAAATATTGGTTCAATCCGCAATGCGGTTGCCAGTGGTTTCCGTCCTGCATGGGTACAGGTAACAGCAACACCGGTAGAAAAAATTAAAGAAATGAATACAAGGAAATAATTATAAATATTACAATACATAAAGGCAGGTAATTACCTGCCTTTTACCTGTTGGTTTAATATGTGTATTATATCATTTATAAGTACAGGGCATGCCATGCTGTGTTTTTTATCAAATACTTTTCCGGATATTTTATCCCGGTGTGCTTTGTAATTATCTGCATAAGCCTTGCTGCCACTGGTAAAACGTAATAAAGCATTCTGGAGTCCTTCCTGTGTTGCCACTTTTTCGCCTGGTGTAAATTCATTATAATCAAAATATAATTCCCTTGAGTTATCCAGGTATTTTTCTAAATCGTAGTTAAAAAATATAATTGGCTTTCCAAGTAAAAGATAATCAAAATATATTGATGAATAATCAGTTACCAGCATGTCAGAAAATCTTAAAAATATATATGGGTCAGCGTCAGCATCTATAACTAAAATATTATTAGTTTTTATATTTTTAAAACGTTTTTCAAGCTTTGATTTAGGATGCAGCTTGACACAAAATAATATATTGTTTTCTTCTAAAAATTCCTGAAATTCTTCTATATTGATTACATTAAAAAAATCCAGTTCGCTTTCCCTGAAAGTAGGCATATAAAATACCATTTTATTATCTGGTTTTTCTTTAATAAAGCTTTTTATCTTGTAAAGAAAATTTTTTTCATTAGCCGCCAGAAGATTATTTATATTGCCAGAAATAAGTATATCATTTCTTGGATAACCTGCTGCCAGTACATTATCTGTATTAAAAGCAGATGAAAATATATTTGTTAAAAATTTTGAAGTAGTTAAGACATAATGGTGGGGCTTTTCATCTGACAGGTTTCTTGGGAAGTTTTTAAATTTGCCGAATAAATTCTCTGGATGGCGGAATTTATCAAATATATTATCTGCCTGGATTTTCTTTAATGGTATCCCGTGCCACATATTTACTTTTAATGCACCACCGCTCTGCCAGAAATTAATATCTTTAGAATAATTATCAAATAAATACACCTTTCCCCTTAATGCAAATAAAATACCTTTTAATGAATGGTAGTAATATGCTTCATAACCATTCTGTTCCAGGAAATTTACAATTTTTTTATTATGTGAAATCCATACAGGACGTATTTTAAGCTTGTGTTTATGCTGGCTCATATACAAGTACAGGTATTTGGGGTTATCTGCAAACCTTTTTCCAAAAGTGCTGCCAAAAAGCCATATTCTTTTATTGCGTGGGAAAAGAAAAGACAGCCAGTAAACAGGCAGAAGCAGTAACTGTCCCCAGTATTTAAGAAATTCAGTTGCCTTGTACATAATAACCTCCTTTATAAGTAAAAGTATTGATATTTGCGGATAAAGCATATCATAAAAAATAAAAGTATTCAATATTTTTTACTGGATTTGCAATATATTTTACTCTTGCAAGTTAATTATTTGTATGTTATAATCCTGTTATATTATAAAAGTTTACAGAAAGAGGTGGAAGGATGAGAATGTAATTTACTTTTGAAACATGATGTATATTTTGTCAGCAGGACTCTTACAAAGGGGTACTGTTTATTCATGTTGCCAAAAGTGGATTATGGTTCTCATATCCCCTCTTTTTTTGTTGCGGATTAATACCGGACCATAACCACTTGGCGGCAAGTGGTTTTTTTATTGGGAGAGATTTGTGCCGCCAGAGGCGGAAGGGGGAGTAATATGGCAAGGATAAGTGTAACAAACCTTACATTTTGTTATGATGGAGGTTTTGATAATGTTTTTGAAGAAGTATCATTTTCAATTGATACTGACTGGAAGCTTGGTTTTATTGGAAGAAATGGCAAGGGGAAAACAACTTTTTTAAATTTGCTGCGTGGAAAATATGAATATAAAGGAAAAATTAACATGCCTGTAGAAACAGATTATTTTCCATATACAGTTAATAAAGAGATGCTGCAAAACTGTGCTTCGGATTTTATGGAGGAATTAAAACCAGGCTGCGAGGAATGGCGGGTTATCTGTGAACTGGATAAATTAAATGTCAATGCGGAAGTTTTATACCGCCCTTTTGCTTCGTTAAGCCATGGTGAACGTACAAAAGTTTTTCTTGCACTTTTATTTTCAGGGGAAAATGATTTTCTGCTTGTTGATGAGCCCACAGACCACCTTGACCATGAAGCAAGGGAAACTGTAAAAGAATATTTACGCCAGAAGAAAGGTTTTATACTGGTTTCACATGACAGGGATTTACTTGATGCATGTACAGACCATGTACTTGTACTTAACCGCAAATCCATTGAAGTGCAGGGTGGTAATTTTTCAAGCTGGTGGGAAAATAAAATGAAAAAAGATAATTTTTCCAGAACTGAAAATAAAAAGCATTTACAGGAAATTTCATCTTTAGAAAAATCTATAAAACAGGCCAGACGGTGGGCAGATAAAAATGAAAGCACTAAAATTGGTTATGACCCGGTAAAACAACATGACCGTTCAGCTGGCACAAGGCCTTATATTGGCGCTAAGACCAAGAAAATGCAGAAACGTGTAAAACAATATGAACAGAGGATTGACAGGGAGATAAAAGAGAAGGAAGGACTTTTAAAGGATATAGAAAACCCTGTGGAACTTAAAATAAAGCCGCTTATATACCATAAAGAAATACTGGTTTCTGCAAAGGACCTTACACTTGGATATACAGAAGAAAAGCCTTTATTCAAGGGTTTTAACTTTAAACTGGAACGTGGGGAAAGAGTATTCCTGCATGGAAAGAACGGCTGTGGCAAAACAAGTTTTATTAAGGCAGTCCTTGGTGCAAATAACAAAGAAGACTGTAACATTATTAAAAGCGGGCAGCTGGATATAGGGGCAGGAATTATAATTTCATACATTAACCAGGATACCAGCTTTTTAAAAGGAAATATTAAAAAATTCTGTGAAGAAAAGAAACTGGAGGAAAGCCTTTTCTGTGCACTTTTAAGACAGCTTGATTTAGAACGTGTACAATTTACAAAGCAATTTGAGGATTATTCGGAAGGGCAGAAAAAGAAAGTCCTTATAGCTGCAAGCCTTATGACACCAGCACATATTTATATATGGGACGAACCATTAAATTATATTGATGTTTTTACAAGGATGCAGTTAGAAGAATTACTGCTGGAATTTAAACCATCTATGATATTAGTCGAACATGACATACGCTTCCAAGAGAAAATAGCAACAAGGGTTATTGAAATGTAAAAGAAAGGATAAGGGGAATTTATTTATGAAAAATATCTTTATAGAAGGGATACAGGGGGCAGGGAAAAGTACATTTCTTGCCCTGCTGCATAAACATATGCCACAGTATAAGGTGTATTACGAAGGTGATATTTCACCAGTAGAACTTGCATGGTGCAGTTATATGACAGAAGAACAGTACCAGAATACATGCATGGAATATCCCGGGCTTTGCAATGAAATAGAGAAACATACTGTAACAGAAGGGGACAGGAAAATTACAGATTATACACATATTTTAACAGATATACAGGGTTTTCATAAATATATGGAAAAATACGAAATATATAATGGTAATATTCCATATAAAGATTTCCGTAACATTATTTTTACAAGATATAAGGACTTTAACAAATATGGAAATATTTTTGAATGTTCATTTCTCCAGAATATAATAGAATGCCTGATGCTTTTTTACCAGATGCCAGCTAATGAAATAATAGAATTTTACAAAGAAGCTTATAATATATTAAAAGATAAAAATTTCTTAATGGTATACATAGAAATTACTGATATCCGGGAAGCTATTTCAGTAATAAGAAAAGAAAGAACTGACGGGAATGGAAATGAAATGTGGTTTCCATTAATGACGCATTATCTTGAAAATTCACCATATGGAAAAAGGCATTATAAGAAAAAAGAATGTGGCAATGGAATAAATAACAATGACATGGATATACTTGTATCACATCTGGAAAGACGAAAGAAACTTGAACATAGTATTATAAGCATAATGGATAACAGGCATGTTGTTATAATTCCAAGTAAAAAATATAAAATAGAAGAAGTGGTGCGCAGATTAAATTAGAATATTACATATTTATTTATGGCGGTATAACGCAAGGTTTCCAGCAAGGGCAGCATTTTTCATTCCTGGGTACGCTCTTGCTGGGATGCAATGCCAAATAGAATAACAAGCCATAATATACCACTTGTACAGGTTCTATATTTTTTTGTAACACTATATAAAAAAATTTAAAAAACCACTTGCATTTTCTTTTATTATATAGTATACTCTTATTCGTTCGGTGCTAATAGTTAGTATCACAAATAAGTATGTGCGCGTAGCTCAGCTGGATAGAGCGTCTGACTACGGATCAGAAGGCCGGGAGTTCGAATCTTCTCGCGCACGTTTCCAAAACCTTTTCGTACAAAGTGCGGAGAGGTTTTTTATCTAATTAAGGAAATGCTGTAATATATAAGTCCAGACAGCAGGAGGGTTCTATGTTCCAGGCAGATGTATTAAAAGAGATAGCCAGAAATTCTAAGGTAAAAAAAGATGAACCAATGTCACTGCATACTACATTCCGCATTGGAGGGCCAGCAGATTTTTATATTGAAACTGCTTATATTGAGGAATTTATTAATATTATAAGGTATCTGCAAAAAGAGGGCTGCCAGTATTTTATTATGGGTAATGGCAGCAACCTTCTTGTGCATGATGAGGGCTACAGGGGGATTGTTGTTTCTACAAGAGGGACAAAAGACAGTGATACTAACGTGGATACGGAAGAAGGGCATATAAGCCTTGTAAAGATGCTTGATGAGGTTAATATATACCATGCAGGGGACAGCAGTGCAGTACAGTTTTTTATAGATAACGGCTATGCCAGTGATGCCAGTTTTTTAAAGCCTAAGAACCTTGTACATGCAGGTGGCGGGATTTTGCTTTCAAAGCTTGCTATGGCAGCAGGGGAAAATGGTTTTACAGGATTTGAATTTGCAAGCGGCATACCAGGTACCCTTGGTGGTGCTGTGGCTATGAATGCGGGTGCATATGGCGGAGAGATTAAAGATGTGCTGGAGGGTGTCCGTGTTATTACGGATAGTGGCAGTACCAGGGTATTAAAGAAAGAGGAACTTGGAATGTCATATAGAAGCAGCATTATACAGAGAGAGAAAATGATAGTGCTTGATGCGCTTTTTGCATTTGACAGCGGTGATAAAAACCAGATTCTGGAACATATGAAGGAATTAAACAGGAAACGCAGGGAAAAGCAGCCGTTGGAACATGGAAGTGCAGGAAGTACATTTAAACGTCCTGAAGGGCATTTTGCAGGAAAGCTTATACAGGATGCAGGGCTTAAAGGCTACCGCTGCGGGGATGTGATGGTATCCGGGAAACACAGCGGGTTTGTTGTGAATACCGGGAATGGTACATTTGAGCAGGCAATGGATGTTATTGGCCATGTAAAAGATGAAGTCAGGAGAAATTCTGGTGTTGAAATGGAACTTGAAGTTAAAATATTATAATTATGCCAATGGCTTTAGAATGGCAGTTAATATAATATCAGGTATTAACAAAGGTAAAATAATATGAGATTTGTTATAGTTACAGGAATGTCAGGGGCTGGCAGGAGTTCCGTTATGAAGATGCTTGAAGATATAGGGTATTTTTGTGTTGATAACCTGCCGGTACTTTTGATACCTAAACTTACAAAAATTGTACTTGAAGAAAGTGCATCGATTGACAGGGCGGCTATTGGTATTGATATAAGAAACCTGCAAGGGCTTTCCGAATTTGAAGGCATACTGGAGGAGATGAAAGCCAGTGGCTACAGATATGAGATAATATTCCTGGAAGCAGAGGACAGTGTGCTTGTCAAAAGGTACAAGGAAACAAGGAGAAACCACCCCCTGGCGCTGCAGGGACGTGTTGATAAGGCGATTGAAGCTGAAAGGCAGGAACTTTCATTTATTAAAAAACGGGCGGACTATATTTTAGATACAAGCCATATGCTTATAAGGGACTTAAAAAAAGAAGTTGACAAAATATTCCTTGATAATGAGGAATATGAAAATTTCTTTATAACCATACTATCATTTGGGTTTAAATATGGAATACCAGCAGATTCAGACCTTGTATTTGATGTGCGTTTCCTGCCAAATCCTTTTTATATACCTGAATTAAAGACGCTCACAGGTAATGACAGGGAAGTATATGATTATGTAATGGACTTTGAAAATGCAAGGATATTTGAGAAGAAATTATATGAAATGTTAAGGTTTCTTGTACCTAATTATATTACAGAAGGTAAAAACCAGCTTGTTGTAAGTATAGGGTGTACAGGAGGCAGACACAGGTCAGTTACTATTGCCAATGCCCTTTCAAAAGATATGAAGAAGCTGCCGTATGGTGTTAAAGTTGAACACCGTGATGCTGGAAGGATATAATTATGTCATTTTCAAGTAAAGTAAAGGAAGAACTGGGAAAACAGGAAAGCCCGGCAAGGCACTGCTGTATTGCTGAATTTGCTGCTTTATTTGCCTTGTCTGGACAGATTAAAAAAATGGGAAATGGGAATGTTTATATTAAAATCCAGACTGAAAACTTGACAGTAGCACAAAAATCCTATATCTTATTAGAGAAAACATTTCGTGCAAGGATAGAAGTAATGGTACGGCGCCATAACCTGCCGGCTGCTGCGGGAAGCTATTCCATCTATGTATTCAGGAAACGCGATGTGTTAAATATATTGCAGGCTGTAAAGATAATTGATGGGCAGAAAAAGCATTGGGGAAGCTTGTCAGAAGTCCATTACCTGCTTGTACAGAATACTTGTTGTAAAAGGGCTTTTTTAAGAGGTGCATTTATAGCAGCTGGTTCTGTAGCAAACCCGGAAAAGGCATACCATCTTGAGATTGCGGTTTTTTCTGGAAAGTTTGCAGCCCAGATACGTGAAATTATCACTTCTTTTATGATTGATGCCAAGATAATTGAAAGGAAGAAATATTATGTGGTTTATATAAAAGAGGGTTCACAGATAGTAGATTTCCTTAATGTGACAGGTGCACACATTGCATTAATGGATTTTGAAAATGTAAGGATAGTTAAGGAAGTCCGCAATTCTGTAAACAGGCAGGTAAATTGTGAAACAGCTAATATTGGCAAAACTGTTGCCGCTGCTGCAAGGCAGATAGAGGATATTAAATATATCCAATGTAATATGGGGTTTGGTAAACTGGCGGAAGGACTTAAGGAGATAGCCATGCTGCGCCTTGAATATCCCGAAAGCCCGCTGCAGGAACTTGGGAGGATGTTAAGCAGGCCTATTGGCAAATCAGGGGTCAACCACCGTCTACGTAAATTAAGTGATATTGCAAATCAGATGAGGGAGGAAGCTGGCAAATAAGCCGCTGCTCTGCTAAAAGGAGGAAAAATACGCAATGGTTACAAAGAAAATAAAAATTCAGATTAAGAATGGTCTTGAAGCCAGGCCGGTAGCTGTACTTGTGCAGGTGGCAAGCCAGTATAACAGCAGTATTTATGTTGAATGTGAAGATAAAAAGGTGAATGCCAAAAGTATAATGGGCATGATGGCATTAGGGCTTTCAACGGGTGAAGAAGTAGTTGTGTCTGCAAATGGGGATGATGAAGAAAATGCGATGACAGATATTGTTAAATATCTCAGTGCTGCAAATGCCTGAGTATTATGCAGTTTCTGTCTGGTAATATCTGTTACATAAAGATATATAGTTGTTATTGTTTACATCCAGCCAGACATGGGATTACTGGCTGGTTTTATACGGGGCTGCTGCATTATATATATGCGCAGCCCCTGTTTTATTGGATAACCCAGATAAAGGAGGGATTTTATGGCTTTTGCACACTTACATGTCCATACGGAGTATTCCCTGCTTGATGGCTCATGTAAGATAAAAGAGATTGCTGTAAGGGCAAAGGAACTTGGAATGGAGCATCTGGCAATTACTGACCATGGGAATATGTATGGTGTGATTGACTTTTACCGGGCGGCTAAAGATGCAGGAATAAACCCGGTAATAGGCTGTGAGGTTTATGTTGCACCGGGTTCAAGGTTTGACAGGGAATTATCAAAGGGTGAAGGGCGTTATAACCATCTTGTGCTTCTTGCGGAGAATAATAAAGGCTATGCTAATCTTATGAAGATAGTTTCAAGAGGGTTTACAGAAGGGTTTTATTATAAACCAAGGGTTGATTATGAGGTGCTTGTTAAATACCATGAAGGTATTATAGCACTTAGTGCATGCCTTGCGGGCGCAGTCCCTTCTGCAATACTGCATGGTAATTATGAAAGTGCCAAAGAGGAAGCATTAAAGCTTGAAAAGATATTTGGAAAGGGTAACTTCTTCCTGGAATTACAGGACCACGGGATACCACAGCAGGGTACAGTGAACCAGGCGCTTTTAAGGCTTTCACAGGATACAGGCATAAAGCTTGTTGCCACTAATGATGTGCATTATATTATGGAGGAAGATGCAGAAGCACATGATATACTGTTATGTATACAGACACAGAAAAAGGTGCAGGATGAGGACCGTATGCGTTATGAGGGCGGCCAGTATTACCTTAAATCAGAACAGCAGATGCTTGAATTATTTCCATATGCAACAGAAGCTGTAAGTAATACAGCACTTATAGCCCAAAGATGCCATGTTGAGATTGAATTTGGCAATTATAAACTGCCAAAATATGATGTGCCAGAAGGTTTTACGGCACAGGAGTATTTAAACAAGCTTTGTAATGATGGATTGTACAAAAGATATAAAGAACCTTCAGATGAACTTAAGGAAAGGCTTTTATATGAGCTTGATACAATTAATACAATGGGGTTTACAGACTATTTCCTTATAGTATGGGACTTTATAAAGTATGCAAGGGATAATGGCATAAGTGTAGGGCCTGGCAGGGGTTCTGCAGCAGGAAGCATAGTTTCATATTCACTTGGTATAACAAGTATAGACCCTGTTAAGTATGACCTTCTTTTTGAACGCTTTCTAAATCCTGAACGTGTTACAATGCCTGATATTGATATAGATTTTTGTTATGAACGCAGGCCTGAAGTAATAGAGTATGTTATGGATAAATATGGCAGGGACCGTGTTGTGCAGATAGTTACATTTGGTACGCTTGCAGCAAGAAATGTTATACGTGATGTAGGAAGGGTGCTTGACCTTCCATATAATTATGTAGATGTTATCGCAAAGTCAATTCCTATGGAACTTGGCATTACAATAGATAAAGCACTGGATATTAATCCGGAATTTAAGCAGGTTTATAATGAAGATGCCCAGGCAAAGAAACTGGTAGATATGGCAAGGAGGCTTGAAGGGCTGCCACGCCATACTTCCATGCATGCAGCGGGTGTGCTTATAAGCCCTGATGCTGTAGATGAGTTTGTACCGCTTTCAAAGGCGTCAGATGGGACTATAACAACACAGTATACAATGGTTACGCTTGAGGAGCTCGGGCTTCTTAAAATGGATTTCCTGGGGCTGCGTACCCTTACTGTTATAAATGACGCTGCAGTTATGGCAGGGCTTGGCAGTGCCTGTGAAATGGAGATAGACTATGAGGATAAAAATGTATTTGATATGCTTAGCACAGGAAAGACAGAGGGTGTGTTCCAGCTTGAAAGTGCCGGAATGAAACAGTTTATAAAAGAACTGAAGCCACGCAGCATGGAAGATATTATAGCGGGCATATCACTTTACCGCCCGGGTCCTATGGATTTTATACCAAAGTATATTGAGGGCAAGGAAAAAAGCGGCAGCATAACATATGACTGCCCACAGCTTGAACCAATACTGTCACCTACATACGGATGTATAGTTTACCAGGAACAGGTTATGCAGATAGTAAGGAACCTTGCTGGTTACAGCTTCGGGCGCAGTGACCTTGTGCGCAGGGCGATGTCTAAGAAAAAGACAAAAGTTATGGAGGCTGAACGCAAAAATTTTGTATATGGCAATGAGGAAGAAGGCGTTAAAGGCTGTATTGCCAATGGGATACCTGAAAATATTGCCAATAAAATTTATGATGAAATGATTGATTTTGCCAAATATGCGTTTAATAAATCACATGCTGCAGCGTATGCGGTGGTTGCGTACCAGACAGCATACCTTAAATATTACCATCCTGTGGAATTTATGGCAGCGCTGCTTACATCTGTTAAAGCTAACCCGGGCAAGGTGCTTTCGTATATTATGACATGCCGCCAGATGGGAATAGAAATAATCCCGCCTGATATTAATGAGGGATATGGTGAATTTCATGTGTCAGATGGCAGGATAATGTATGGGATGTCTGCGATAAAAGGTATAGGCACGCCTGTAATTGCAGAAGTAAAGGCAGAACGTGAAAGGGGCGGCAAGTTTACCTCAATGCAGGATTTTATAACAAGGATGTCTTCTAAAGAGGCAAACCGCCATACTATGGAGAATTTTATAAAATCTGGTGCGCTTGACTGCCTGCCTGGCAACAGGAAGCAGAAAATGATGGTGTATGGTGCAATGATTGACAGTGTAAACCGTGAAAAAAGGGATGCAGTTGCGGGGCAGCTTTCACTTTTTGGCATGGCAGATACAGGGCTTGAACATGCTAATGAAATACAATACCCTGATGTGGCAGAATATGACAAAGAGGAACTGCTTGCATTTGAAAAAGAAACATTAAGTATATATATAAGCGGGCATCCGCTTGAAGATTATACAGGGCTTCTTGAGAAAAACTGTACAAGAAATTCAATAGATTTTATAGCTGATGAAGATACAGGTATGACAAAAGTATATGATGGGGAAAATGTAATAATAGGAGGAATGATTACTAACAAAAGTGTTAAAATAACAAGGAAAAACACTACCATGGCATTTATTACAGTTGAAGATTTATATGGTTCTGTAGAAGTTGTGGTTTTCCCGGATTGTTATGAGAAAAAGAAAGAACTGTTAAGTACTGATTCAAAAGTATTTGTAAAGGGCAGGGCAAATGTGGAAGAGGACAGGGCAGGCAAGGTTATATGCCAGGATATAATACCATTTGGCCAGGTACCATGTGAACTCTGGATAAGGTTTGCCAGTAAAGCAGAGTTTAAAGAAAAAGAAAACCTGCTGTATGATAAAATATTACCCTATGATGGCAATGATACTGTATGTATTTATATTACAGAAGAAAAGCTGGTAAAAAAACTTCCTAAAAGTAAATGCACTAATGCGAGAAGAATAGTAAAAGAAAGAGTTCTGGAGGAATTTGGCGAAAACTCAGTTGCAATAAAAGAAAAGAGTATTGAAAAATAATCCATTTTATCGTACAATTCCATATATAGGAATAAGTTACTTTTGCAGGATAAGGAGGGCATTATGAGTTATGCAATAAAAACTATCGGTGTATTAACAAGCGGGGGAGATGCCCCTGGAATGAATGCAGCCATACGTGCTGTTGTACGTACAGGTATTTCGTGCGGTTTAAAAATAAAAGGTATACGCCATGGATTTGCAGGCCTGCTGGAAGAAGATATAATTGACATGAATAATCTTTCAGTTTCTGATATAATCCAGCTTGGCGGTACTATTCTTTATACTGCACGGTGTCTTGAATTTAAGAAGAAGGAATACCAGCAGAAAGGCGCAGAGATTTGCCGCAAGCATGGCATTGACGGTGTAGTGGTAATTGGTGGTGATGGTTCTTTTAATGGTGCAAGCAGGCTTGCAGAGAATGGAATTAATACTGTGGGTGTACCAGGAACAATTGACCTTGATATAGCATGTACAGAGTATACAATTGGTTTTGATACAGCTATTAATACAGCTATGGAAGCCATTGACAAGTTAAGGGACACATCAGAATCACATGAACGCTGCTCCATTGTTGAAGTAATGGGGCGTACAGCAGGGCATATTGCACTCTGGACTGGTATAGCAAGCGGTGCTGAATATATACTTACAACAGAAAAGTACCATGGTGATATCCAGAGGATAATTGGCAAGATTTTAGACAGGCGTAAGCTTGGCAAGAAAAACCATATTATTGTAAATGCTGAAGGTGTTGGAAATTCCACAGAGATGGCGAAACTTATTGAACTTGCCACAGGAATAGAAACAAGGGCAACTGTACTCGGGCATATACAACGTGGCGGGAACCCTACATGTAAAGACAGGGTTTATGCATCGGCACTTGGGACAAAGGCAGTTGAGCTTCTGTGTGAAGGTAAGACAAACCGTATTGTAGGATACAGGGGCGGTGAATTTGTGGACTTTGATATACAAGAAGCATTGTCAATGACAAAAGACCTTGACCCGTATTTATTCCATATTACACACAGGCTTACTACAAAATAATATTTATTGTTATCATTTATTAATAAAATAAAGGAGGATTTCTTAACTATGAAGAAGCTGGTTAAATTTGTTATGGGTGCAGCAGCAGTAGCAGGAACTGCATGCGGGGTAGTATATTTACTGAAGAAAGTATTCGGGCTGGACTTATTTAACAAAAATGCTGATGACGACGATGATTTTGATAATGGTTTTGATGACGGATTTGGCGGTATTGATGACGATGAGGATGAAGAAGCTGATGACAGGGAATATGTAACACTTGATATGGAAGGGGAGAAGGATACAGCAGAGGAAGCCAAGGAAAAAGAACCAGCTGCTGCAGAAACAGCAGCAGAGTAGTGCCATGCACGGCACAAATAGACATGAAAAATGCATTTTTCAACCTATACATCCTGGCAGGCTGCCAGGATGTATATAAAATGTTATATGTCCAGTAAATTACTTTGGTTTCACTGGTTTGTCATTGCGGTTTTTAAGTTTTATTTTCTGTGGGTTATAATGGTGGTTATTAAATTCTATATCAGTTTCATCTGGTGCTACAATACCAGCATATGCAAGCATATCACCTTTTGGAAGTGATATTCCTTTAAGCCCTTTGCTTGTCTTTTTAAATTCATCTGCCTGGTTTAACGGGAACATAAGGACAGAGCCTTTTTCTGTTATCATTAGTACATTCCTGTTATTTTCTATGGTTTCTTCTATTGTGACAGGATGCACACATACCAGCGTGTCCTCTTTTTCAAGCTTTGTTGAAGCTATTACAGAGCGGTTTGTTTCAAATTCTATTCCCGATACAAGTTTTACATAGCCTGTTTTGGATACAAATAAAAGCTGCGATTCAAATAAATCATCAAATGGTATATATGTTATTATATCATCTTTTCCGATTTTGCAGAGTGTTTGTATTAGTACGCCTTTGTCCCGGCTTCTGGCTTTTGGTATAGAAAGGGCTTTTATCTGGTACATGGAACCTGTAGCAGAAAAT
Organism: Lachnoclostridium sp. UBA7097; assembly: GCA_002499945.1. Taxonomy (GTDB): domain Bacteria; phylum Bacillota; class Clostridia; order Lachnospirales; family Lachnospiraceae; genus Butyribacter. Next base: position 16,111 of record DKYP01000040.1, read on the forward strand.
ATACATAGTTTCCCTGTATTTTTCATTGGGATAATATGTGTATATTCTCCCAGTGTTTCAGGTGCAAGGCGTGAATAACTTGTTTCATCAAGGGATTTACAGTAGCCAAACCTGTCTATAACCACATAGATATTTTCTTCTTTGATTTCTTCAATATATTTTGCATTGCTGGTATTTTCAAGTGCAGTGCGCCTTTCCCTGCCAAACTGCTTTTTATATGTTTTAAGCCTTTTTTTAATAACTTTATGGAGCTCATTAATATCACCAAGTATTTTTTTATAATTAGTGATATTTGTTATAAGGGAATTGCTTTCCTGGTGCAGTTTCAGGAGTTCAAGCCCTATAAGTTTACTAAGCTGCATGGAAAGTATTGCCTCTGCCTGCCTTTCTGAAAAGTCAAGGCGTGTGGCTTCTTTTTCTGATTTCTTTGTCCTGAATTTTATCCCCTCTGTAATTCCTTTGGTAAGGCAGGCTTTAGCCTGTTTTATTGAATTGCTTCCCCTTAATATTTCTATAACCAGGTCTATTACATCAGTTGCTTTTATAAGCCCTTCGACAATTTCAAGCCTGTCATTTGCCTTTTCAAGCAGGTGTTCATACTCTTTGGTGTAGAGTTCTTCCTGGAACATGACAAATTCATTAATAAGCCCTTTAAGTGTAAATGTTACTGGCTGTTTGTTTTTAACTGCAAGCATATTTACACCATAAGTATCCTCCATAGGGGTCTTCTGGTAAAGCCCGTTTAAGAGGTTTTGTATATCACGGTCTTTTTTAACCTCAATAACAATACGTATTCCCTCCTTAGAGGATTCGTCCCTTACATCATATATTTCATCAAATACTTTATCTTTGGCAAGGGAAGCAAGGTTTTCTAAAAGTTTTGTTTTATTACCGGCCACTGTATAAGGGATTTCAGTTATTACAAGGTTTTTGCGCCCGGCACCACTGTCCTCAATTTCAACTTTGGAGCGTATCTTAATTTTGCCTTCACCTGTGTCATAAATATTATAAAGGTCATCAAAGTTTGTTATAGTCCCTCCTGTAGGGAAATCGGGGCCTTTTATATATTTCATAAGCCCTTTGGTGGATATCTCCGAGTTATCCATAAATGCAATAATGGCATCTATTACTTCAGAAGTATTATGCGGCGGCATATTGGTAGCCATACCAACAGCAATCCCTGTAGTGCCGTTTATAAGCAGGTTTGGGATTGTAGCAGGCAGTACAAGCGGTTCTTTCTCACTTTCATCAAAGTTAGGCCCGAATGGCACAAGCCCTTTGTCAAGGTTTTCAAGAAGTGCCATTGCGCCATATGAAAGGCGTGCTTCTGTATAACGCATTGCTGCTGCGCCGTCACCATCAATAGAGCCGAAATTGCCATGCCCGTCAACAAGTGGTATGGAAAGGGAATAGTCTTCTGTCATATGTACAAGTGCGTCATATATTGAACTGTCACCATGCGGGTGGTATTTACCCATTGTATCACCGACAATACGTGCACTTTTCCTGTGTGGCTTTCCTGGGTCAAGTGAAAGTTCATTCATTGCATAGAGGATACGCCTTTGTACAGGCTTAAGCCCGTCCCTTACATCAGGGAGTGCCCTTGCAATTATTACACTTACTGCATAATCACGGTAGGAATTACGCATTTCCTCTGAAAAATCAAGTTGTATTACAGGCTGTTCATTATATTTCATTATTATACCCCTTCTTTCTCAATTTTGGCTGCCTTTTTATATATCAAGATTTGCGTACCTTGCTTCTTCCATTATAAACTGCCTGCGTGGTGGTACATTGCTGCTCATAAGTGTTGTTGTCACCTCATCTGCATCTACACTGTCACTTATTGAAATCTGTGCAAGCAGGCGGCTTCCAGGGTCAAGTGTTGTTTCCCAGAGCTGCTCTGCATCCATTTCACCAAGCCCTTTATAACGTTGTATGCTGGTAATTTTATTGTTTTTATTTTTCCTGAATTTTTCAAGTTCAAAGTCATTAAAAATATATTCTGAGTTCTTCTTTTTTCCATTGGTGTAATCTACTTTATAAAGTGGTGGAAGCCCCCTGTAAATCTTGCCAGAGTATATAAGCTCTGGCATAAACCTGTAGAAAAATGTAAGCAGCAGTGTGCTTATATGTGCCCCGTCAACATCAGCATCTGTAAGTATTATAATTTTATCATAGCGCAGCTTATTTATATCAAATTCATCACCAATCCCACAGCCAAATGCAGCTATCATTGATTTGATTTCATTATTTAACAGTATTTTTTCAAGTGTGGCTTTTTCAACATTAATAATTTTGCCCCTTAAAGGAAGCACAGCCTGGGTACGCCTGTTTCTTGCTGTCTTGACAGTGCCGCCAGCAGAATCACCCTCGACAATATAAACCTCACATTCTTCAGGTTTTTTAGAAGTACATGCAGCAAGCTTGCTTTTAGTGTCAACATCATTTAACTGTTTTAAAACAGCATTACGGGCTTTGTCGCCTGCTTTTCTGGCATTATATGATTTAAGCGAATTATCAAGTATTTTGCGGAGTATTTCAACATTTTTATCAAAATACCTTTGTACTTCTGTGCCAAATACATCCTCAACTGCGGTTTTGGCATCAGTATTTCCAAGCTTTGTCTTGGTCTGCCCTTCAAACTGCGGGTCAGGGTGTTTTATAGAAATAATCGCTACAAGCCCGTTCCTTATATCCTTTCCGTCAAAATTCTCATCTTTATCTTTAAGGACACCAAGTTCCCTTGCATACTGGTTCATAACACGTGTAAGTGCCGTTTTAAAGCCGGTAACAAGAGTGCCGCCGTCAACAACATTTATCCTGTTGCAGTATGGGTTAATCTGTTCAGAAAAGCTTGTGGTATACTGGAAAGCTATTTCAACTTCAATATCACCACTTGTACCCTCAATATATACTGGTTCATTATGCAAAACCTGTGCATCACGGTTAATATAATTGATGAAACTTTTAATTCCATCTTCTTCAAGGTAAATCTTTTCTTCACCTGTATTTTCATCTGCAAATACCAGCTTTAAATTCCTGTTAAGGTATGCAATTTCTTTAAGTTTCTTTTTAATAACATCTGCCTTAAATTCCACAGTTTCAAAGATTTCGGGGTCAGGGTAAAAAGTAACAGTGGTGCCAGTATCTGATTTGGCGCATTTGCCACAAGGTACAAGTGAACCATCTTTATCCAGCGGGGTAACAGGATGGCCTCCGTCTTTGTATTCATCACGGTAGACAAGCCCGTCCCTGCGCACTTCAACAATCATATGTGTAGAAAGTGCATTTACAACAGATGAACCTACACCATGCAGCCCGCCAGAAACTTTATATGCGGAATTGCCAAACTTGCCGCCGGCATGGAGTATAGTATAAACAACACGTATTGTAGCCACCTTTTTGGCAGGGTGGATATCAACAGGCACACCACGCCCGTTATCTTTAATGCAGATACCGCCATCTTTCTGCATTGTAATATGTATTTCATTGCAGAAGCCTGCAAGCTGTTCATCTATACTATTATCAAGGATTTCCCAGATAAGGTGGTGCAGCCCGCGTGGCCCTGTAGAGCCTATATACATTCCCGGACGCTTCCTGACAGCCTCCAGGCCTTCTAAAATTACGATTTCTTTTCCAGTGTATTCACTCATAAAAATACCCATGCCTTTCCAATACCCGCAGACTTTGGGCCGCAGGCACAAATCTGCCGTGTGAAAAAACTTTCGTATATGGTTTTTTCACACTAATTACGAACAAACATTTGTATTATATACTTAATTGGGGGAGAAAGTAAAGTAATTTCTGGTTATTAATGTGGGTATTTTGTGAAAAATTATGAAAATATAATGGAATTGTATATGTATCCATGGTAAGATAATATCACATAAAAGGGGGATTTTATAATGGAACAGAGAGAATTAAAATGGGCAGTTCTTGGAACAGGGGTTATTGCCAATGAGATGGCACAGGCTCTTATGAAGATGGGAAGGAAGCTCTATGCAGCAGGCAACCGTACATATAGTAAAGCAGTTTCTTTTGCGGAAAAGTACGGGGTGGAAAAGGTATATGATAAGATTGGGGATATGTTTTTAGATAAGAATGTGGATATTATCTATATCACCAGCCCACACAACACACATTACCAGTTTATGAAAGAAGCACTTATGAATGGAAAGCATATCCTTGTGGAGAAATCCATTACTTTAAACAGCCGTGAGTTTAATGAAATGGCAGCACTGGCGGAAGAGAAAGGTTTAATTATGGCTGAGGCAATGACTATATGGCATATGCCGCTTTATAAGAAGCTGTGGGACATTGCCGGGGAAGGGGAACTGGGAAAGGTGCAGATGGTTACGGTGAATTTTGGCAGCTATAAAGAGTATGACATGAAGAACCGTTTCTTTAATATGGAACTTGCAGGGGGCGCACTTCTGGATATTGGTGTATATGCGCTTTCTATTGTACGCAGCTTTATGAATAAAACACCGGAAATGGTAGCAAGCCACTGGCTTCCATCGCCAACAGGTTCAGATGAACAGGCAGCAATTATTTTAAAGAATAGTGATTCACAGATGGCAGCAGTTGCACTTTCAATGCACTCTAAACAGCCGAAACGGGCAGTAATAAGCTGTATAAATGGTTATATTGAAAGAAAGGCTACCGCAAT
>DKYP01000123.1:0-2646 GCA_002499945.1 Lachnoclostridium sp. UBA7097
AGTAGTACTGCTCAAAAGTTGTAAAGTGTTGTATAATATAAATGTAAAGGAAGTAAAGTTTTTATTTAATTAAAAATTTCCAACAATATGGCATAATAAAAATTAGGAAGGAGGCAGTTAGCATGGGTTTTACAGATGCATTATTATGGTGCTTGGAAACTGAAAAAAAAATGAATGACAGGAGTGGGATTTATGGCTTTACGCAAAGGACTCTTGCATATAATTCTAACAAAATTGAGGGCAGTACACTAAATGAGGACCAGACAGCTGCACTATTTGAGGAAGGTTTTCTTCCGCCAACAGAAGATACTTATAAAGCTAAAGATATTGAGGAAATGAATGGACATTTCCTGATGTTTAACCATATGCTTGCAACTATTGGGGAATCTTTGTCAGAGGAACTGGTTAAAGCATTTCACTATGAATTGAAAGCTGGTGTGTTTGAAGACCGGGCAAATGGTTATGCAATTGGGGATTACAAAAAAAGACCTAATTTCGTGGGAAATATAAACACAGCAATGCCAGAGGATGTAGGAAGACAGATGTCTGTTTTATTAGGGTGGTATCATTCTGCAAGGGATAAAAACCTGGAAACAATAGCAGCATTACATGCAAAATATGAATCAATACATCCATTCCAGGATGGAAATGGCAGGACTGGAAGGATTATTATGTTCCGGGAGTGCCTTAAAAATAATATCATACCATTTATTGTGCAAAATGATAACAGGGCGGTTTATATTACGGCATTAAGGCAGGCGCAGACAGAAGAAGATTATACAAAGCTTGTGAAATATTTTGAGTCAGAGCAGGCAGCTTACCAGAAACAGTGTGAACTTTTTTGTGTAGAAGACAGGTATAAAGAATGTGTATTAGACAGGGGTAATTTTTGAATATTACAGACCAACAGCTTGTTCATTGGAAGTGTATTTGGGATTTGCCAAAAAGTAGTGTAGTAGCTGCCATACATTGAAATTTGCAGGATTATTGTTTTGTTTACATGGCTCGGTTGTAACTATGTACCAAAAAATGTAATAAAAATTTTAATAAAAGTGGTAGCTTTTTTTTGAATAATATGTTATCATAAGCAATGACAATTGAATATCTCCTTTCTTTTTCCAGAAAGCCTGTTTGGTTTACAGGACAGGTAGTTCTGGTACCGTGCCTATATTACTGCACAGGAAGGGATAATAAGCATTGATATCTATTGTAAAGTAATAATTTCTACAAAAAGATGTTGCATTAATAAGAAAGATGAATCAAAGAGCCTATTTCTTTTATGCCTTATTGCCTTGCCTGTATGTGGAATGACTGTAGGGTTGTTCACTTTGCAATTGATATAGATACATGATAATTAAATTTAAAATAATGAGAAGAAAGGTGGAAACGTCTATGAAGTTTTTTAGACAGACGAAGGAAACAAAGCGTAAGCTTAGCTTCTTTTTAGCTTTAGCAATGGTTATTTCATTGCTGCCAGTATCACCAGTTGCGAAAGCAGCAAGTGAAGCTGCGAAAGCAGCAAGTGAAGCGGCTACTATCAGAGTTCTTAATCAGGTTAACAATACAACTGCTGAAGTTCAAAAGGATGAAAGTGTAACTTCAGGAAGTGCCATTATTACACTTAAAGCTAGTGGTAATTATGTCTTTGACAATACTAGCAATATAGTTGCTGTAACAACAACTGCTGCAATAACAACCGAAACAACCGAAACAACTGTTACAAAATCAGCAGTAGCGGCAAGTACAGTTGGATTTGCAACAATAAGTACAAGTGATTCTAAGATTTATAAAATTAAAGTAACAGGTATTACTGAAGATACAACTATTGTTGTAACAGGTACGGTTAAAGAAGAAACATCAAATCCGACATCACCAACAACACCAGACACACCAAACACATCACCAGATACACCACCAACAGTATCTACAGGCTCTGTTATTGGTGATGCAGTGAATGAAATAGGTGAAGATGTTAAAGTTGAAGTACCTGCTGGAGTTGCAAATAATAGTATTGATAGAAATATAAAGGATACTGATGTAGAAAAAGATTATACTGTAGATAATGTTAAGGATGCATTAAAAAATGAAACAGCTATAGTAGAAACATCTCTTCAGGTTTCAATGCCTAGTGATACAAAGCAAAAAGAAGAAAAAGATAATGTAACAGCTAAAGGTAAGGACAATATTAATAATTTGGACAGCAGTAAGATTGATAAAACTTCTTTTGATAAGATGGTAAGCGATGGAGTTGTATTAAATATTGACTTATTAAGTGTAATAAGGGATAAGGATAATCAAAATGCTACAATGGCTTCTATTAAAATGGAAGAACTTAATGGTGAGGTAAAGGTTACAATACAAATTCCTAATAGTCTTACTGAGAAATATAAAAATCAGGAAGCAAAGGGAGAATATTATGTAATCCGTATTCATAATAATGAAATGACTATTATTCAATGTGTTAAAAATGGGAATGGTACAATTTCATTTACAAGTGATAAGTTTTCTACATATATTGTCACTTTTAAAGAAGGTGAGTCAATAGTTGGTAGTAAGCCAACTATAACACCATCACCTGGTAACAATAATGGTTACATTCCTGGTCCTGGACAGAGCACAGCTCCAAGTGCAAACCCAAGTACAGCT
>DKYP01000123.1:3000-4569 GCA_002499945.1 Lachnoclostridium sp. UBA7097
ACAAACCCAAGTACAGCTCCAAGTGGTGCTCCTACAGACCCTACAAATGCACCTACAGAGCCTACTAAAGCACCTGTAAATCCTACTAAGAAACCATCAGCAAGTGTTAAGGTAGGTAAGAAGGCTACTATTAGTGGTTCACAGTATAAGGTAACAGCTGTAAAGGGTACAAGGACAGTACAGTTTACAAAGGGTAAGAAGAATGCTAAGAAGATTGTGATTCCTTCAACTGTCAAAGTTAGTGGTAAGAGTTATAAGGTTACAACTATTGCTAAGAATGCATTAAAGGGCAATAAGAAACTTACAAAGCTTACAATTGGTGCTAATGTTAAAAAGATTGGTGCTAATGCATTCAGAGGATGCAGTAAGTTAAAGAGTATTATTGTTAAGACTAAGAAGCTTACAAAGAGCAAGGTAGGTGCTAATGCATTTAAAGGCATTAATGCAAAAGCAACAATTAAAGTACCAAAGGCTAAGGTTAAGGCATACAAAAAGATTGTTAAGGCAAAAGGCGCAGGCAAAAATGTTAAGGTAAAGAAATAATTTTTTAAAAATTTATATGCAGCATCTAGGAGATAATCCTGAAAATACCACCAGTAGTTATTTGCTGGTGGTGTTTTTTTGCTTTGTTGTCTGTATTTGACCTGAAATGAATTTAAAAAGCCTGTTTAAATTAGTATGCTATATACGTTATGCCTATTGTCAATAATTTAATACAAAGAAAGTTATATCTGTATTTTTGCAATAAGGGCTTCCTGTAATACCTGGGAAAAGTTTAAATCCATTGCTATTGCTGCTTCGTTAAGCCATTCAGGTATTGTAAGTGTTTTTTTAACTGATTTATTATTATACATTTTTCTATATTCTAAAGTATCACAAGCTACAAAATTAATAAATTCATCTTTTAAAATTGTAATATCTGTTTTTTTAGACGGAACTGGAATATCACGTCCTTCTTTTTCATATCCATAAAGAACTAATGCAAGTGTATCTTCTGCCATTGTAAGCCCATCAGCCATATTATCCCCACATGTATAACAGCCTTCCAAGTCAGGAAATCTAATGGAAAATCCTCCATCATTTTCTGGGGTAAAAATAGCAGGGTAAGCATATTTTGCCATATAAAAACTCCTTTCTCATTAAAAAAATGGTTATTGGATTCCAGCATCTTCCATAATGTTTTTTAATGTTCCAGGTTTTATTTCATCTTTATGACGGGGAACAGAAAATTGTTTGTCTGTTACTGGACTAAACCATATGTCATGGCGTTTGCCATGCCTGATTAAATAACATTGGCTTTTCTTAATTATTTTTAATAATTCTGCCGTCTTCATATATATCATTTCTATAATCAAATAATAACACATATAAACACGTCTGCCAATGGATTATATATTTTGAGTTTCCCCATTTTTTCAAAACAATAGTTTGCCAGCCTTTATTTTGCTGCATTTACAAAATATTTTGAGGTTATTTTGTTTTTTTGCTGGAAACCTTACAAAGAGTAAATTAGCTGGCAAATTCCAAACGTGCTTTCAATGGACGGCTGTACGAAACCGCTGGTGCTTA
>DKYP01000114.1:0-31613 GCA_002499945.1 Lachnoclostridium sp. UBA7097
ACCGCACAGGTGGAAAAATTTTAAAAATCAAGCCGATATATATATAGATGAGGGAGGTAGTATCTTGGGAAATGGAGCATACAGTAATGATGAGGGTAAAACTGGAAATACATTTGCTGCTGCAAAAAAGGAGGCTGGTAAAGAAGATACAAGGAAAGATAACAGCAATGGGAAAACCTTGCTTCTAAAAACAAAAGCCAGAAATATCATGGTCAATAAAGACGATATAATGTATGTGGAAAGCCGCAGGCGTAAAAAAGAAATCCATATGACAGACGGGGTTATAGAAATTTATTCCACAATGAATGAATTAAAACGCCAGCTTGGGGATGGGTTCTACCAGTGCCACAGGGGATATATTGTCAATATGGCTTATGTAAAGGAATATACTTGTGACAGCATAACAATAAGCAGCGGGGAATTTGTCTATATGTCAAAAGAAAAATACAACGGCTTTGAAAATTCATATACTTTATACCTTAAAAACGTTTAAAAGTATATATTAAAACGCTTGGACCTTAAAGGAAAGCGGGGCAGCCCTGAATGGCAGAAGGGCAGCATATACTGTTGTAAAATAATTATCCTTGAACAGCTTGTTATGCATGGAAGATAAAGGTGGGAAAAAATAAATAAGAAAGGATAACAGGTGGTTTATGAAAGTAGAAGGAATAAGTAATTATTATGCTTTTATGTACAACAGGAACACAGGAAAAATAACTCCGGATAATGAAACTGATGATGGCTTTGCAGACTTTTATAATCCAGGAAATAAAGATGTAATTAATAACCTGGAATATAACACAGGAAAAGCAAGGTTTGACAGCCTGACCAGGTTTTTTGGCACACCGGGGGAAGAAGAGGATTTCTTTAATCCAGTACAAGACAGTGGTAAATGTGCAATTATAGAAGAAAAAGTCAGTGTTGTAGAAACAAGGTACTATATTGATGGGAAACTTATGTTTACTTCACTGGCAGGGGAATTTACAGCTGATATAAAATTTGCACCAGATACCGTTTCAGGGACAGCAAACGGGGAAAGCCTGGAATTTAAGGATGTATCAAGGATTTCAATATCAGATATAGACGAAGAAGAGGAAGGACATGTAAGCCCTAAACGCAAAACAGGCACAACCTCACAGGTAGTAGTAAGCCCGGACGGCACCAGGTGGCTTGTGACCACAATGTATTTCTGTGGACATGAGATAAAAATAGTAAAAAAACTGCCGCCAATAGACCCTGAGGATGAGGAAGAGGACAGTCTTTTAAGGCAGGATGGCAATGAAGAAGACAAACCTGGAATAGCTGATGCAAGCAAGATTGGCATTAACCGTTCACTTGAAGATGTATTAAAATCATACCTGGAAGATGAGGATGGCTTTGATAGATATTCATTATTATTTGAGGACTATGATAAGGACAAAAAATAATATTATATAACAGGCATTTTGAATTTAAGGCTGGCAATTCCAAAGTGTCCCCTGGCAAACCACAGTTTGTTTATTGAGAGGACATTTAGGATTTGCCAGCCATTATTTTATTAAATACCTGCTGGAACATAAGGAAGAACTTCCATAAAAGATAATATAAAAACAATAAAGGGGGATTAAGATGAAACTATTATATGGCACTAAGAATAACGCTAAAATATCCGTTATGGAGAAAAGATTAAATAAACTTGGAATAGAATTAACTGGATTAAATAATTTAAATTCTGTAATACCAGATGTCCCGGAGGACGGCAGCACTCCGCTTGAAAATGCCAGGCAGAAAGCAGAAGCATATTACAAGGCATTTAAAATGCCAGTATTTTCATGTGACTCTGGACTTTATTTTGATAATGTACCAGAAAATATACAGCCAGGAGTGCATGTCCGGACAGTAAATGGAAGGCGTTTAACAGATGAAGGGATGGTTGCGTATTATTCACGCCTTGCGCACCAGTATGGTAATTTAACAGCAAGATATAAAAATGCTATCTGCCTTATACTGGATAATAACCATATATATGAGGCAATGGAACCATCAATGGAAAGCAGGCAGTTTATTATAACAGATAAACAACATAAAAATAAAATAATGAAAAAGGGTTTTCCGCTTGACAGTTTATCAATAGACATTAAAAGCGGAAAGTATTATTATGACCTGCCAGAAGAAGAACTAGAGCAGATGGATGTGGAAGACGGGTTTTTAAAATTTTTTGAAGAAATAATAAAAAGACAGGCACTTAGATAAAAATAAATGGCATCCTGCGGGTACAGGATGCCTAGGTATGAATTGAAAAAAGGGTAGCAGGTTTCCCTACTAACAATTAGATAATATACTTATTTTTTAATAATGTCAAGTGGTTTATAAATATTTAATATAATGTTGTTATGGAATTACTGTTTTCAATCTGGCGTTTTTGATATATAATACATAATAATACAAAATTTGACAATTAAGGAAATATATGGAAAATTAAAGGAGGATTTTTATGAAAAAGTTTGTGTGTACGGTATGTGGGTATGTTTATGAAGGTGATAAAGCACCAGATATATGTCCAGTGTGCAAACAGCCAGGGACTAAGTTCAGGGAAGATACAACAGGAGGAAATAATGGTGGTATGGATTTAAATAGTACCACAGTATCTGGAACAGGGGAAAATGGTTCTTTAGATTTAAATTATAACAAGGATTTCTACCGTGTTGACAGCTCATGCCGTTATATGGAAGAAATACACCAGATGGCAGTAACGGGAAAGACTATAAGCGGGGCAATGGGAACAAATATGCAGATGCCAGGCTGGGATGATATACTGCTTCTTGGTGCACAGTTAAACCCTGCACCGCTTAATGAGGATGAGCATGTAACAACGATGACAGTTATCGGCAGAAATGCAAAGAAACCTATGGTTCTTGAAAGCCCTGTATATATTTCGCATATGTCATTCGGGGCATTGTCAAAGGAAGCGAAAGTGGCACTTGCAAAGGGTTCTGCAATGGCACATACAGCAATGTGCAGCGGTGAAGGCGGGATATTGCCAGAAGAAAGGGAGGCAGCTTATAAATATATATTTGAATATATCCCTAATAAATACAGTGTAACGGATGAAAACCTGCGCACGGCAGATGCCATTGAAATAAAGATTGGACAGGGGACAAAGCCAGGCATGGGCGGCCATCTGCCAGGTGAAAAGGTTACAGAAGAAATTGCAAAGCTGCGTGGAAAGAAAAAGGGTGAGGATATACAAAGCCCGTCTAAATTCCCAGAATTAAATTCCAAAGAAGACTTAAAGGAAATGGTGGACATGCTGCGCCATCGTTCTGATGGCAGGCCAGTGGGAATTAAAATTGCAGCAGGACATATTGAAAGGGATTTGGAGTACTGTGTATATGCAGGACCAGACTTTATTACTATTGACGGAAGGGGTGGTGCAACTGGCTCAAGCCCGTTATTCCTGCGCGAAGCAACTACCATACCAACAATTTATGCACTTTACCGTGCAAGGAAATACCTTGATTCTGTACACTCTGGCATTTCGCTTGTAATTACCGGCGGGCTGCGTGTGTCACCTGATATGGCAAAAGCGCTTGCAATGGGTGCAGATGCCATTGCTGTAGCCAGCGCACCATTAATAGCAGCAGCATGCCAGCAGTACAGGATTTGCGGCTCGGGCATGTGCCCTGTAGGGATTGCAACACAGAAACCAGAATTAAGGGAAAGGTTTAAAACAGAACAGGCAGCACAAAGGGTTGCCAACTACCTTAATGTAACATTAGAAGAACTTAAAATGTTTGCACGTATTACAGGGCATAACTCAGTACATAAACTTTGTACAGATGATTTAGTTACAATAAACAGGGAAATCTCAGAATTTACAAATATAAGACATGCATAATATAGCATAAAGGAACTATTATGGTAAAAAAATATACAGGGCAGAATGTTTATGATGCACTACAGAAGCGGCTTGATTTTATTTTCCAGGAATTTGACAATATATTTGTGTCATTTTCTGGTGGAAAGGACAGTGGAGTCCTGTTAAACCTGGTACTGGATTTCCAGGAAAAATATTATCCAGATAAGAAAATCGGCGTATTCCACCAGGATTTTGAGGCACAGTATACAGTTACAACAGAATATGTAGAACGTACATTTAAAAGGCTGGAGGGCAAGGCGGAGTTATATTGGGTCTGCCTTCCAATGGCAACAAGGACAGCACTTAGCAGTTATGAAATGTACTGGTTTCCATGGGATGATACCAAGAAAGACGCATGGGTGCGCCCTATGCCGGAACATCCATATGTCATCAATCTGGAAAATAACCCATTTACAACTTACCGTTATAAGATGCAGCAGGCAGACCTTGCAAAGCAGTTTAGTAGATGGTACAGGATTTCACATGACAATAAAAATACCGTGTGCCTGCTTGGCATAAGGGCAGAGGAGTCCATGCAGCGTTACAGCGGGATTTTAAATAAGAAATATGGCTATAAAGGGAAATGCTTTATAAGCAGGCAGTTTAAAAATGTATGGACGGCATCACCTATATATGACTGGCTGACAGGTGATGTATGGCATGCCAATTACCTTTTTGGCTATGACTATAACAAGCTTTATGACATGTACTATATGGCAGGGCTTAAACCTGACCAGATGCGTGTTGCCTCGCCATTTAATGATTATGCCAAAGACAGCCTTAACTTATACAGGGTTATTGACCCTGAGATATGGGCAAAGCTTATAGGGCGTGTGAGGGGCGCTAATTTTGGCGCAATCTATGGCAAGACAAAAGCACTTGGTTACAGGAACCTTTCACTTCCAGAAGGGCATACATGGGAATCATACACTAAGTTTTTACTGGATACACTTCCAATACGGCTTCGCAATAATTATGTAAGGAAATTCCGTACCTCAATAGAATTCTGGCATAAGACGGGCGGCGGGCTTGAAGAAAAAACGATAAAAGAGCTGGTTGAACATGGCTATAAAATAAAACGGAATGGTGTTTCAAATTATACAATTATGAAAAATTCAAGGGTTATATTCCTTGAAAGGATACCAGACCATACAGATGATATAAAATCATCAAAAGACCTCCCAAGCTGGAAAAGGATGTGTTATTGCATACTAAGGAATGACCATACCTGCCGTTTTATGGGTTTTGGTGTTTCAAGGGAACAGAAGAAATATATAGATGTGCTGAAACAGAAATATATAAAAGCGGATGTTTAGGCTGTTTTTAAGTAATCTTAGTAAGAAACGGGGGTATTAATATGGTTTTTAAAAGTCCGGTTTACAATGTAATTTCTGTGCCTGTTGAAAAGATTGTGCCAAATACATATAATCCAAATTCTGTTGCACCGCCTGAACTGGAACTTCTGTATGACAGTATTAAGGAAGATGGTTATACAATGCCAGTTGTATGCTATTTTGAAGATAAAGAAGATATATATATAATTGTGGACGGTTTCCACAGGTACAGGATTATGCTGGATTATCCAGATATTTATGAACGTGAAAAAGGGATGCTTCCAGTGTCCGTTATAGACAAGCCTATTGATTACCGTATGGCAAGCACTATAAGGCATAACAGGGCACGTGGGACGCATAATGTAGACCTTATGAGTAATATTATTAAAGAGCTGTGTGAACTTGGAAGGTCTGATGCGTGGATATCAAGGCATCTTGGCATGGACAGGGACGAAATACTGCGTTTAAAACAGATAACAGGGCTTACAGAACTTTTTAAAGATGTAAATTTCGGGCAGGCATGGCAGCCTGCAAAGGAGGAGTAGTTGTTGTAAATAAATATTATTAATGGGCTGGCAATTCCAAAGTGTTTCATGGACAGGCACGTTTCCACTTGGACGAACCACGCAATGGATGCGTAAAGCGCCAAAATACGGCGCTTAAGCACCAGCGGCTTCGTACAGCCGTCCATTGAAAGCACATTTGGAATTTGCCAGCTGATTTACTCTTTGTATAATTTATAACAAAAAAAACAGTAACATCCTGATAAATAAAGCAAAACAAAGGATGCTAAACCTTTATTTTTAAAAAATCGGGAAACTCAAAACAAAATTATTCTTGAAGTTGCCTGTTAACTGTGTTAAAATAAGAACTAGGAAATCAGAATTTAAGATAATGGTGTATCACCTGGTCATTGTTGCCGCAATGCCAGGCATGATATGGTACGTAGACTACCATACATACAGTATTATCCTGCGATACACACAGGTTTATTATACATGATTTACTTTCTTTTTTCAATCATGTTTTTGTTGTGCTTTGTTTTGCAGGTATATGCGGGCTTTCTATATATGCAGGCTGTTGGTGTGGAAGCATACCAGCGCCTGTTTTTTATTTTGGTTTCCTGCAAGGCCCCGTGGCGGCATTTATGCTGCCCGTGGGTCTTTAGCAGGAGGCTGTAGTTAAACTAAGGTTTATTACAGAACCTTGGTTTTTTTATTTATAGAAGGGAGGACGGAATAGAAGGCTGGCAGATAATTTTTTATAAACCTGTAAAAACATAAAAAGAAAGGGGAAGTAATTATGTCAAAAAAATATATTAAAAAAATAATAACTATTTTGACTTTAATTGCAATAACACTGGTACAGATAGTGCCAGGCACAACAGTGTATAATATAGCAAAAGCGGCGGATTTTAACGGCGCAAGCGGAACTTCAGGGGATTTAAAATGGAATATAACGGCAGAAGGGTATCTGACCATTGAAGGCAAAGGAGATTATAGCAAGGACCACAGTGTCAACTGGGCATCATCACTACTGCCAGAATGGTTAGAATATAAAGAATATATTAAATCAGCAGAAGTAGATGTGCAGAATATTACTTCTATGGATTACATGTTTTATAGCTGTGCAAGTTTAGGCCGCCTTGATTTAAGCAAAACTGATACAAGTAATGTAACTGATATGAGTGGTATGTTTGAGGACTGTAATAATTTAAAAAGTCTTGATATAAGCAGTTTTAATACAAGTAATGTAACCAATATGGGAGGTATGTTTAGTGGCTGTAGAAGTTTAAGCAGTCTTGATATAAGCAGTTTTAATACAAGTAATGTAACCAATATGGGGGGTATGTTTTCTGAATGTAGAAGTTTAAAAAGTCTTGATTTAAGTAATTTTGATACCAGCAATGTAACTAATATGGCATATATGTTTGGTGTCTGTAATAATTTAAGCAGCTTTGATTTAAGCAATTTTGATACCAGTAATGTAACTGATATGACATATATGTTTGGTTTTTGTAATAATTTAACAAGCCTTGATTTAAGCAATTTTGATACCAGCAATGTAACTACTATGCACTCTATGTTTTTCAGATGTAGTAATTTAAAAAATCTTAATTTAAGCAAATTTGATACCAGTAATGTAACTGATATGAACTCTATGTTTTCTGAATGTGGAAGTTTAACAAGTCTTGATTTAAAAAATTTTGATACCAGTAATGTAACTGATATGCGTTCTATGTTTTTAAAATGTAGTAATTTAACAAGCCTTGATTTAAGTTCTTTTAGAACTAAAAAAGTAGGATATATGCGTGGTATGTTTAATTACTGCAAAAGTTTAATAAGCCTTGATTTAAGTCTTTTTGAAACTGAAAATGTACTTGAGATGCATGGTATGTTTGAGGGCTGCACTGGTCTGAAAGTCCTTGATATAAGCAGTTTTATTTTGAATCTTCCTAAGGAAGAAAGTTTTCGTGATAAAGGTGTGGATTTTGCTGGTTTAA
This sequence comes from Lachnoclostridium sp. UBA7097, assembly GCA_002499945.1. GTDB lineage: Bacteria > Bacillota > Clostridia > Lachnospirales > Lachnospiraceae > Butyribacter. The sequence goes on from DKYP01000114.1 coordinate 7,736, forward strand.
GTTCTTTGGAAAGGCTTAACTTTCCTGCAAATGCTCATTTTTCATATGACCTTCCTTCTTTAAGTGGCTATTACTGGGTTAATGATAACAACGAAGTTGTTACTAAAACAGCCCGTGATGTAGCAAAAAAAGTTACTTATACTAGGATTAAAGGTAATGGAGGGTCTGTACCTACACCTACACCTGGTTCTGGTGATGATGTCAATACTGGCATTTACGCTGACAGTTCTTGTGTTTCTTTAGCTGCTATTTCTGCCCGCACTCTTTTTGTTTATGGCGGTAATGTTAAACAGCCTGACGGAAGCAGGATTAATTATAAGTCCAGGGTCTATTATACCAATTTACAGGCTTCTAATATTGTAACTGTGGATAAAAAAGGTAAGAGCAAGGTTAAAAAAGGCAAACTTGTTACTGGTATTACAAGTACAAGTGAGAAACCTGCACTTGTAAAAGGCAAGGTTAGTAAAGACGCTGCTGCTGTTAAGGTTGCAAAGGCTTCTATAAGCAAGGGCAAGGTCAAGGTTACTGCACAGAAAGAACCAGGCAGTGTTTATTTATGGGTGATGGATACTGGTGATGCAGGGGCTTGTATATGTGCAAAACTTACTATTAAAGCTGCGCCGTCTAAGCTACAGATTTTTGCAAAAGCAAGTAGTGATACAAATTTTTCATCTGATAAAAAGAACCTGTACAAAAAAGATGATATCGGAATTGGCAATTCTGTAAAGCTTTATGTTTACCCAACGTATAAAGAAAACGGGCAGATGAAAGAAACGAAAGATGCTTCTTATTCTGCAACAGTGAACAGACAGATGGCAGATTATTTCACAGTAACACAAGATGCAGATAATCCATACTGTTTTATTGTAAAAGCAAATGGATTAAAGAATAATAAAAAAACGAAAGGCAAAATTACTATACAATGCAATGAAAATGGAAGGAAAGTTGTTTTTGCCGCAACTGCCATAAACAGTGTGCAGGGAATTTCGTTTACTTCTGTAAACGGCATGGCAGATAATACAGTATCAGGAAGCGCAGTTACCTCGTATGTAATCGGAAAGTCTGATACAGACAAAAAGACTGGGAATTTTAGCATTTCCATAAATAAAAACAACAGTAGTTTTGACACAACAGACAAAGTAAAACTATACGCTATGGGAACAGCAGATGGCTTTGACAAAGCAATGATGGAAAAGGGTAAGGTAAAGGTTACATCAAAACTATCAGGCAGCCAGAAAAAACTGACAGCGAAAATTGGAAGCGATAAAAAAACTGTCACTGTTACTGCCGCTAAAAAAATCCCAGCAGGAACAACCATATATTATCTTGTATTTTATAATAATAGACAAGGAAAAGGATATAGTATAGTAGAAATTACAGCAAATTAATATCTTAATATATAACACAAGTTTATAAAAATATGCCAGATGCGCAGTGCAAAAACCACCAGAAAGTTATTTTTGAAAAGTTTCTGGTGGTTTATTTACATAATACTTAAAAGGCTGTATAATTAAAAAAATTTAGTTCCAAAATTTTAAAATTTATTTTGGGTTTTTACTGGAAATTTTACAAAGAGTAAATTAGCTGGCAAATTCCAAATGTGCTTCCTAAGGACAGCTGTTTAAACCCGCCGGCGTTTAAGCCCCGTACTCAATGCTTCAAAAGTTTCTTTTGAAGCATAGGGGCTTTATGCGCCGTTGCGTGGTTTATCCAAGCGGAAGCGTGCTGTCTGTGGAAGACTTTGGAATTGCCAGCAGTTAAAATATTTAAGAGCAGCAGTGTTACATTTGAAAGGGGTATTAAATGAAAATCCGGATTTATAATGCAAAAATTATTACAATGGCAAATGGCACAGATATTTTAGAGGGTGAAATCCATATTGATGATGAACGTATTTCATTTACGGGGACAAAGGAAGAAGCAGGGAAACTTAATGAACAGCCTGTATGGGACAAGGAAATTGATGCCTGTGGCAATGTAATTATGCCAGGTTTTAAAGATGCGCATACACATTCTGCAATGGTTTTCCTGCGTTCATATGCAGATGACCTTCCATTACATGAATGGCTTTATAACAGGGTTTTCCCTATGGAAGCAAAACTTACAGAGGAAGATGTTTTATGGTGTTCAAAGCTTGCAATACTTGAATACCTTACAAGCGGCATTACAGCAAATTTTGATATGTATATGAAGAATGAAGCTAATGCAAAGGCTTCTTGTGAGGCAGGTTTCAGGACAGTTTTATGTGGCAGTATTAATGATTTTGGCGGTACAATAGATGAAATAGAGGCAGAATATAACCATTTTAACAATTATAACAGCCTGGTTTCATACCAGCTTGGATTTCATGCAGAGTATACAACTAAAAGGGAAACACTTGAGGGCATGGCATGTCTTGCAGATAAGTATAAAGCACCAGTGTATACACATAATTCCGAAACAAAAGAAGAAGTAGAGGGCTGTATTGGAAGATATGGCATGACACCAACTGCATTTCTTGACAGTCTTGGAATGTTTAACTATGGTGGCGGCGGTTTCCACTGTGTCCATATGACAGATGAAGATTTAAATATATGTAAGGAAAAAAATATATGGGTAGTAACTAACCCGGCTTCCAATGCAAAACTTGCAAGTGGTATTGCCCCTGTAAAGAAAATGCTTGATATGGGCATAGGGCTTGCAATCGGTACAGACGGTGCGGCAAGTAATAACTGCCTTGATATGTTCCGTGAAATGTTCTTAACAACAGCACTACAGAAAGTTTCAATACCTGATGCTTCAGCAGTTGATGCCAATGATGTGCTTTATATGGCAACAGCTGGCGGTGCACATGCAATGGGGCTTAAAGACTGTAATACACTTGAAAAAGGCAAGTATGCAGATTTAATAATGATAGATTTGAACCAGCCAAATATGCAGCCATTAAATAATATAAGCAAAAACATTGTTTACAGCGGAAGCAAACAAAATGTCAAATTAACAATGGTGGCAGGCAAAATCCTTTATGAAGATGGAAAGTTTAATATAGGCACAGATGCAGAAGAAATCTATGCAAAGGCAAATGAGAGTATAACAAGAATGAGAGGGTAAATATATGGATTTTTTTGAGGAGAAGAATGGAAGCCTTATATTCCGTGAGAATGGTGAAACTGTAATGATAACCCCATGGGGCAGTAACAGCTTAAGGGTACGTTCAGTTATCTTAGGTGATATTACAGATTATAGTGCAGCACTTCTTGATGTGCCGCCATCAGAGCCAGAAATCAGTATTAAAGAAACAACAGCTTCAATACGCAATGGAAATATTACGGCGGAATTAATAGTGCAGCCATGGGGAAATGCACTCCAGACCAGGTTTGTTAACCAGGAAGGAAAGTGTCTGCTGTCTGAAATCCCAAATGGAGGGGCATTAACGCTTAAAGCACGCCATTTCACCCCGTTAAACGGGGACAGCTTCCGGTTAAAAGTTTCTTTTCTGTCAGACAGGAGTGAGAAAATTTACGGAATGGGGCAGTACCAGCAGGAAATTATGGATTTAAAAGGCTGTAACCTTGAACTTGCACACCGTAATTCACAAGCAAGCATACCATTTTATATTTCAAGTCTTGGATATGGTTTCCTGTGGAATAATGCAGCAGTTGGGGAAGTCCATTTCGGGGTTAATACTACAGAATGGGTTGCAAATTCCACAAAGCAGCTTGATTACTGGATTACCGCTGGTGATACACCTGCTCAGATTGAAGAAACGTATGCTTCTGTTACGGGAAAAGTGCCAATGATGCCAGAGTACGGGCTTGGTTTCTGGCAGTGCAAGTTAAGGTACTATAACCAGGAGGAGGTATTAAATATTGCAAGGGAATATAAAAAGAGAAATATACCATTAGATGTAATTGTAATAGATTATTACCACTGGAAAAGATGCGGTGACTGGTGTTTTGATGAAGAATATTTTGATGACCCGGGCGCAATGGTAAAAGAACTGCATGATATGGGAATAGAAACAATGGTTTCAGTATGGCCGCAAGTGGACTGGCGCAGCAGGAATTTTGAAGAAATGAAACAGAAAGGACTGCTTGTCAAAGCGGATTCTGGAATTGATGTGCAGATGTTATTCCATGGCAATAATGTATTTATGGATGCAACCAATCCAAGGACAAGGGAATATGTCTGGAATAAATGCAGGGAAAATTATGCAGGTTATGGTATAAAAACTTTCTGGCTTGATGAAGCAGAACCAGAATTTACGGGATATGACTTTGGAAATTACCGCTATTATGCAGGAACTGTCAATGAAACCGGGAATATATATCCAAGGGAATATTCAAGGCTTTTTTATGAGGGACAGAAGGCAGCAGGGCAGGAAGAAATTGTAAACCTTGTACGCTGTGCATGGGCTGGAAGCCAGCGTTACGGCGCACTTGTATGGTCTGGTGACATTATGTCAACATATGAGGACTTCCGCAAACAGATATGTGCAGGAATACACATGGGGCTTAGCGGGATTCCATGGTGGACAACAGATATCGGCGGATTCCACGGTGGTGTTACAGCTGATAAAGATTTCCAGGAATTACTAATAAGATGGTTCCAGTTCGGCACATTCTGCCCGGTTATGAGAATACACGGCTGCCGCCTTCCGGGCAAAGATATAACAGACAAATCTGGTGAGAAACGTGAATGGACAGGTGCAGATAATGAAATATGGAGTTATGGTGAAGATAATTATAAAATCATGGCAAAATACATTAATATAAGGGAACTTATGCGCAGTTACACAAGAGGGCTGATGGAAGAAGCACATTTAAAAGGGACACCAGTAATACGTGCATTATTCTATGAATTTCCAGAAGATGCCACCTGTTATGATATTACAGACTCATATATGTTTGGTGCAGACATACTTGTTGCGCCAGTCTGCCATAAACACCAGATGGAAAGAAAAGTATACCTTCCAGAAGGCGCAGTATGGGTTAATGCTTCAGACGGAAAGGAATATAAAGGCGGTGCATGGCATAAAGCCCCTGCCCCGGTTGAAACGATACCAGTATTCCTTCGTAATGGTAAGCAGGATTACCTTATCGGGAAAGTATAAGGGGGTTATTTAATTGAAAGAAAAACGCATTATGGTAATTGGGCATAGTGGCAGCGGCAAATCTACACTAGCCAGGAAACTTGGCAGGAAATATAAATGCAAAGTGCTGCATCTTGACTGTGTACACTGGCTTCCTGGCTGGAATGAGAGGGATGAAAGTGAGGAAAAAGCTATTGTTTCAGGATTTCTTGATAAAAACAAAAGCTGGGTAATTGATGGCAATTACAGAAAACTTTGCTATGAACGCAGGCTTTGTGAAGCAACAAATATAATTTATATGGCATTTCCAAGAAGAATCTGCTTGTACCGTATTATAAAAAGATACTTTAAAAACCGTGGAAGAACCAGGAAATCAATGACTGCCGGATGTGAAGAAAAAATTGACCTGGAGTTTATATGGTGGGTTTTATATGAAGGAAGAAATAAAAAACACCGGCAGAATTATAAAAAAGTGTGCAGGAAATATGCAGATAAAGTTGTTGTATTAAAAAAGCCATCAGATGTAAAAAGATTTTGCAGGGCATTAAAAATCTAAGCAGGTTTCCACTATAAAACCAATAAAAATATTACCCCTGGAATTAATCCAGGGGATTTTTTAACATCATTATATATATTTTACCAGAATCAAAATCCTTTAAAATATTTTTTATAAGTTATTATAAAAAGCACTACTGAAAAAGCTGTTGCAAGATAATCTGTTACAGGCTGTGCAATTACAAGCATCTGTGCTGAATCCGTTACTGCATTTAAAATAAAAAGTATAGGTATAAAAAGCAGCCCCTGCCTTGATATTGAAAGAATTAACGAAGGCAGCGCAGCCCCTGTAGACTGTATGGCGTTTATCATTACAAATAGTATCCCAAGTACCGGGCCTGATATAATATATATCCTTGAAAATGTAAAACCGTAACTGAAAGCATCTTTATTATCAAGGAATGCTGTTACAAGCGGTGCAGCACCAAGGTAGCATATTATTGTCATAACTATGCTCATTCCAAGTGCAAGGCAGACTGAGAATTTTAAAACTGCAATATACCTCTGCCTGTTTTTAGCACCAAAACAATAGCCAAGAAGCGGCTGTATGCCAGTTCCAAGCCCGATTAAAAGCATAACCACAATCATATTTACTTTCATTGCAACACCAAGGCCAGCAACCGCCATATCACCATAAACTTTCATAAGGTTATTTATAATAATATTTGATGTACTCATAAGTATACTGTTAAATGAAGCAGGAATACCTATTGAAAGCACGCCGGTTGCTATACTCCCGCCTGCTTTATAATCTTTCAGGCGTATTGAAAGCAGTGAATTTTTAGATACAAGGTGTATCATATAATATAAAGTTGCAAGGATATTTCCAATAGTGGTTGCAATGGCAGCACCAGCAATGTTCCATTTAAATAGAAGTATCATAACGGGGTCAAGCACAATATTTGCAACATTACCAATAATCATTCCAACCATTGCTTTTTGTGCATATCCTTCGGCTCTTATAATATTACTGAACATATTTGAAATAATTAAAAAAGGGACTGAAACAGCCAGTATTGAAAGGTATTGCGAGGTGTAGCCCAGAGTTTCATCACTTGCACCAACAAGCAGGCAGATGGGTTTATTTAAAACCCATATTAAAACCATTGAAACTATTCCGATTACAAGGCCGGTCCAGAAACAAAAAGAGGAAACATTCTTAGCTTTTTCCTTGTTTCCCTGCCCGAGCATTCTTGAAATAAGTGATGTACCACCAATACCAAAAAGCATCCCTATAGCCATAAATATAAGAAATGCAGGAGTGGCAACTGATACAGCGGCAACCATATAGGCATTTTTTGTCTGGCCTATAAAAAATGTATCTGCGAGATTGTAGGCAAGCACCATAATCATGCTTATAATTGATGGTATGGCATTGCTTAAAACCGCCTTGGGGACGGGTGCGTTTTTAAAAATTTCTGTTGTTTTATCTTCCATGTGAAATATTTCCTTTCTGTAAAAAATTGCTGTGTGAAAAGTAACCATACTATTTTACAGGATTTTACATGGAAATTCAAGGGCTGGATAAAAAAATTTTAAAAGATAATGGATAAAAATATCATTCCTTGTCCTTTGTCCAAAACACAATATGAAAACCATACGAAAGACAGTGAAGCAGATATTGCTGGTACAACTGTTGTTTTTGCGTAAAATGGAGGACAACATGATGGATTCTAATTTCGCAGCATTGCAACAGCTTCACAGCAATTATTCTGGCCAGCACCGTTCCTCACCTTTGATGGCGTAGCAGAAAAATGTTTGGCAAACATGCGCCGGAATAATTTATAGTTGGTGAAACCATGTTTTTCTAATATTTCTGAGATTTTATCATCCGTTGAAATCAAATCCCGGTAGATATAGGATAGTTTAAGTTCATTCTGGTATTCCAAAAACGTAACTCCCATGCATTTTTTGAAAAAACGGCAAAAATACCGGGGCTGCAGGGCTGCTACCCTGGCTATTTCTTCTATTGGGATTGGCTGGTTATAATGTCTGGCCGTATAATTGAGTACAGGTGCTAACCGTTCCAACGCTTTATTTTTTCTGGTCACATCCGCATGAAATACCTGGACACTGAAATTATGGTAAAGCTGGAACATAATTTCAAAAAGCAGGCTGTTGAAGCGCAGGATGCCCCCGTCAGGTTTTAAATCATTGATTAGCTGCATTTTTTCCAGTGTCTGTTTCAGCAAATCCAGTTTGGACTGGAATATAGGATTTGTTTCAGGACCGGTGACAGTAAAAAGCAGCTGGCGTACGTTGGGAATATAATTCTCCATAAAATTGACTGGAATCTGGAAAATAACCGCCTTGTTTGGCGCAGTGCATTTGGTTTCGTGGATGATATTTGGATTGACTAAAATGCACTGTCCTGATACCAGATTATATACCTGCTGTTCCACGGTAAAAGTAAGTGCACCTTCCTGCATGTAAACAATTTCAATTGCATCATGCCAGTGGGGTGGTATATAGCTTCCCGGATCAATGGAAGTCCTGAAATGAACCTGTGTGTCTTCCCTGACAGAAATAATCTCATAGTTAGAATTTATATTTTGGTTATACATATATTTACCTCCAGACTGATTCTTAAAATTGTTTTTAATTTTTCATCATAACATAAAAAGAAGAAAGATTTCCTGAAAGCCTGTCAATGTTTTTTTCAGGCTGGTATTTTGTACTTTATTGCTTTCCAGTATTCCATAAAGCATCTGAAGTATAAATTTTTTGTGGTGATTACATTATAACATTTTTTGGTGAGTTTTTGCTTTTTTTGTGAAATAATTTTTATAAATAAAAGTTATTTATTGCTTATATTGTGGCTAAATTACATTTGTAATTAAACACGCAACTCCTAAACAGAAAATAGAAAGCTGATTAAAAAAGAGAAGATTGACCTATTTATACGTGAATATAAGCACTTATAAAAAATAAAGAAAATTGTATAATAATTTTATAAGAAATCCAAAAGCGCAAAGGATTTTGAGGAAAAATCAGAATGAAAATGAGAAATCCGCGGTTCTCTTTTCAATTTCACACAGGTTTAACATGAAAGGAGAAGGTTAATATGGACCGAAAAGAAAAAACATTTTTTGGCAAGATTATTGAGAGGTTTTCTTATGGGTGCGGGGATTATGGATGTAACATCATTTATACAGCAATGTCCACTTTTCTGCTTTTTTACTATACAGATTATGCGGGGGTTAATGCCCTGACGGTCGGCACTATTATGATGGTTTCCCGTGTATTTGATGGTATTAGTGACATTATTATGGGTATTATCGTAGACCGTACTAAATCACGCTTCGGCAAGGCAAGACCCTGGCTGCTACGTATGTGTGTTCCGTTTGCCCTGTCTGGAGTCCTGCTGTTTTCCGTCCCGTCCGGCTGGACCTCCACAGCTAAGCTGGTATATGTGTTCATCACCTATAATCTGACTTCCACGGTGATTTATACAGCAATTAATGTTCCATATTCATCATTAAATGCTTTGATGACACAGGACCCATATGAACGTTCTGTCCTCAGCATCTTCCGCAATCTGCTGGCAACAGCGGGCACGCTGACAATCAATATGATAACGCTGCCATTGGTAGAATTTTTTGGGGATAATGCTTCCGCATGGACAAAAACATTTTGTATCCTTGGCTTATTGGCAGTGGCAGCCTTTTTAATTAATTTCTTTGGGACAAAAGAACGGGTAAAGGCATCGGCTGCAGCAGAAGGCAAGACGCAGGAAGTTCCAATCAAAGAGGGAATCAAGGCGCTGTTTAAAAACAAGTACTGGATTATGATGACCTGTGTACTGGCGTTGTTTTTCCTGAATTATTCGGTAAATGGGGGCACTACTGTTTTCTATGCAAAAGACATCCTGGGCGACCGGGATTTGGTATCCACTATTAACGGCATTTTCAATATTGTCCAGATTGTTGGTATGTTTTTCATTGCCATGCTGGTGAAAAAGCTTGGAAAGAGAAATGTATTTGCCATGGGTCTGGTATTAAATACAATTGGCATGCTTCTTTTAAACTTCTTTGGAAGCACAATGGTTATGATTGTAATTTCCAGCATTATCCGTGGGATTGGGAATGCTTGTGGCGGAGCGACTATGTGGGCCATGGTTTCTGATACTATCGATTATGGTGAATGGAAAACGGGATACCGTACAGAGGGGTTAGTCAACAGCGCATGCAGCTTTGGATACAAGATTGGCAATGGCGTGGGCTCTGCACTTTTGGGGCTGATTCTGGACATTGGCGGTTATGTAGGTGAAGCTGCAGTACAGACTGCTTCTGCTTTGGTTTCAATCCGCATCTGTTTTGTGTGGATTCCAATTGCCGTTTATGTAATTTGCCTGGTTATTATGCTGTTCTGGCACCTGGATAAGGAATTTGCCGGAATCATAGCTGACCTGAATGCCCGTGCTGGCAATAAAAATTGAAAGGAGAAAACAAATGATTCAAAATCCTATTCTTCCGGGGTTTAATCCCGACCCGTGTATCTGCCGGAAAGGCGGTGATTTTTATATTGCAGTATCTACTTTTGAATGGTTTCCTGGCATTCCAATCTATCATTCCAGGGATATGAAAAACTGGGAACTATACTCCCATGCCTTGCAGAATGCAGAAAATCCTGATTTGAAAAAGCTGCCGTCTGCGAAAGGAATCTGGGCACCCTGCCTTACATACTGTGAGGCAGAGGACCTGTTTTATGTGGTATATGGCGTGATGAATTCCATGAATGCCCGCTATTTTGATGTGGATAATTATCTTATCACTGCCAAAGATTTAAAGGGGCCATGGAGTGAACCGGTCTATCTTCATTCCACAGGCTTTGATGCTTCACTGTTCCATGATGATGATGGAAAGAAATATGTAGTTGCCCTGGAGTGGGAAACAAGGACGGAATATGAAAAGCCTGGTCCTATCAGTATTATGGAATATGACCCGGAAACGAAAAAAGTGCTGGGAATGCCAAAACGGTTCTGGCGTGGCGGTACTGACAGGGGGTGTATTGAAGCGCCTCATTTGACAAAGCACGGGGATTATTATTACATTATGTGTGCAGAGGGAGGAACCGGTTATTACCATAGCGTAACTATGGGGCGTTCCAAAAGTGTCTGGGGGCCATACGAACCAGACCCCTGCAATCCAATCCTTACCTCATGCCCAGGGGAAGTTAATGAGCGTGGGGACTGGGACCATTTAAAAACCCGTTATTATAATCCTGGCAGCAAGCTTCAGAAATCTGGCCATGCCAGTTATGTGGAACTGCCTAATGGTGAAGTCTGGATGGTCCACCTGGCCTCCCGCCCTTTTGTTCCGGAGCTCCGCTGTACACTGGGACGCGAAACGGCAATCCAGAGGATGCAATGGACCGAAGACGGATGGCTCAGGATGGAGAACGGCGGAAATCTGGCAGAAGAATTTGTCAAGCCCAGCGCGCTGCCGGAGGTTTCCATGCAAAAACTTCCTGTCCATGATGATTTTGATTCTGCACAGCTTTCCATTGGCTATTATGCGCCCCGCATTGACCCGGAGACTTTTGTAGACCTGAAATCCCGTCCGGGATGGGCAAGGCTGCGGGGCCAGGAGTCGGGCTGTTCCCTGAATAAAGTCAGCCTGCTGGCAAGAAAGCTGACAAGTGTGCAGGCAACAGTTACGACAAAATTGGATTTTACTCCATTAAGCTACCAGCATACGGCAGGACTGATTTTATACTATGACAATATGAATTTCTTATATCTATATAAATATTTCAGTGAAAGCCTGGACCACAGTGCCATCAGCGTCCTTCAGCTGGAAAACGGGGTGAAGCGTGAGTATCATGATACGAACAGCACACGCACTTTTGTGGAAGACGGGAAAGATATCTGGATGCGCCTGAATATCCGCGGCCGCAATACGCAGTTCCAGTGGTCGCTGGATGGAAAAGATTATGCAGACATCGGGCCGGTATTCGATATTTCAAAACTTTCCGATGAGTATTCGGAATTTGGGGAATTTACCGGAACTTTTGTAGGCATCACCTGCGGGGACCGTATGACGCACAGCCGCACAGCTGATTTTGATTTCTTTGATTACCAGGCGGATGAGCATGCAGATGTGGAATAAACATAACAGACCAGGTTATGGTAAAGATAAGCAAAAAAGGAGGAAAGAATTATGTATATTAAAGGTGTGAATCTGGGGAACTGGCTTGTTTTGGAAAAGTGGATGAGTCCTGCGCTGTTTGACAAAACTACAGCGGAAGATGAATATTATCTGCCAAGGCAGCTTTCTGCTGATGTCTACGAAGCACGAATTAAAGTGCACCGTAGTGAGTATATTTCTGAAAGGGATTTTGCCTGTATTAAACATATGGGAATGAATGCAGTCCGTATTCCGGTGCCGTATTTTATCTTCGGTGACCGTCCGCCCTTTATTGGATGTGTTGAGGAACTGGATAAGGCATTTTCATGGGCTGGAAAATATGGCCTGAAAATTCTGATTGACCTGCATACAGCCCCGTTAAGCCAGAATGGTTTTGATAATGGCGGAATTTCCGGCGTCTGCAAATGGAGCCAGACACCAGATGAAGTGGAATTTGTCCTGAATGTTTTGGAAAAACTGGCGGAGCGTTATGGAAAACATGAATGCCTGCTGGGGATTGAACCAATCAATGAACCAGTTACAGAGCCTATGTGGAAAAGCATGGATGTCCAAAAACGGTATCCACCAGTGGATGCAGAGCTGGCAGCAGGAAGCAAGCCGAATACCATAGAATTCCTGCACCAATTTTACACAGATGCCTATCAGAGGATACGCCGTTATATGAATGATGACAAATATGTTGTATTCCATGACGGGTTTCAGATGAAGGCATGGAAGGAGTTTCTGGTTCAGAGTAAATTTAAAAATGTTATGCTGGACACACATTTATACCTGATGCTGGCGGAGCTTGATGGCTGCGTACAGAGTGTTGAAGGATACTGTAATTATATCCGTGGGCATTTTGCCAGGGATTTTGCACAAGTGCAGGAGTATGTTCCTGTTATCTGTGGTGAATGGTGCATGTTTAATTCGTATGCAACAGGCGTAGATACGCATGGCGGGCAGAGTATGCTTAATGGACTGGATTTTTCTAAAAATACAGAAAAGTTTACACCAGATGAAAAAAAGGAAATCTACCAGGCTATTGTTTCAGAACAATTGAAAGCCTGGAAAGAGGGGAGCGGATATTTTTACTGGAATTATAAGTTACTGCTGGATACTGTCAATAATCCAGAATGGATTGGCTGGGATAGCTGGGATTTGGGAAAAAGCGTCGATTTAGGATGGTTTCCGGCAGATTGAGGCTCATCAGAAGCAATGTAAAGCATAATTACAGCCGCCGGATATCTTATCCAGCGGCTTTTTATTTTATTTCAGAAAAAATATAATTGACAGAGGTATTCTTAAATCTTTCCATATTTTCTGTATATCTCCAATTTTTTCTGGTTTATGTGCCATAATTTCTTCCTGTAATGTTCCAGTAGTTTTTGCCTGTGCAAATTGTTTACAGGCGTTTGCAGAACGGTACAAGCTGCATAAATACGGCATTAATGTTTATGGAAGTTACCAGATACTTATTATTTTATTTCTTTAACATACAATCTGTCTGTCCCATTACCATAATTAATAATATCCTTAAGATAACGGTATCCATACTTTTCATATAAACCTATATGTCCTGATGGGATATACGTTCTATCAAATCCCTTTTCTTTTGCATATTCATTCACAAAAGAAATCATCTTTTCACTGATTCTATGTCCACGGTATTCTTCTGTAACGAACACACATGATATCCACGGAAATATTTCTGGTAATGGATAATAGTCCGTTTTCATAATAGATGCCATTCCTACAACCTGGCCGCCTGCCATTGCCACGAACATTGTTTCCCAATCACTAAAGCACCAGTTACGGAGCATTCCCAAGGTATGTTCCCTGGTCTCTTCCCAAGAGAAATCCTCAACAAACTTCAACAGCTTGCCTGCTAATTCCGTGCCCTTTTCAACTTTTTTAATTTCAAAATCCTCCATATGGAAATCGTCTTTGAAAAATCCAAAATGCCGCCCCACTTTCCTTACCGTTTCTTCAACTGTACTTTTGGAAGTTCTTTCAATCCAATAATAGTTACTATCTTTGATAGCATTATAGTGATTTTCATTAAGGCTTTTCAAAGTTTCATTACATACTGCCTTTGCTTTCCTGGGCTCAGAAGCACTATTTATAAAGTTGTTAAAATCCTGGTGGTCCGGGCGGTTACAGTAATCATCAACAATGTTTGAAGGTTCTTTTATTAAAAAGACTATTCTGGAAGCATCTGTGAGCTGCCTGGCTTGTTCCATTGTTAAATGGCAGTCACACAATACGGTTTGATTTTGCGAAAGACGGACCAAATCCAATAATACAAAATCTAATTGTTCTCTTGTGTTTCCAGCCAGCCATTTTTTGTATTCCTCTACTGTACGCCCGAAAAACTCATCTGCATCTTTAAAGACCTTGTTCATTGACGGCTGGAACACAGCATTTGAAATTTTTTGATGGTTTACAAACTGTTCATCAATATCATAAACCAGGAAATTATATCGCTTTGCCAGCTCCCGTGATATTGTTGTCTTTCCGCCACAAGGTGTTCCGGTTATAAAATAAACATTTTTTAAGTATTCTTTGATTACATTATCTTGAAATATCATTACAAAATCTCCTTTATTAAATAGTTTTTAATGTTCTGCCTGTACATAAAACTATTTAACATAGTTCCATGTACTTAGATATTTCTTAATCTTAAAAACATCACCATATTTGTCACCTCCACATAAATTTAAATTCCACTTATTATTGTACCATAGGCAGAACATATATTCAATTAATATAGTATAACAAGTGGAAATTGTGCTTGACAACCAGGTTTATTGATGATAAACTTATTTTAAGGTTTATTATTAATAAACCTGTTCCGGACCGGGAAAAATTATTAAAGGAGGTTCAGTATATGGCTATATACAAGATGGGGGTGGTAGAAGCAAAGTTTGCAGATTTAATATGGGAACTTGAACCAGTTGGTTCCGGTGAGTTAGTACAGAGGGCTGCAAAGGAACTTGGCTGGAAGAAACCAACTACTTATACAGTTTTACGCAAGCTTTGTGAAAAAGGTATTTTCCATAATGAAAAAAGCATAGTTTCTTCTGTTATGACAAGGGAACAATATTATGGGAAGCAATGCAAGCAGTTTGTAACAGAAACATTTGAAGGGTCATTGCCTAAATTCCTGGCAGCATTTACAGCAGAAGAAAAACTTACAGAAAAAGAACTTGATGCCCTGAAAAAGTTTGTACAGGAACATGAAGAATAAGGGAGGTTTTCAATGGAAGATGTATTTAGGAAAATACTGGAATTAAGTATTACTGGCGGAGGCATTATTCTTATAATTATTTTCATAAGGCTTTTTTTTAGGAAGATACCAGGAATTTTCTCTTATGTTTCATGGATTATTCCTGCAATAAAGCTTTTAATACCTGTCACTTTTACAGGAATATGGGGTCTTGTCCCGGATAAAATTATGGAGGGACACCAGGTTTTGCAGGTAGTGGAAAGACACCAGGAGATATTAAATAAAACTGCCCCGGTAATGCCAGAAGGTATAATTAAAAGCAGGGCAGCAGATATGCCTGTTGTACATGGGGCATTTTACTGGATTGCATTTATATGGCTGGCGGGATTTATATTTTTATTGTGCTGTGGGATTATTTCTTATGTAAAATTATGGCATAAACTGCAGGTTTCTATAAATTTGGAAGAAAATATTTACCTGGCAGATTTTATACCAGCAGGTTTTGTAATGGGGATATTTAATCCAAGGATTTATATTTCATCTGCCTTGCCAGAAGAAGAACGCAGGTATGTGGTTTTGCATGAAAGGGTACATATAAAAAGGCATGACTATATTTTTATGCCTGTGGCATATATCCTGTTATGTATACACTGGTTTAACCCGGTGGTATGGCTTGGCTTTTCAAAGTTTGTGCAGGATATGGAAATGTCCTGTGATGAAAGGGTAATAAAAGAGGCAGGAAGAAAAAACAGAAAGAACTATGCAGGAATTTTAATACAGATGGCAGGAAGAAAAGCCTGTCCTGGAATGACGGCAATGTTTTACGGCAGCAATATAAAAAGGAGAGTTAAAAATATGATGAAAAACAAGAGAAATTCAAAAAAAGTAAAAATAATAGCAGGAGCAACACTTCTTGCAGCAGCAGTTTTGCTGGTTCCAGATTTTACAAAAACTAATAATAAGGTGCAGGCAGATTTTGAAATACCAGAAAATAATGATGAAACAATTTTTAAACCAGGTATTTACAAAAAATATAATTATTACCTGTCAAAAAATAAAGACGGGAAATGGATAGTAAAGTAATTGCTGTACATAATAGTAATACAGTAAAAAATAAGGTTAAACTCCAGGGACAAATAAAGTGTATGGGCAGCTCTTTGGCGGTGCGGATGTAACGCACCGCCAATTTAGGATTTTTTGTACACTTCACAATTTAATCAAAATATGAACATTATTTCTTCATAATTTTCCAATAAAATGAAATCACTGGAAAGCACATAATATATAGTAATTTTATTAAGAGAGCAGGAGGATTTGTCTGTTATGGGAATATTTAAGAAAAAAGGTGTAAAATTGGGTATTATTGTTGTTATGGCAATAGTAGTGGTAACTGGTGTTATAGTATTTGCCAGGAATAAATTAAGTAATGATTATGTCCAGGCAGACAGGAAAAGGGAAAGCAGTATTGTTCTTAAAAAAATGGATTTAACTAAATCAATTAGCGCTACAGGCACGGTTAAAAGCGGAAGCACAAAAACTGTATCTGCCCAGTTAAACGGGATAGAAGTTAAGAAAGTTAATGTTTCTGCGGGAGATAATGTTAAAGAGGGTGATAAGCTTCTGGAATTTAATACAGATGATTTAGAAGAGGTACTTAAAGAAGCTAAAGAAAACCTTAGTGATGCAAAGAAAGATTATAAAAGTTCTGTTTCTTCTGCACAAAGTAAGTTAGATGATGCCAGAAGCACTTATAACAGTGAAAAGAAAAGCCTTGAAAAGAAGGTTTCAGATATAAAAAAATCTTTGGAGGATATTAAAAAGAAGATTAAGGAATTAAAGAAAGACATTGCGGATGCTGAAAACGGGGAAGAGAAAATGGCTTTTGAAGAGGAACTTTCCCGGGCAGAGGAAAGCAAAAAAAGCTTACAGAATGAGTATGAAACGGCTAAGAATAATAAGAAGAATACAAATAAACAGAACCAGTCTGGCATAGATAATGCAAGTGAATCTTTAAAAACTGCAAAATCCAACGGGAAAAAGAGCATAAAAGAAGCCAGGAAGCAGGTTAAAGAAGCTAAAGGCCAGCTTGCAAACTGCAAGGTTACAGCAACTGCCAGCGGTATAGTTACAGCTGTTTATGTAGAAGCAGGTGATAATTATAATGGCGGCAGTATAGTACAGATTGATAATACTTCTTCATTTAAAGTAACAGCATCAGTGGATGAATATGATATAAGCAGTATAAGTAAATGGCAGAAGGCAGTGGTGCTTACAGCTGCCACAGATGAAGACGGGCTTGAAGGGAAAGTTACATTTGTAGCACCATCTACAGTAAGCACTGGTGTGGCAGAAACCGGCAGTATGAGAAGTGGCTCTTCTTCAGATGGATATGAAATAGAAATTACATTGGATAAAAAAGATGACAGGCTCAGGATGGGTATGACTGCAAGGTGCAGCATTATACTTGAAGAAGCAGAAGATGTGTATGCAGTGCCTTATGATGCAGTACATGAAAATAAGGATGGTAAATCTGTAATATATGTGGAAGACATGGGACAGGCAGGGGAGGTACAGGAAAAAGCGGGACAGAGGGAAATAGAAGTTACAAAAGGCATGGAAAGTGATTATTATGTTGAAATAAGCGGAAACGGGCTTTCTGAAGGGCTTCGTGTAATTATCCCTACAGATAGTGATGTTTCATCTGGAAATGAAGATAAAGAACAGGAAAAGGAAAATACAGGCATACCTGGAATGGGTGGCGGGATGCCAGGCGGCAATATGCAGGGCGGTGGCCCGTTTGGCGGAAGAGGCAGCAAAGGTGGTTTTAACCAGTAGGCAAAGAATAGTATTTATAATAACGGGGGTTGGCAGTTTTGCGGAAAGAAAATGGAATTATAATTGAATTAAGTAAGATTGTTAAGAAATATTATGTTGGGAAACCAAATGAACTTGAAATACTTCATGGAATTGATTTGCAGGTAAATAAAGGGGAATTTATTTCAATTACTGGTGAATCTGGTTCCGGGAAGTCAACACTTATGAATATTATCGGGGCATTAGACAAACCAGACAGCGGGGGTTATAAGTTAGGGAATATAGATATCTGTAATACAAAAGAAGGAATGTTATCAGAAATACGCAGCCGCCAGATTGGTTTTGTATTCCAGACATATAACCTTGTTGCAAGGGCTACAGCAAGGGCAAATGTTGAACTGCCAATGCTTTATAATAAAGTCCCGAAGGCGGAAAGGCGCAGGCGGGCGGAGGAACTTTTAGAACTTGTTGGCATGAAGGACAGGATGTCACATAAACCAGAAGAACTTTCCGGAGGGCAGAAGCAACGTGTTGCAATAGCAAGGGCAATGGCAAATAACCCAGGTATACTTCTTGCGGATGAGCCTACAGGAGCACTTGATTCTGCATCAGGAAGAAATATAATGGATATTTTCCACCGCCTTAATAAAGAACATGGCAAAACAATTCTTTTAATAACACATTCAACAGAGCTTGCCAGTGAAACAGGGCGTGTTATAACACTATGTGATGGCAGGATAACGGGTATAAGGAGGTCTGTGGCAGCTTGTTAATAATAGAAAATATTAAAATTGCCTTTAGTGCATTATTATCCAATAAAATGCGTTCATTACTTACAATGCTTGGTATTATTATAGGTATTGGCTCAGTTATTGCAATTATGACAGTAAGCTCATCACTGGGAAATGTGGTATCAGACTCTTTCCAGGAAATGGGGGCAAATAATATTATAGCAGGCGTTAAGCAAAGAGCGCAGGAAGAAAGTGTAAAAGCAAATGGAATGAGGTTTGGCGCAGCGTCAGGAAGCAGCAGCCTGGAAGAAAAAGACCTGGTTACAGATGAAATGATAACAGGACTCCGGGAAACATTTCCTGGTAAAATAGATGCAATAGCAATAAGTGAAAGTGTTGGAAGCGGCACAGCCAGCAAAGGAAATACTTCCGCTAATATTATGGTAAACGGCATAAATGATGAATATTTCCAAAGCAGTAAGATTACACTTCTTGCAGGCAGGAGAATTAAATCTTCTGATGTTGAAGGAAATAAAAAAGTAATAATGGTATCAGACAAAGTAGTAGAAAGCCTTTTTAATGGTGATAATGAAAGTGCATTATGGCAGAAAATTATTATTAATTCCAATGGAAAATATGAAGATTTTTATATTACAGGCATTTACGAATATGAAGAAAATTCATTTTCATCTGAAAGCAGCAGTGATATTACAACAATGGCATATATACCACTTTCTGTTGCAAAAGAATGGCTGCATTCTGATAAAGGGTATTCACAGTTTACAGTTGTAACAGCACAGGATATAGAAAGCGTATCCTCATTTGCAGAAGAAATAGAGCAGTATTTAGAACCGTATTATATAACAAATAAGGATTATGAAATTGGGGTTTCCACAATGGAATCCATGACAGAATCAATGTATGAAATGATAGATACGATAACAATAGCCGTTTCACTAATTGCAGGAATATCACTTCTTGTTGGCGGCATTGGAGTAATGAATATAATGATGGTTTCAATAGCAGAAAGGACAAGGGAAATCGGCACACGTAAAGCACTTGGTGCCAAAAACAGTTCCATAAGGCTGCAGTTTATTACAGAATCCGTAATATTATGCTTAATTGGCGGGATATTTGGGATAATAACAGGGTTTATATTAGGTGCAATAGCTGCAAACATACTTGGATACCAGACAACAGTACCAGGCACAGCAATAATTATTTCAGTATGCTTTTCAATGGCAACAGGAGTATTCTTTGGATATTACCCAGCCAATAAAGCAGCTAAAATGAATCCTGTGGAAGCTTTAAGGTATGAGTAAAATAATGTGGTATGTACCAGTTAAATATTCTAATTGGGACTATAAATAAAATCAACAGGGAATTGAGAAAAAAGCTCATATACTTGTTGATTTTTTTATAATTTGGCATATAATAAAACCAGGAGGTAATATGCTATGTTGATACAATTCTGCTTTAAAAATTTTAAATCTTTTAGGGATGATACCATTTTAGATTTTTCTGCAACTAAAATTACTGAACATTCTGACAGGGTTATTTCTGCCGGATATGAAAAACTGCTGCCTGCCGCCGCTATTTTTGGTGCAAATGCAAGTGGCAAATCAAATGTGGTTGAAGCTTTTCGTTATATGGTGACTTACGTAACAGAGTCATTTTCATATGGTGGTGACCCAGATGATAAAAAAGTTAAAAGAAAGAAATTAAAATATACTCCTTTTCTATTTGATATTACCAGCAGAGATGCTGAATCTTCTTTTGAAGTATACTTTATAGATACCAAGGAACGTGGATTTAAGTCATACAATTACGGATTTACATTAAATCAAGATGGTATAATTGAAGAATGGCTAAATTCAAAAGCCAAGACTGCCCGTGAATATAAACAAATTTTTTACCGTAACGGAGATGAACTGGATTTGTCCGGGCTTCCAGGTAATAGCCAGGAACTTATCCGGATTTCCCTGAATAAGGAAACACTTATTGTTTCACTGGGGGCAAAACTAAAGATTACAAAACTGAAATTTATGCGGGACTGGTTTTATAATGCAAACTTTGCAAATTTTGGTGACCCTTACGAGAATATATTTCTTTCTTCTATTATGCCGGAGGGGTTTGCGGAGGATAAAACTGTACAAGATAAAGTTGTAGCATATTTTTCATCATTTGATTCTTCTATTATTGGATTTAACACTGAGGTTATGAAAGGCGGGGATGAGAACCAGAGGCATGTTAAAATTGATGCAGTACACCGCATGGTTAATGGCGGGACAGCATCTATACCATTGGAAGAAGAATCTGATGGAACTTTGAAAATGTTTGCACTATATCCTGCTTTGCAGAATGTTTTGGAGAACGGAGGAGTGTTTTTTATTGATGAATTAAATGCCAGGCTTCATCCCTTGCTTGCCAGAAATTTCCTTATTACTTTTTTGAATCCAGAAATAAACCCGAACCATGCCCAGTTAGTATTTACAACCCATGATTCCTGGCAGCTTTCCAATAATCTGCTCCGGCGGGATGAAATCTGGTTTACTGAAAAGGATGGCAATGGGGTTTCTACACTTTATTCACTTGCTGATTTTGTAGATGAAGATGGCATAAAAATACGTAAAGATGAAAGTTATGGGAAAAATTACCTGCTTGGCAAATATGGTGCAATTCCCGTATTGAAGTGTTTTGATATGTTCAAGGGGGATTAAATATGGCAAAAGCAGACAGGACAGGAAAACGTAAGGGACGGGAGAGTTTTCGTACAAGGGTTCCAGATTTGGGATATTATTTTATTGTGACTGATACAAATGAAACTGAAGAAAATTATATGTATGGTCTTAGGGACTCCCTTCCTAAGGATTTACAGGGCAGGATTGTTATTAAAGTTTCTAAAGCTAAAACAGATGGACTTTTTATAGCATGTAAGGAACAAGCTGCTATGGAACCCCAATATGGAGAACCATGGATTGTATTTGACCGTGACAAGGTTGTCCGCTTTGACCAAATTATAGAAACTGCCAGGCAGGAAGGAATTAATGTGGGATGGTCAAATCCATGTATTGAGATTTGGTTTGATGCCTACTTTGGAAAAATGCACAGTTACCAGGATTCTGTTACCTGTTGCAGGGAGTTTGCAAATACTTTTGAAAAGAAAACTGGACAGAAATACAAGAAATCCAGCCAACAGATTTATACTTTGCTGAACCGTTATGGTAATGAAGCAGAAGCTGTTAAAATAGCAAAATGCCGTCTTGCACAGTATTTGAGGGATGGAACTGGCAATCCATCAGAAATGTGCCCATGTACAACAGTACATAAACTGGTTAGTGAAATATGGAAGAAGGCAGAACCATATAATTAGAAATTGCCAAAACATAAATTCTATAGTATATTTAAAGGGTAAACAGATATAAACAGGAGGGGAATATGGGAAATAGTGTATTTGATGGTGACAAACTAATAAGGAAGATACATTTAATGGAGCATGGCAAGCCAAGGACAGACATGTTAAAAGACGCTATTGTACAGGCAGACCAGGCAGGTGATAATTACTGGAGAATGTATATGCGTTTTGATTATATTTCAGAACAATATTTTCATGGTGATGCAGTTAAGTGTATTCCAGTTGTAACAGAACTTGAAAATGTTTTTAAGGAAAATCCTGCGGCTGTTGAAAGGCATAAGGGGGATACCCTTGGCAAAGAAGCTTATATTATGGCAGTTATTCTTGGCGTTGATTCAATATCATGTATACCACAGGTTTCACTTGAAGAGTGGGACAAGCTGCTTGACGGGCTTTACAGCCTTGTGAAACAGTTTGGAATGGCAGAAAGAAGTTATTACTGGCAAGTATTCTGGAGATGGCTGTATGTTGATTTGGACAAGGCAGAGGAATATTTTAATAAAGCGTGGAATGCAGAACCAAATTACAGGTTTGACTGTGAGGCGTGTGAACATTCTTATGCTGCCCGCCTTTACCTTGAAATGGGACAGAAGGAAAAGGCAGATACATATGCAGAGAAGATTGAAAAAAACCTGTTAGATGAATCCTGTGATGGTGCATCTACAAACCTGCTGAATTTTTATTTAAATGATGCACTTTACAGGGGGGATGTAAAAGCTGCCAGACAATATGCAAGGAAACTGCACAGGAAACAGAATAAAGACCAGGGCGATTTGGAATATATGGGCAAAGTATTACAATATTATGCTTATACTAATACAAGTAATGGCCTGGCGCTGTTTAAAAGACGCCTGGACTGGACAATTGGAATGTGGAACCAGAAATCAATCTTTCATTTTTATACAGGTGCATGGGCTCTTTTCAGGGAACTTTCAAAAAAGCAGCACAAAGCTGATATGGAACTTCCTAAAGAATTTGAAGCATTCAGGCAGGACGGGGTTTATGAAACTGCTATACTTGCGGACTGGTTTTATAAAAAGGCCGGGGAGATTGCAGAAAGGTTTGATAAAAGAAATGGGAGCAGTTATTACAAAGATTACCTGGAACGTGCATAGATTGAAAAACCATTCCAAGGCAGTAAAAAATATTAGTATATAAGGGACGGGGATTATTATGGAAGGTTTAAAAGATGAGGATAAAAAGAAGATAATGGAAGAAATCCATTACTTTTTTAAGGAAGAACACAACCTGGATTTAGGTTATATAGGGCAGGAAGATATATATAATTTCTTTATGGACACAATAGGGGATTATGTATACAATGCTGCGCTTGATGACGCAAGGAAGTTTTACAGCAGGCAGTGGGAGAATGCGGAATCAGATTTTTATGCACTTTATAAGGATATTTAATAAATACAGGCAGGATATATAAAAATCCCGCCTGTATTTTAGGCATAAAATAACGTATAAATTTTAATTTAACTTAAACCGTGTAACAGCGTCCAGCAAATCCCTGGAGTTGTTATTTAATGTTTCAGCATTACCATTCAGGTTTTTAACAGCATCCATCTGGTTTACAATAGTAGAAGATACCTGTGATGTAGATGCAGCGGCACGGTCTGAAACATCAGATATGCTCTGGATTGCAGAAAGTGTATGGTCTTTTGCAACAGACATCTGTCCAATTCCTTTTGTGATATCGTCCAGGTTGTCAGCAAGGTCTTCAATGTGCTTGTTAATTGTGTTAAAAAGATTGACTGTAGTCACAAGTGCATCCTGCTGTGCCCCGACAATCTGCTCTGCACGCCTTGCAGTTTCTACTGTAAGTTCTGTCTGTGTATTTATCCTTGTAATAATATCGGAAATCCTGCTTACTGCCTGCATTGATTCGTCTGCAAGTTTGCGGATTTCATCAGCAACAACAGCAAAACCTTT